>JBDRDO010000031.1:0-3622 GCA_043820655.1 Candidatus Iainarchaeum sp. | reverse complement strand
CCTTCATTTCCCTGTTTCCCGCCTTCATCATGTTCTCAATCGCGGGCGCATTCGCATGGGCAAGTCTTGTCAAGCACAGGCTGAAGCCAACCGCAGCCGGCATGCTGAAAAAATTCGTATTCCTCCTTGTGCTTTCCCCGTTCCTGTTCCTCCTGCTCCTGCAAGTCCTGAGCGGCAGGTTTGTCGGGGCATCATATTCACTCCCCGTCGTGCTTCCGCAGATGCTCGTGGTTTCACTTGCAGTTGCCGCGGTTTCATTCCGCATGCGGAAGGAGCAAATAATCCCCAAGCCGTTTGTTGTGCGCACACTTGTGATGTTTGTGCTGTTTTCCGGCGTGCTTGCCGCAATGGACATCTTTATTTTCAACACTGGCTTTTAGGCTCACTGATTGCATTGGCACTAAATCAGTTCATTAAACTCCTTCACGCCCGCAAACCTTTTGGTTAAAAAATACCAGAACAGAAGCACAAATCCCGCGCCCATAAACCAGCTTGCAATATGCACAAATTCTGCGGTTTCCGCCCCCCGCCATTGCGCACTGAGCAAAACAAAATACACGCGCAAAAGGTTAAGCGGAAACAGTAAAACAAAACCCGCCGTGAATATTTTCAGTTTCTCCCGCAGTGCAGGCCTGCGCAGCGCAAAAACAATTGAGGCAAGTATAATCCCGCTAACAAGCCCTGTGCATGATTCATTGATTGTGAATTCATTTCCCCCCGCAATCACAACATTGCCCGCGCTTTCCAGCCCCAATGCCTGTGCCTCAAATCCCGCAATCCATTCCTCCAGCGGCGCGGCGCCGAAACTGAAAAGCCCTGCCTCAAGAACTAGAAATATCGCAAAGAACTTCAAAACAAAACCAAGCGCCCTGTTCATTGCCGCACCTTTCACGCCTACCACGGCACCTTCTTTAATTTAATTTTGAACGCAATGAAATTCGTGAACCTGTGTATAATCAAAGTCGCAATCGCAATAAAAATAACCTCGTAAAAGGACGGCATGTAAATAACGCTCCCAAAAAGCATTCCCCCCACAACAAAATCAAGCTGGTCAACAACAAACGCCTCCGTGCCGGATTTAATCCCGCTTCTCCTCTTGAAAAAGCTCGCAACTATGTCCCCCAAAATCGCCCCTCCCGCAAGCAGAAACCCGAGTTCAAGGTATCGCGGAGAAACCGCGGCAGCAATATCGGGCGCAACAAGCAGTATTATCCCCGCAACCCCTGTACCAACCGCAATTCCCATAAGGGAGCCCTTTATTGTCTTCCCCTCCCCCAGAATGCGCTCCCCGTCAGGCATCTTCCTGCCAAAATCAAGCGCTGTTTTCCCGCCGGAAAGCATTGCGGCGGAATTTGCAAAGTAAAGCGGGGCAATGTAAAGAAGAAGTTTAATTACAAGCAGTGTAAACCCGTCCACACCCGCACCCTAACCCTAATTTGTGCGCATCTCTATAAGAATATTGCCCCGAGCAGGATTGCAATCCCCCCGCCACAGATGCTTGCAATAAAATTAACTTCCATGTTGTTCATCTTTCCCCCGCGCTCGAAAACAGCGCCAAGCACGCTGTCAATCAATGATCCCGCAAACCCTGCAAAAACCATAATCGGCAGGACAAGGATGTTCCCGTTTATGTAAAAATAAATTATCCCGATTACCCCCGCAGCCAGCGCCCCCGCAAAAAGCCCCAGTATTGTTACCCCCCCGTCCGTGCCGTGCTCAACTTCCTCAAGCGTTGTTATAAGCCTTGGTTTCCTCCTTGAAAGCATGCCGATTTCCGAGGAAACAGTGTCCGCAAGTGCCGATGCAATCGAGCCAAAAAACGCCAGATGCGCCCCAAGCGCAAGCGCAACTACCGCAGCCCCCGCATTCCCGAAAATATTTGAGGTTGTGCGCCTCTCATGCACCTCCCCTGTTTTGGCACGCGCATACCTTGTGCACGATTCCGCAATAATGAAAAAAACAATAAGGACAAGGAAACTTTCCATCCCCCCAAGTCTGTAAACAACAATCCCTAAAACATTGCTTATTATTATGCCCTTGTTGGTGAGTGAATTCTTGACATAAGAAATCGCGGAAAATACTGCCAGAAGCCCCAGAAGCAGTGCAAGCTCTCCCATAACAGGATCCATGCAAACCCCTACTCCTTAACTATTCTTGATTTTGCAACCTCTATCCTCTTTATCGGGGCAATCTTTTTTACCTCATTGAAAATCTTCATGCTCACATTCCCGAAAACAAGCTCGTCAACAAGCTTGACGGAATTAACGCCCTTAATAAAGGCCGCCATCTGCTCCCTCAGCATTTTTGAGATTGCCCTTTCTTTTGCGCGTTCAGCCTTCCTCGCTGTCAGGCAGATAACCTTAACCCTCGCCTTCTTCCCGTCCTTTGTAAGCGCATCCTGAACAATTTCAATCTTGCTCATCCTTCTGCGCGTAAACCTCCGCAGGTAACCTGCCCCTATCAGGTGCCCTACAACTTCGGTATATGCCTTGTCGCCCTTGATATCATTAATCTTAAACACAAGCTTCACATGCGCCTTTTTTGGGTCGCCTCCCAAATCCCTGACGCTTGCATTAATAATCCTGCCCTCTAGCAGTTCAGGCTTTGATGCAACAGTCTCCCCAAGCACTTTCCTGTCAAACTCCGCGGGGGCAAACATGGTGTACCATACCTTCTTCTTCCACTTGTCCACGGCACGCTTTGCCGCCCTTTCCTTCCCTTTCTTTGCCTCAGCCATATTCGCACCTTAAATTTCAATTTCCTTTCCGCTTCACTTTTCCGCCTTTGAAATAATTTTATTTATTTCAGCAAGCATCTCCTCTGCACTTTTATCTCCCTTAACCTTTCCCCTTACCTTCCCCGCAAAATCATATCTGCATTCATACTCCATAATATCACATGCAATTACTTCACGAGCAGTGCGGCAGTTTCGGGCGTGTACCTCCAACCCTCGGGCAGCTTGCTCTTTTTATGGTAATATTTCACAAGCCTCCTTATTTTGCTCACTGTCAGCTGATAGCCGCGCTTTGCGGTAAAATCCTTCTTATTCTGCTCCATATGCTTCTGCAGAACAACGCTCCTCCTGATAAGATTAAGCAAATCCCTTGGAACCTCGGGAAGCAGTTTATGCGCGCCGAGAACCTCCTCGATAGTCCTGCCTGAAAGCTTCTTAAATTTAGGCACGCCGTACTGGTCGCGCAGTACCATTCCAATCTCGGAGGCAGTCTGCCCCTCATTTGCCATATTAACAATTGCCTGCTCCAGTTCCTCAGGCTTGTAATCAACCCATTCCAAATCCTGCTTTCGCGCGGACACATCCGCGGCGCGGACAGATCCGCGCTTAATCTGTGCCGTCTTCGCTTTACGCTCGACGACACTAGCCTTCTTTTTCTCTGCCGGCTTCTCCTTTTCGGCAGCCTTAGGGCTGTCTTTTTTGTCCGCCTTTACAGCGGCCTTTTCCTCGGCCTTCTTAACAGTCTTATCTTCCTTTTTTTCAGTCATTTCTGCCATTATCGCACCTTTATGCGTACCTTCCCGCCCTCAGCGGAACGGGAGAGCCAAAACCAAAACAAGGAATTGGATAAACTACTTCGCTGCGGAAAGGTTTAAAAACCTTGATTTA
>JBDRDO010000030.1:0-33850 GCA_043820655.1 Candidatus Iainarchaeum sp. | reverse complement strand
CATATATCCTATTACAAACCCATTCAGCCCGAGCTTTTTCTTAAGCACAAGGGCATTGCGTTTCCTGAAAAGTTTTGTGTCAACTCCAAGATAAAGTTTTTCCACCCTTCCTCTGAACCCCTTTTTCCTAAGCAGTTCAATCCCCTCGTCGGTGAGTGCAAACGCATTTTTGCACAGCCTGAACACTATTTTTTCAATAAGGGGCAATGGAAACATGAGTCTGCGCTCCATATTTTCCATTGTGTAAAAGACAGGTTCCGCGCCAAAAATCCTTGAAACAATCGCTGCCTGCAGTGCACTGAAACTCCACGGCTCCTGATAAATAAAAACAATGTCGGGCTTTATTTTCCCCATGTTTAGCAGGAGCGGCGAGGTGAAGAAATAATAGTTTATTTTTCCGTTGAATGCGGTCTTCCCTGAAAGCAGTGCAAACTTCTCACCCTTCCTTGGCTCCATTTTTATTTTATCCAGCTTGAAATCACCTCTCCACTCCCCCGGGGAGAGAATAGTTGTATCGGTCCCGAGTGCGGCAATTTCCCTGAAAAGGATACGGTTTGTCCGCATAAATGCGGCATGTGCAATAACGAGCAGTTTCATAATCTCACCCTGACTTAAATTTTAAGGTTTCACCCCTTATAATTTTATTGCCCTCTCCCCGCGCTTATCAACAAAAGTCCTGAACCAGATTTCAAGCATCATCATCATCCATAATTGGTTTGATGCCCTGCCCCTGAAAATTCCGCGCTCCCTTTCATTAAACAGTTTTTTCACGCCTGTGTAATCAAAAATTCCGCGCTCATGCACAACACTTTCATCAAGCAGCCCTTCCGCAACTCCGCGTGCATCTTCATCAAACCATTTCCTCATCGGCACAAAGAAAATTCTTTTCTTCTCGCCCGCCCGCTCCTTTGGCAAAACCTTTGCCGCAAGTTTCCTGTTTATGTATTTCCCTGTTCCGTTATTCAGTTTCAGCCCCGCGCCAAGCCTGCCGCTTAATTCCGCAATCCCTTTTGCAAGGAACGGCGCCCTTGCCTCCAGACCGTGAGCCATTGTCAATCTATCCACGCGCATCAATTGATAATTCGGAAGCAGCTCCCGCAGGTCAAACATAAGCGCCCTGTTTATGAAAGCAGTGCCGTTCGCACTGCTGTTGAAATATCCGTCACTCAACTTTCTCAACGCACCCGCACCGTTGCCCTCCTCAAGCACATTTCCCAGTTCCGTTTCCCTGAATGCAATATCCTGGTTCCTGTAAATGTAATGTTTCAGTCCCGCGGGCAAAAAGTTCCACGCCCCCTGCGCCCGCCTGTATCTTGTGTAGCCCGCAAACAATTCATCCGCACCCTCCCCAAGCAATGCAACAGTAACCTTCTTCCTTGCAAGCGCGGTAACAAAATAAGTCGGCATTATTGCGGGATCCGCAATAGGCTCGTCCATGTGCCAGACAAGCTTCGGCAGCGCGCGCGTCATCTTGGGAAATCCAACAACCAGTTCCTTATGCTCGGTTCCAAACCTTTCCGCAATCTGCCGCGCATACAGGAACTCATCTCCCTCTTCCCCAAAGCCGACAGTGAATGTTTTAACGGGTTCGTTCATAATCCCCTGCATTTTTGCAACAATCATGCTTGAATCCAGCCCGCCGCTCAAAAACGCGCCGAGCGGAACATCGCTTATCAGCCTCTCCTCCACGGCCTTTGAAAATTCCTGTTCAAGCAGTTTCTCCGCGCTGTGCTCGTCAAAGATGTTTTCATCCATGCGCAGGCGCCAGTATTCCTGCGCCCTAATCTTCCCGTTCTCAAGCACAAGCATTTCCGCAGGCAGAACCTTTTTAATCCCCGCAAACAGCGTCTCCCTTGCGGGCACAACCCTCATCATCATCCACAATGGCAAAACCTTGCGGTTCAATTCAGCATGAACCTCCCTGCACCTTAACAGTGCCTTGATTTCAGAAGCAAACAAAAATTTATTTTTGCCTGCGTCCTGCCAATAGTAAATCGGCTTCTTACCCATCCTGTCGCGCGCAAGCACAAGCCTTTTCCTCGCGGCATCCCAGAGCGCAAATGCAAACATCCCGTCAATCTTCTCAACAAACTTCAGCCCGTATTCCTCATACGCGTGCACAATTGTTTCCGTATCTCCTTCTGTATAAAATCTGTGCCCCCCTGCCTCAAGCTCAGTGCGCAGTTTTTTGTAATTATAAATCTCCCCGTTAAGCACAACCTGCACGCTGCCCTCCTCGTTATGCACAGGGTGTTTTGCCTCTGCACTCAAATCAATTATGCTCAGCCTTCGATGCCCCAGTGAAACTGCGGAGTCCTCAAAAAAACCCCTGTCATCAGGCCCGCGGTGCTCAAGCGCGGCAGCCATACTGCGCAACAGCGCCCTGTCTGTAAATCCCGCAAATCCGCAGATGCCGCACATCACAAAACACCTTTGTAAATTTTCTCAAGCCTCTGCACAACAACATCCGTGCTGAACTTCTCAACAGCAAATTCCCTTGCAGACTTTCCCATTTGCGCACGCATTGAATCATTGTCCAGAAGTTCATTTATTTTTGCAACCCATTCCTCCGTCCGCGAAGGCGAAACCAAAAAGCCGGTGCGTCCATCAACAACAGTTTCAGTTATTCCCCCTGTTTTGCTTGCAACAACAGGCGTTCCACACGCTCCTGCCTCAATCGCAATTCTGCCAAACGGCTCCTCCCATTGCGACGGAAAAAGCACAACATCTGAGTTTGCATAAATTGCGGGCAGTTCATCAAACAAAACACGCCCCGCAATTTCAACATTTCCCGCAAGCCCTTTTTCCTGCACAAACTCCTCAAGTTCATTTTTCATCGGCCCCTCGCCCACAATCAAAAATCTGACATCCTTTCGCTGTGCAAGCACGCCCTGCATTATTTTCATAAGCTCCGCAATCCCTTTTTCATATGAAAGCCGCCCCACGAAAGTGACAACCTTCCCGCGCCTCGCGCCCCCTTTGACAGGAACGAATTTAACAGTATCCACCGGATTTGGCAATACCTCAATCTTTCCCCGCAGGCCGTGCGCCATCATTTTCTTCTTCACGGCATTGCTTATTGCAATTTTCACATCCGCCTTGTCCAGCACGGGCAGAACTTTGCGTGTTTCATTGAGCTTATAAGTTTCCCAACCTAATCTGTACCACGGAACGCATCCACGTAAATTTTCAGTGGTGCATGTTCGGCATGTTGCATAACCCTTTCCCTCCCTGCGCAGGCATGTGCTCTTGGTACAGCAAAACCAGTAGTCACGGAAGTGCACCACTGCAGGAATGCCGCACTCCTTTGCAGCAAGCACCGCCCCTATTGAAGTCAGCCGATCCTGGGCATGAATAATGTCAATTTTCTCTTTTTTGATGATTTTCTTCAGAAAGTTTTTGAGGTAAAAACGCTGAAAAAAAGGCAAAGGCAGGGGGTATTTGCTGAATTTCAGCGTGTTTAAACCCTCATATTCGGCTGTTGAAGCCATAAATACGCTGTGCCCGTGCTTTTCCAGCCCTTCCGCAATTGTGGACCCAGACCTCTCCGCCCCTCCGAAGCCGGTGCCATGATAAGCGCTGATTAGGAGATTCATGTAAAACGCACTCCTCTGCCGATTGCACCAAAAATATCGAACAGTTTCATTTTTTACACTTCAGCCTTTGTACCACTTGCGAATAAAGCCCCTCAAACTCCCGCACTTTTCTCTCCCAATCAAAACTTTTTGCGCGGGATTTTGCCCGCCCTGCAATGCGCACTCTCTCAACAGCGGGCATTCCAATAACCTCCTGAATCACGCGTGCCGCAAGCTCGGGCTTTCCATAATCCAGCAAAAATCCGTTCCTTCTGTTATGTATAAGTTGCCTGAACGCGGGAATGTTATTCACAAGCGGAACAGTGCCCGCTGCCATTGCCTCGACAGTGCTTAACCCAAACCCCTCGTACTCCGAGGCGGAAACAAAATACTCCGCGCGCGCAACGGCCTTTGCAAGCTCCTCTGCCTCTGCCGAGCCGACAAACATCACATCCCCCCCCAGCCCCTTCTTCTCCACAAGCCCATGCAGTTTCTCCGCAATGCCGTCAAAGTCATGCCCGAGGATTGTAAGCTTAAATTCCACGCCCGCCTTTTTCAAAAATGCAAATGTTTCAATCAGATTATCTACTCTCTTGTTTCTTGAAAGCCTGCCTACATAGATAAATGAATTCTTCTCAGTTTTCCCCCGCGCATTTGCAAACCTTGCGTAATCAATCCCGTTCTCAATAAGCCTCACTTTCCCCCCGGCACAAATGCGCGAGAATGCATCCCTGTCATTTTTGCTCACCGCAACAACCGCATCCGCACGGTTAAGCATCAGCGGCATCCACAGCCCATAAATTGCCTTAATTGCTCGCATCTTCCGCGTGTGCATAATTCCGCCGTGCGTTGAAACAATAACAGGCAGTTTATGCACGCCCTTCAATGCAAGCAGATAATCGCTGAAGAACCCCACTCCATGCACGTGCACCAAATCCGCGCCCGTAATAAGCGAAAGCACGCGCGGCGCAATCTTGTAATACTTCAAATCAATGAATGGTATGCGCGTAATTTTAATTCCATCAATCTCGCCTGTGCCGGGCAGAATTTTCCCGCCCTTTGCACATCTGTCAAGGCAGACAACACTTACTTCATGCCCCGCCTCCACAAGCCGCCTTGAGGTTTCAAGCACAACACTCTCAACCCCGCCGATGCAGGGCGAGAAGTGATGCGTAACCTGCACAATTTTCATTTCCGCGCCACGCCCCTTACAGTTGCAGTGGCCAGCCCCGCGCCGAAAACCACGGAACGCAGCATGATGACAAACGGTGCCACCAACCCCACTGTGAAGTCACGCTGTAATGCAAAAATTGTGAATGGCAAAGTGCTCAAAAAGCCCGCGAGCAGAATTCCAACAGGCACAAATGAAAGCGCAGGATTCAGCAGTGCTGCAACAATTCCTGCACAGAAAAGGTAAAACAATCCGATCTGCACCTTCAGCACCTGAGGGGTGTATGAATCCTTCACAGCCTTCTCCCTGTGCTTTTTGTAAAGCAGAACTCTCCAATACGCGCGGTAAAATTTGCTTTTCAAATACGAAGCCAGCGTGCTCTGGTGTTTGTGGAAAACAACTGCGCGCGGATTGAAAAGCAATTTGTGCCCCTTCTTCGCGAGCTTGAAGCTCAGCTCGGGATCCTCGCCCGAAGCAGTTGGAAAGTCCTCATCATATCCGCTCTCCCGCACGAATACATCCCTCCTGTATGCGGATGAATACGAACCCACCCAGTCAATGCTTTTCGCGCGCATCATCCTTTCATATCTGTCCTCGATCTCAACCTGTGAAAACCTTGCAATAATCTCCCGCTGTTCACTCCTGTAGGCGCCCTGCACTCCTGTTGCCTCATTTTCCTCAAGCGGCTTCAGCAATTCCGCAAGCCAGCCCCCGGATGCAACGCAATCGGCATCAATAAATGCAACATACTTTCCGCTTGCGCGCTTCACGCCTTTATTCCGCGCAGTTGCGGGCCCGGCATTGTCCTGCCTTATGTATTTTACAGGGAATTTTTTCGTAATTTTGCCCGTGCTGTCCGTACTCCCATCATCAACAACTATAACCTCAAATCCGCCACGCACTTTCTGCGCAAGCACACTCTTAAGGCAGTCCGCTATTGTATCTTCGGAATTATAAACAGGTATAACAACGCTCGCCTTCACTCTTTTCCCCTTTCCCTAAGGTGCCTGAAAAAGGTTCTGCTTGCCTTAAATATTCTCTTTGCCTCGCGCGGGTGCATAACCAGCTGTACTGCCTTTGAGGCAACATAATTCGGCCTTAGATAAAACTCCTTTCTCGCGCGGTTGCACTCGCTAACAAGCTCCTCGGAACTCAGCCCCGGTCTGCTAACCATGCAGTTGTGCCCGCCCTCCGCATTCAGCCAGTCCCTGAAATCATTGCTCTTCAAAAATTTATTCTCACGCGCCCAATCATAGGTTTCAGTTCCGGGGTAAACCATAAGCGGAAAGAACTGTGCCGTGTCGGGGTTAAGTTCCTTTGCAAACCTGATTGTTTGCGCAATCGTTTCCTTTGTTTCGCCCTGATTGCCGAGCATGAAGCATCCGTGCACTAAAATGCCCGCCCTTTTCGTGTCCTTGAAGAACTGCCTTATTTTTTCAATTTGCGTGCCCTTGCTTATGTTATTAAGGATTTCCTGCACGCCCGATTCAATTCCCACGCACAGGAGTCTGCCCCCTGATTTTTTCATAATGCGCAGTGTTTCATAATCAACATCCGCGCGCGCATTACAACTCCATTTAATGCGGATTTTTTTCGCAATCATTTTTTCGCAAAACTCTTTCACTCTTGCCCTGTCCGCGGTAAAGGTGTCATCCTCAATGAAAACCTCCTTTGCCTCGGGAAAGTTCTTTTTTATGTACTCAAACTCGGCAATAACATTGTCAACGCTTCTTGCGCGGTATGCCCTGCCATTAAGAACCTGCGGCCAGACACAGAACTTGCACCTGTAGGGGCAGCCTCTGCCCGTTATAATTGTAATTTCAGGGTAAAGATTCGCGCTGTAAAAATAATTCTTAATATTAAGGTGCCTTTTGTAAACCTCGCTGACAAAAGGTAGTTCATCCAGTTCATCTATGAACGCCCTGTCCTTGTTGTGCATAATCCTGTCTGCATCACCCTGTGCGCGCCAGCTCAGCCCGTTAATCTTCCCGAGATCCAGTCCTGGCTTCTCCACCTTTCCCCTGCCCTTTTGCACCCTTTCAATCTCCTGCGCCAGTTCAAGTATTGTGTAATCATATTCCTTCCTTGCAATTGCATCAATCGCTCCGCTGATTTTCAATGTTTCTTCAGGAACCGCAGACGGGTGCGGGCCCACAAAAACAACAAACGCATTCCCGCGCTCCTCCTTTATCTTCCCCGCAATCTCCGCATCGCTGTAAATGCTCCCCGTGCTTGTGTCCATCGCCACAAGCTCGGGCTTAAATTCCCGCACGATTGAAAGCACGTCTTCAATGCTCTTCCCCTCAGCAGGCGCATCAAGAAGCTTCGCCTCAAACCCTTCTTTTTCAAGCACGCCCGTGGCATACGCAAGCCACAACGGATAATAAATAGTGCCGCCCTTTGTCACGGCAGGAGACCGCGAAGAGCGGGAATACTTTCCCATAAACGGCGGGTTTAACAGCAGTACTCTCATATGAAATCACAACTAATTTAAAAAACAAATAATATTTAATAACTGGTTTGGTACAACAGGCGAACGTTTCCGCGTGTTTACACTTATTTCTTCAGGTAATGCCTGTACCATTCCACTGTTTCCTTCAAACCCTGCGCAAGTGAATACTCCGGCTTCCAGCCAAGCACGCGCGCGGCCTTGCCGCTGTCAAGCCACTGCCTGTCAATCTCATTCTTCGCACTGCCAAGCACCTTAGGCTCAACAGCGGAATCAACAATTCCGTTTATTTCTTTAACAACCTCAAGCACGCTCACAGGCTTCCCTGTTCCAAAGTTAAACGCCTCTCCCTTCACGCCCTCTTGTTCCGCGTTCTCGGCAAGCGTTAAGTACGCGCTCACAGCATCCTGTGCATACATATAATCCCTCTCCGCCTTCCCATCCGAGCGTATCTCAAGTGCCTTCCCCTCAAGCGCGCACCTTATTGCATCAGGCACAATCCTTGAGAAGTTCATGTCCCCCCCGCCGTATGTGTTTGCGTTCCTTGTCACTGTAACCGGCATTCCGTAAGTGGTAAAATAAGACCTTGCAATTATATCCGTGCATGCCTTTGACGCATCATACGGATACGCCCCGTGCAGCGGGCTGTCCTCAGTATAGGGCAGTTTCTCCTGCACACCGTAAGCCTTGTCACTGCTTGCAACAACAATCCTCTTAACACGCTCCGCGCGCCTGCATGCCTCAAGCAAATTGTAAGTTCCGCGTATGTTTGATTCAAAGGTGCTCATCGGCCCCGAGTTCGCAACACCAACCAGTGCCTGCGCGGCAAGATGGAAAACAGAATCAATTTCATATTCCCTAACAGGCCTCTCAAGTGAGGCATAATCAATCAAATCCCCGTGTACAAGTGTAATTTTATCCCTGATGCCCAGCACATCATACCCTGCATCTTTCTTAACATCTCGCGCAAGGCAGTAAACATTCGCGCCTTTCTCGAGCAAACCCTTGGCAACCCATGAACCAATAAAGCCGTCCGCGCCGGTTACAAATGCTTTTTTACCCTGCCAGAAATTTTCATCACCCATACAAATCATTCCCATTTCTTCCATGGTGCCTTTCCGTGCTTCCAAAGTTCATTCAATTCGGACCATTCTTTAAAGGTATTCATGCAGCCCCAGAAACCTTCATGTTTTCTCGCAACAAGTTCCTGCTCATTCACAAGTTCCGCAAAAACTTCGTTCTCTAACTCGCCCTGCACCTTATGCAGATAATCAAAAATCCTTCTGTTAAAAACAAAAAATCCGCCGTTTATCCATGTGTTAAGCCTCGGCTTTTCGCGTATCCCCTTAACAGCGCCGCTTTCACCCAGGTCAAGCACGCCGAACTGACTTTCAGGATTTACTGTTGTGAGCGTCCCAACCTTTCCGCTTTTCCTGTGGAATTCCAGTACAGCCTTGACATCAACATCACTTACATCATCTCCATAAGCAACAAAGAATTCATTCTCCCCTTCCATAAACTTCTCAATCCTCCGCAAGCGCTCGGCCTTTGTGCTTTCAAGTCCCGTATCTACAAACTCAATATTCCAGTTGTCCTCATTGTTCTTCCTGAAGTATTCCTCAATCTGCTCCCTGTGATATCCTGTGCAAAGCACGAAATCAGTAAATCCTGCGGTTGCGTAAATCTTCATTATGTGCCACAGTATCGGCTTCCCTCCAATTGGAACCATTGCCTTCGGCATCTCCTCCGTGAACTCACGCAGGCGCATGCCCTTCCCGCCTACAAGAATTACAGTTTTTATTTTTGCCTTTGTTTTCATTTCCAACGCCTATACCAATAATTTCCCGAACTTAATGCTGCCGCTGAGCCTGTATGCCTTAACACAAAGCACATAGCCCCATGCCGCCCCGATAATCGCAAGCGCATGCATAGGGCTCTTGTTCTGCACAAATGTAAGCCCGCGAGGGGAGCCAAGCCTCAGCTCCCCGCCCTTGCCCCACTGGTTTGTTGCAGTAGCCCAGTCCGCAAAAGGGTTCACAAGGAAGCCCATCTTAACATCAAGAAATTTCTCCGCACGTGCAGGGTTGTTTTTGTAAAGCAGAACATCATTCATATGGTAGCCGCACCTCTCAAGCCCGTACCTTATCCAGCCGGACAAGCCCTGTGGATTTTCCATTTTGTGCTCGTGCCTGAATTTCGCGTTTTTAACCACGCGGTTTTCATAGCCAGCGTCAAGAATCCTGAAAACTAAATCAGTGTCCTCTCGGTAATACCTGTAATTCTCGTCATACCCCCCCACTTTCGTAAGCGCCTCCCTTTTGAACGCGGTGCTTGTGCCGCCAAACTCATGGAACGAACTCACAACGCCAATTTTTTTATTTAGTGCCCCGTTCTCAAAAAATCCAATCATTAAATTCCCGAGCCAGTTCCTTGCGGGGATGCAGTCATCATCCATTATAACAACAAAATTGTTCCGCGCATTTTTGATTCCGTTGTTCCTTGCCCTGCATGGGAAGGAGCGTTTCTGGTTCAGAACCTTTATCCTTTTCTCCCCGCCGAATTCCCGCGCAAGCATTTCCCTTGTTTTATCCGTACTGCCGTCATTGACAACAACTATCTCGTAATTCGCGGCATAATCCTGCTTAAGCATTGCATCAAGCGTTTTTTGCAGCACGCCCGCGCGGTTGTGCGTCATAACAACAACAGAAGCGGAAGGCATTTTCACGGCCATTTACTCACTCCCTTTTTCTTTCCCCTTTCCCTCTTTAAGTTCCTTCTCCCTCACAAGCCCTGCCGCCCTGTAAAGGCTTTCAACCTTTCCCGCGTCAGTCCAGAACCCTTTCAGCACGCCCGCATTCATTGCACCGCGCCTTATGTACTCATTGTTCACGTCCGTAATCTCATACTCCCCGCGCCCGCTGGGCTTCTGCCCCTTGATTATTTCAAACACATTTGCATCATACATGTAAAGCCCAGTCACAGCAAAATTGCTCTTCGGCTTTTCCGGTTTCTCCTCAATGCCAAGCACCTTGTCCCCGTCAAGCTCCGCCACGCCAAATCTTTCCGCGTCCTCAACCTCTTTAAGAAATATCCTTGCGCCATCACTCCCTTTCTCAAACTCGTGCGCATACTCTGAAATATCATCCTCAAATATATTATCCCCGAGAATCACTACAACCTTCTCACCCTGCGCAAAATCTTCCGCAAGCCTCAGCGCATCGGCAATCCCGCCTGCCTTGTCCTGCAGTTCATACATCAGCCTTACGCCAAAATCCTTTCCCGAACCAAGCAGTTTCAAAAAATCCCCCGCATGTTCGGGCCCGGTAACTATAAGCACCTCCTTTATCCCCGCCTGCACAAGTTTCTCCAATGGATAATAAATCATCGGCTTGTTGTAAACAGGCAACAGGTGCTTATTCGTAACCTTTGTCAGCGGCATCAATCTTGTTCCCATTCCGCCCGCAAGTATAATCCCTTTCATTTCATCCCCTCCAGCAACGGCTCCCACCATTTTTCATTTCCCTTATACCATGAAACCGTGCGCTTCAAATTCTCGCCGAAATTGCCCGTCGGCTCCCATCCAAGCGCGCGAAGTTTCGTGCAGTCAAGCGAATATCTCCTGTCATGCCCAAGCCTGTCCTGCACGCGCTCAATCATATCATCCCCCTTTCCAAGCTCCGCAAGTATCGCCTTTGTCAAGTCAATGTTAGTTTTCTCATCCCCGCTCCCGACATTGTAGGTTTCGCCCTTTTTTCCCTTTGCGAAAACGGTTTCAATCCCTCTGCAATTATCCTCAACATAAATCCACTCGCGCACGTTCATTCCATCCCCGTAAAGCGGCACTTTCTTCCCGCGCAGCAAATTTGTCACAAAAAGCGGAATAACCTTCTCCGGAAATTGGTAAGGCCCGAAATTATTTGACGAGCGTGTAATTACGGTACCGAGCCCGTAAGTTTCCGCATATGAATTCACAAGCAAATCCGCCGCTGCCTTTGACGCGGAATACGGATTCCTCGGGCTCAGTGCATCAGTCTCCTTAAATGACCCTTCCGCAATGCTCCCGTAAACCTCATCGGTTGAAATTTGCATAAATCTTTTCACACCCGCACTTCCCGCTGCCTCAAGCAGAACCCTCACGCCCTCAACATTAGTTCTCAGAAAAGTGCTTGCATCCTTAATAGAACGATCCACGTGGCTCTCCGCTGCAAAATTTACAATGGCATCGCACCCCTCCATTGCCTTTCCCACAGCCGCGGCATCGCAAATATCCGCCTGTACAAATGAGTAATTCTTATTCCCCTCAAGCCCTGCAAGGTTTGCCTTGTTCCCCGCATAGGTTAACTTATCCAGGTTCACAAGCTCGCTCTGAGGGTGCTCCCTTAGGAAATAGTGCACGAAATTGCTTCCGATAAAGCCCGCGCCGCCAGTTACCAAAACCTTCTGAAATGCCATATTATCGCCATTTTTCGCTTTTTTCCGCCTTGCTTTAAAGGCTTAATTAATATTTTAACCGCACGTAAGCTTTAAGTTCCTTCACATTCTGCCCTTGGTTCATTCGCCGAACAGTTTTTGCCGCAGTTTCTTAGCGCTTTCCGCCCTTTTGCGCCTCTCCCGCATGATTTTCCCCGCATTCCGCAGATTCCTCCATGCTGCCCTGAGCAAAAGATGCGTGCGCATTTCCGGCACGCTCTTCACAAATATAAGCCCCCAGCCCGGCACATGCCTTATCAAATTCAAAATTCCGAGATTATACAGCATTACCTTAATTCTGTTAGTGTTGCAAAGCAGATACTGTTCCGCACTCCCGAGCTGCTCGCTGCTCTTCCCTCCAAAATGCATGATTGAGCTTTTGCACGTGCGCACTATCCTGTAGCCCGCATTGTGCGCCCTGTAATTCAGGTCAGTTTCCTCCCCGTACGCAGGGCTGAACTCCTTTGCATCAAGCGTTCCCACTTTCCGCAGAACTTCCGCGCGCACAAGCATTGTCGCCCCGCTAACGGTCATAACATCCCTGTCCGCGCACTTCCCGTATTTTTTTGCGTTAAAATCAGGAAGGTTTGTGACCTCCTCGCATCCCACAACCCCTATGCGCGCATCACTCTCCATAACCTTAACCGCATTAACCAGCCAGTTTTTTGTCAGCAGTGTGTCATTGTTAAGCATGAAATAATAATCCGCGCGCACATCATTGAAAGCCCTGTTGTTCGCGCCGGCGAAACCCTCATTCCTGCTGTTCGCAATCACACGCGTCCACGGAAACTCCTTCCGCAGCGCTGCAACACTTCCATCACTACTTGCATTGTCAACAACAATCACTTCATAATTAGGGTAAGTGGTATTCTTGCGCAATGAATTCAGGCAGTCGCGCGTTAAGCCTAGGCGGTTCCAGTTTACTATGATTATTGCCGTACGCTTTGCCTTTCCCGCGCTTTTTTCCCCATCAGCCATGTCAATCAATAAAACCGGTCTTTAAACAATTAGCGCACACAGTGCTCTGCTTTGCAGGCCTGCGCGCAACCATATCCCTTGAGGCAATATACTTCTCATTATTCCAGATTTCCTTAAGGTTTCCCGTAAAAGCATTCCCAAAGTCATACTTCTTCTCATAAATTGCACAGCACGGACTCACTGAACCGTCCCAATTCACAACCGTAACAAACCACAGGAAAGGGCAGAATTCCTTCTGCACCCTGCGCTCCTTCTTTTCATAATCATACCTGCTGTTCCTGTCATCGCTCGGCAGCCACTGCGCCATGCTGTCAACCTTTTCCCTGTCCGTTACAAAAATCTCATTTCCCAAATCACACCTTACCGCGCCGACAACAAGCTCATCAATGCCAAGCTCCTTTTTCACGCGCTCCAATTCAGGAACCTCGTGTTCGTTGTGTTTCATCCGCAAAAACTGCCATACAACCGCGGGCGTTTTGCTGTTCAATTCCTTTTTCTTCCGGTGCACCAGTTTCAGATTATCAAATACGGTTTTCAAATTTCCATTGCGCCTGTATTTTTCATAAGCCTCCTGAGTAATCCCGTCAAATGAAACATAAAGCCAGTCAAGCCCGCTCTGCACAAGCCTTTCCGCATCGCGCTCTGACAGCGGAACATTCATGTTTGAATTTATGCTTGTCCACACCCTCTTGCCGTGCGCGTACTCCGCCATTTTTATCATATCCTTATTCAAAAACGGCTCGCCCCAGTTGTTCAGGTTTATTTCATAAAGCCAGGGCGCCATTTCATCCATCACTTTTTTGAAATCCGTAAATTTCATTTTCCCCCATTCCCTGCCCTTTCTCCTGTTTCCCGTGGGGCATAAGGGGCATTTAAGCATGCACGCATTTGTGGGGTCAAAACTAATCTTCAGCGGATAGCCCCACAGTTTTGAATTCCTCAGGAAAACAAACTGCATCCCCAGCGCAAATGCATTCAGCAGTTTCCTTGCGCCCACATAAGGCGTTAACACAAATCTTCCGAAAGAGCGCTGCAGCTGGAATATGTAATATTCGGTGTTCTTTCCCAGTCCCATCAGATGCACATCCCTGCTTCAATAACTCAAATATACATTATATCAAAAGACATTAATTCTAGCAATTTTTATTGTCTTTTGATAGCTATCAAATGACATACTTTTACCGTTACAATTGTCATTTGATATTATCATCAGAATGCAAATAGTTTAAATAACTCCCCCTGCGCAAAGTTCCACTTATGTACCACAGCGCTTTTTAAACATTAAAGGGCTTTCTTTCATAATCAGGCGGTTTTTGGGTGGGTGCAGCAAAGTGAGAATTTTCTTCATAACAAACACAATAGGCGATTACGGCGGCAGCGAGGTAATGACGCGCAACCTGCTTTCCCAATTAATTAAACAGGGGCACAAATTGTTCATTTTCACTTCATGTGATTATAAACTTCCAGGCGCTGAAACTTACATTGCACCCCATTTTGGGCACCACGCCCTGCACAAGCTTCAGGTCCTTTTCTCTATACACAGGGCTGTTGCGCTCGCGAAAAAATTCAATCCTGATGTCATACATTCCCACAGCAACAGTTTTATGGGCATTATAGGTCACAGGATAAAATGCGTTTCGGGCGTGCCGCATGTTTACACAATTGAAATGCTCAGCCCTGAAACTGCGAGCCTGCACGGCAAGGCAATCTTCCTTTCGGAAAAATTCCTTATCCCGCGCCTTAATTTTGATGCTCTCACATGCTGGAGCGCAATGCCCTTCAGTCAATTCCTTTTGCCCTGGGGCATCCCAAAAGAAAAACTTCATGTAATCCCGCCCGCGCTTGATATGAAAAATTATAATTTGCGCGCCACCGGAAAAAAATTTACTTCCCGCTACGGCAAAAACCTTATCACAAGCCTCAAAAACCTCGCAGGTCTGAACACAAAGGCATTGATGCAGGTTATTGACGCAATGCCTGCCGTAAGGGAAAAGCACCCTGATTATAAGTATGTGATTTTCGGCGGCGGGCAGGGAAAGCCGGCCCTTGAAAATTACGTCCGTGAAAAAGGCCTGCAGGATTTTGTTCTGTTCGGCGGAAATGTTTCCCAGCAGGAGTGCAATGATGTCTGGGCCGTAACCTCAGTTGCGCCGCACGTATTTGTATTTGATGTAACAATAGGAATAAGCTTCCTTGAGTACCTTGCGTTCGGCGTGCCGTGCGTTGTAACTGATGTAGGGGATGTAAAAAACCTTGTCGGGGATGCAGCACTCTTTGTTCCGCGCAACAACACTCGCGCACTCGCGGATGCAATAAACTCGCTGATTGAAAATCCCGCGAAGCGCAAAATACTTTCAACAAAGGCACGCACTGTTGTTGCAAACAAGTTCTCCCTTGAGGCTGTTGCAAAAAACCTCGTAAAGATTTACAATGGGGTGTTAATGTGAACCTTAAAATTCTTGGTGCAGGCATCACAGCCCTCAGCATTGCGCACCACCTTGAAAAGGCAGGCAGCAAAGACTTCGAGCTTTTTGAGGCCGCAGAAGAACCCGGCGGATTGTGCCGAACAAAAAACCGCGACGGTTTTTTGATTGATTATGCTGTGCACACAATCTTCACCTCGAACCCTTATGTAAATGAACTTTACGAAGAATTCCTGCGCGGCAACATGCTGCAGAAAAAAAGCCTTGCGAAAATTTATTTTGAGAACAAGTACATTGACTACCCCTTCCAGGGTTCGCTGCACGAGGTTTCTGAAAAGGTTCAGCAGGACTGCCTGACTGGCATAATTGCCGCACGCGAAACAGAACATGAAAAACCCAAAAATTTCGGTGAATGGATTGAAATAACATTCGGCACAGGCATAGCAAACCACTTCCTGATTCCTTACAATGAAAAAAAGTTCGGCATGCGTGCCCATGAAATGGACACTGAATTCATAAGCTGGCGCTGCCCCGAGGTAAGCGTTGAGGAAGTGAGGAACAGCATTGAGCGCCCCCTGAGGAAGGAGTTTGGCTATAACCCCAACATGCGCTACCCCGCAAATGGCGGTTTTGATGAATTGATTAAGGCGTTCACCTCGCGCATTTCCTCGCCGATTCACACTGAACACAGTGCAACAGAGATTGACACTGAAAACCGCACAGTTAAATTTGAAAACGGCAAGGAAACAAAATACGAAACCCTTGTATCCACAATTCCTTTGCCCGAGCTTGTGAAAATTACAAAGGATGTTCCTGCAGAAATTTCCGCGCTTGCAAAAAAACTCAAAAACCAGCCTGTATGGGTTTATTCATTCGGCATCACAAAGCCGCCGAAAAAGCCCTTCTATTGGGCATATTACGGGGACGCGGATATTTCATTTGTCCGCCTTTCAATCCCCTCTGCATTCTCAGACAGCGTCGCGCCGAAGGGAAAGCACCTGCTGCAGGTTGAATGTTCTGAAGAATTCACGCCTGAGCGCGTGATAAAGGATATGATCAAGGTCGGCGTCCTAGACCGCAAGGATGATGTCTGTTTGATAGACGAAAACCTGCTTGAATACGGCTATGTGCAGATGGAAACCTCGCACCCTGAAATCATCGCAAAAATAACCGATTGGTTCAAAGAGCGCGGAATTCACTGCGTGGGCAGATTCGGGGCCTGGCGCTACTTAAATGCGGATGAATGCATACAGGCGGGAAAGGATTTTGCCGATTCTGTTGGTGGTGGATAAGCGCCTCAGCCAAACCATGAAATAGGCAGTTGGTCTTTCATTGCGCCAAAGCCTGCGCTTACTCCGCGCGTCTCAATTCCTTCCGCGCGCAGTTTTTCAATGCTCAAAATAAGTTTGCTTGGCTTGTCCGCAACCTTGCCGCTCTCTGCCCATGTGGAGCGCTGAACAAGTGCAGGGTCAAACCCGAAAACCTCCGCTCCCTTGACCAAAAACTCATACCGCGTTAAGCACTCCCCGCCTGTTACATGGTAAATTCCCGACTTATCCTTCTTCAGCAGTGCGAGTATTGCAGTTGAAACATCATCAATCAGCACAGGGCAGAAAACCTGGTCTGTGAAGCCTTTTACCGCCCTGCCCTGCCGCATTTCATCAAGCGCCCACCATACGAAATTCGTTTCATCATGCACATTATTGAAACCATACAAAATTCCCGGCCTTACAATAAGCGCATCCGGCAGTTCCTCAAGCACTGCACGCTCCCCCGCGGCCTTAGTTTCCCCGTAATAATTCACGGGCGAAATTTCATCGCCCTCGGAATACTCCCTCTCCTTCTTCCCGTCAAAAACATATTCTGTTGAAATATAAACCATCTTTGCGCCGCGCTTTTTGCATTCCTGCGCAAGTTTACGCGTCCCCTCCACATTAATCGCCCTTGCCCTTTCCTTATTGCCCTCGCAGAAATCATTGTCCTTGTTTGCTGCGGTATGAATAACAATTTCCGCACCAGCCTTCTCAACAGCAGTGGCAATGCTTTCAGTATCAAGCATTTCCATTTTCACCATGCCTTCCGCAGGTTTGCGGGATGTGCCAAGCACTTCCGCACCCGCATCGGCAAAAACCTTAATTATTTTCTTGCCAAGAAAGCCATTCCCGCCTGTAACAAGAACTTTTGTGTTTTTTATTTTTGTTTCCATTTGCCCACCTTTTCATATATATTTCTGCAAATTCGCCCTGTAAAATTCAATTGTTTTCCCAAGCCCTTCCGCAAACTCTGTTTTTGGTTCCCAGCCAAGTTCTTCCTTTATCTTCTTATGCGAAAAATAAACATCCCCCACCTCAATCCTCTGCCTCTTCGCAGGGAACGGCACCATCTCGGATTCCCCGGAACCTGCCTTTTCAATAATCATCTTTACCATGTCCACAAACTTCATTCCCTTCCCCGTGCCTGTGCAGTAGAACTTCCCGTTCGCCTTTTCGCTCTGCGCGGCAAGAATCTGCGCATCAACAATATCCTGCACATAGCAGTAATCCCTCAACTGTGTACCCTCTCCAAAAACAGTTATTTTTTTGTTTTCAAGCGCGAGGCGAATGAACCAATTAAGAATTCCGTAATTTCCGTGTTTCATCTGGTGCCGTTCGCCGTAAGTATTGTTTATCCGCAGGGAGCAGGCATTCATCCCGTAATTCTCGCTGTAAAGCAAATGGTACTTCTCCGCGGCAAGCTTGTCAATGCCATAAACATCCTTCGGCATTGTCGGGTGCTTCTCGTCAATCGGCAAATACTCCTGGCTGCCGAACTGCCCTATCGTTCCTGCATAAACAATTTTCACACTGTCATTGTGCTTCCTGCATGTCTCAAGCAAATTAAGGTTTGCCTGCACATTAAGTTCAACATCAAAAAGCGGGTTTTCCATTGAATCAACATGCGAAACCTGTCCCGCACAGTTGAAGATGTAATCCTTGCCCTTCACAGCCTCTGCAAGCGCATCAAAATCCCGCATATCCGCCTTAACAAATTCAACCTTCTCCTTCACACCCTCCAAATTCGCCATGTTCGCCCCGTATTGCCCGAGCATTGCATCAAACGCAGTCACACTCGCGCCCAGCTCAACACATTTATGCATTGTATTTGAACCAATAAATCCAAGCCCGCCAAGCACGAGGACATTCTTGCCCTGCATGCCTTCAAGTTTGTAGTCTGCCATTTTAATCACCCTCTGTCTTAACTGCTTTGCACCAGATCCTTGGGGCAACAAAAATGCCAGCCCCGCTTTTTTCAACAATGAATTTCACTCCGCGGTTCCCCATGATTTTTATAATCGGCATAAGCAATCCCGCACCCCTTTTCCCCCCCACTGCGGCACCAAACCAGCCGGCATCAAACTCCATCCACACCTTTCCCTTAAAACCGTGCTCCTTCAGAAGCCTGCGGATGCTGAACCATGTTTGCTCATTTACATGCACCACTTGATTAACAGGCCCGCGGTTAATCCCCACAAGCCCGCCTATGAAATATAACGGCTTGGCAAGCAGCGCATTCGGGCTTGTTTCAATCACAATCTCCCCGCCCGTGCGAAGAACGCGCCTTGCCTCGCGCATAAACTCCCGCAGTTCCCAGTCGTGCATGTGCTCAATAACATCCGTAAAAAATATTTTCGTGAATTCCCCGTCATCAAACGGCAGTTTCTTCGCGTCCGCGCGCATAACCTTTGCCTTATCCTGCAAACCGTGCTTTTTTATCGCACTGCGCGCAAACTTCAGCGCCTCATCTGAATAATCAATCCCCCTTGCCTTTGCCCCTGCGAGTGCAGCACGAACAACAAGTTCTCCGCGTCCGCACCCTACATCAAGCACCGCATCTCCGCGCTCAACTTTTACAAGCGCAAACGCCTTTTCAAGGCGCTCGGGCATCTTCCCGCCCGCGTGCTTCTCAAATTCATTGAAGCCGTCGCACACAGTGCCGAAATATTCCCTTGAATATGCGTGTGCAGGAACGGCTTTTTTTTCATTAGGCATTGTAAAAACCACTGAACAAACTCATTTCGGAAAGGTTTATATAGCTTCAGCCCCCTAGCCCAATCCCGCAATTTCCCGCCAGCTTGTCTTAAGGCTTGAAAGGCAGAACGGCGCAAGCGTGAGCGGAACCAGATATATAATTATGTGGCTTAAGATTGCAACAGAAACCCCCTGCTCCGCTGTGAACCCAAATATAACAAGAACAAAGGCAATCATTGCCTCATGTGTCCCAATATAGCCGGGCGCTGAAGGGAGCATTGCCCCCAATGAGGTGAAGCTTGTGAGCAGAAACAGCTGCGCAATGCTCAGCGGAATTCCAAGCTGTGCTGTAATAACCCAATACATTGCAGCAATCGCAGACCACTCTGCAAGGGAGGTAATTACAAGAATGCCTTTTGAACCCCAACCCTGCCTAAGTGATGCACTCCCTGCCAAGCTGTCATCAATTATGCCCAGATGCCCCTCTTTAACAAAAGGCAGTTTTATTGCAAGCGCCTTCACAGGCGGCAGCAAACGCTCAGGGAAGGCAAAAACAAGAATCACAAAAATAAAGAGTGCAAGCGGCAGCAATATAAGCTGGCTGACATCTGCAGGAATGTTCTCAACAAACAGCACGGAAACCGCAAAAATCCCCACTAGCACAAGCCCGTCAACAATCCTGTCAAGCACAACTGTTGAGAAGGATTTCACCTTCCCAATTCCGCGATTCTTGCCAAGCACATACGCCCTTACAAGCTCGCCCAAACGCAGAGGGAGTATGTTGTTCGCCAAGAAAGAAAGCAAAATTATCTGCGTGGATTCAATCACACTTACTTCAGTTATCGGCTTCAGCAGTTCTTTCCACCTTATTCCCCTGAATAGGAAGCTGAGTGAATATAAAATGAAAGCAACAATGCACAGCAATAGCCCCTCCGGCGATGCCAGTGGCTGCAGTGTCTCAATTACAGTTCCAATATCAATCACCAAAACAAGCGCAATTATTATAATTGCGCTGAGTGCGTAGGACAGCAAAACCCGCTTTTTCATTTCCCCGCCCCCGCAACCTCGCTTTGCCAAAATTCCTCAAGTGCCATTATCAGCCCTTCCTTTTCCTCTTTGCCCCTTATCTTAAAGCTTCCCGCCTTTTTAATTGCACCCCCTAATTTTGAAACATCATGCAGTGCAATTGCCTTCCCGCGTTTCTCAAGCGCATTCGCCAGCTCGCGTTGATGGTCGTTTGTGTGCTCTCCATAACGCTGCAGCCTTGGCGTGATTATCAGGACCTTCCTGTTTTTCAGGGAATTTATTATGCTTCCCGCCCCGCCGTGGCTCACAACAATTGAGCTCGCCTTAATTGCGCGCTCGTATTCCTTTGCATCCATGAATTTCTTGAACTTAAAGTTTTTCGGGGCGTATGTGCAGTTCCCTGTCTGCGCGAAAACCGTGCTTCCATTTATTTTTCCCGCCCCCGCAAGTTCATCCATTTTTTCCACAATGCGATTGAATTGCTGCGTGTGCGTCCCCACTGTGATAAAAATTTTGGGCATTTAAAACACCCCTCCCTTAAAAACCGCCTTCCTGAAAAACTTTTTCCCCTCGGGCCACTGCACGAGAAACAAATCACTTACAGGATGCATCAGCTTTCCGCACAGTGAAGCGCTGTCCAATCTGCAGAAACTCTCAATGTAAATCACTTTTTTTCCGAACAGCTTTGCAATGTATGAAATAGGCACGGCAACGCCCGCGCCTGTGGTTAGAACCGCATCCGGCCTCTCCATGAAAAACACAAGCACGCTCTGTGCAATGTTCACAATCAGTTTCAGCACGTTCCTTCCGGGGTCAACAACAAAGTGCACCCTTTCTTTCCCGCTTTGCGCAAGGGTTTCCGAGTTGGGGCGCTTAAATGTGAGAAAGAAATGTTCCTTATTCCCGTAAAATTCCTCAAGCTGCATCAGCTCGCTTAAATGCCCGCCTCCTGAGCATGCAAGGCAAAGTTTCATTCCGCCCATAAAAACCACGCTTCGCCCATGAATTTCGAATTATATGAATTTGAAAAGCTTAAACCAGAACACCAAAAACACAAACACGCAGACAACTGCCTGCGCCCCCAATATCGCAAGCACGACTCCCTTCTCCGTAAACCTGCCCCTGCGCATAATCCAATGTGTCAGCGAGCCGCCCCTTGGATCTGGCGCAAGTGTGCCGTCCTCCTGCGGAATCCCGTAACATTCACTCTTCAGCCTGTGTTTCAGCTTTATCAGCAGTTCAATAAAATAAATCGCAAAAAGCAGTGCGGCAATCTTCTCCATATTTCCTATTATTGCCACGGCAGCGGCACTTGCCCCTATCATAAGCGTCAGTGAATCCCCCCCGAAAACCTTTGCAGGAGCCCAGTTGTAGCGCAGGAACGCAATCAGCGCCCCCAGCATTGCCGCAAGTATTATTGTAACCTCAATCTGCCCCGGATGCCCGACAGGCAGGAAAAGCGCAATAAGCAATAATGTCCCTGTTATCAGAATTCCCATTCCCGCCTCCAATCCATTGAGCCCCGCAAGCATATTTACCGCATTGCTTGCCCCTGTAATCGCAACAGGCACGACAAAAATCGCATAATAAATCCCGAAACTCACAACCCCTATAATCGGGATTGTCATATCCGTGAAGCCAATAACTTGCGGCAAAACCATTATGGGCAGTGCCGCAAAAACAGGCATCAATGCATGCTGCCACTGCTTTATTCCCGCGCGCCAGCCAATTAAATCATCAACAATCCCTATAATTCCCACAAGCACTATTGTTGAAAACGCCGCAAGCAGTGCCGTAAGGTTGAAGTCCGGTGTGCCCTCAAATCCGTAAAGACCGAGTGCGAACATCACTGCAAAGGCAAACCCGAAAAGAACGGCAATCCCCCCCATTTCAGGGACTTCGGGCTTATGCAGTTTGTTCATGTCCCGCCCCGCGATTCCGCGTTTCTTTAGCCTGAGTGCGATGAATGGCACAAGCAGCCAGCAGACAAGGAATGCGGAAAGGGAAGCCAATGCAGCCACAATAAGCAGGGGAAACATACAATCACTGTTAGAATTGCTCGGATGAAATCCTTAAATATGTTGCCGCTCAGCGCAGTACCTTAAATACCTTCACATTGCCGCCCGCAAAATAAACTTCCTCAAAGTGTTCTATTGAGGGGTCATTGGACCAGAGCTTCACCATAAATGTGTTGTTTGTCGGGGCATTCACTATGTATACCGCCGAATTATCGCTGTTCCTGTAAATGAAGCCAGGTATCTGCTCGCTTATGAGTGTGTTGGGCGCGGGCTGCCACGTGGTCGGGATTGACATCATCTTCGCCTCGTCAAATGTGTTTGCCCCGCAGACATAGCTTGCCTTCCCGCTCAGGCCGTCAACATTCCTCCCGCACGGGAAAATAACCCCGAAGTATTTTCTTGTATTCGGATCGCTCAAATCCGAGGAATCACGGGCATACATCCCCAGCGATATCTGGTTTGTCATGCTGTTTGATGTCAGCACCACATAATCCGCACTATATATGCTTTCTATTATTGAGAATGCCGTGCCCTCATCCTCCGCCAGAACAAATTTACTGAAGTCCACGTTCGCAAGCCCATCCGCATTCCTGTTGTCCGCGCTTGCCTTTCTTTCGGCAACAAATGTAATCCAGTGCCCCTGGTCCCACCAGTTGAATATTTTCGCGTCTTCCGCCGTATTGTCCTTCAGCCAGTAAAGCGTTTCCTTCCACCCCGGTGTTGTCTCAATATTAGGGGGTCTCTGCGTGACAAAGTATGTTCCCGCGCCTATTCCCGCGAGCAGCATGAACGCAAGCGCGGCCGCCACAATGTTTTTCTCAAAATTCGTTCTCCCTTTCAGGAAAATAAAAATTTCGTTAAATACAAATCCCCCGCAAGCCGCTATGGGCAGCCCCAATGTGTAAGTGAACTTAAGCTTGCTCCATGCCATGTAAAACGTTATTGCGGTCCAGACAAAGATTATTATCGCAAGGTGCTCCCTCTTGCTCCTGAAAAGTCGGAACGGTATCAGCAAAAACGCAATCAGCGGCAATATGATAAGCACATTGTACTTATAGCCAAAGAACTGCGCCCCGGTGTTTTCCTCCCCTACGGTCTGCGCAAGCACATCACTGCCCTTTGTCTGCGCCCTTTCAATATTGTCCGCAGTGACGGGAAGATACTGCGTAACATACGCAACAGATCTTTGCATCCACAGCGTGCCTGTAAGCAGTGTTGCCACCCCCGAAAACAGCAAAAACGCAATCAGGAAAATCTTCAGGAAATCAAAAATCCTCGCCCTCTCTATGTTCCTGAACCAGAACACTACAATCACAATTCCCAAATAGCCCACAAGCACAAGAGGGATGAGCAGGAACATTTCCCATGTCCATGCCATCAATCCAAAGAAGAACGCCGAAATCACGGCATTAATAACCGCGTTTCTGTTGAATTGCATTTCTTTTATTGCGCGTGTCAGGAAAACAAATCCAAGCACCAGCCACAAAAATCCTAACGCATCTTCCTCCAGAAAGCCGGACATTGTCCTGTACACAAAGCTCGGCACTACCGCGGCAAACACACCCATTGCAACTCCCGCGCGTCTGTTATACATCTCTTTTCCCAGGAGATACATTGCGGCAGAAATCAGCCCTCCGAAAACTGCCGGCAGCAGCTTAACGAAGCCGATCCACAGTTCCTTGTTGTATGCCGCGCCCAGCGTAAATATCTTGTAAATTACCGCAATGAAAAACCAGAAGAAACCGCCCTGGCTTGGCATCACCCCTCCCCCCACCTGATAATATGCAAGCGGATCCCTGTCGGGAATTGAGAAATTTTCAATTGTATATGCCCCCATCCTTGCGTGGAAGTAGGAATCAAACCCAAAGAAGAGCTCATAATCCATGTTGTAGCCGCGTATTGCAAGCCCGAGCGTGAATATGAGGAAAAGTATCAGCAGTTCGCGCTTCCCTATGCGCGAAATAACGCCCTTAAGAGTTCCTTTAATATCAGACACAGCCATCCGGTATCAACTTCAATATAATGGGAGCAATAGGTTATAAAGGTTATATTTTAGTTAGCCCTGCAGGGGCAAAGTTTGCAAAACAGAATAAGAAAATTCAAAGTGATTAGCAGCGCCCAGTATGCTCCGGGATAACCCAGTGCAAAACCATTCGCGAGCAGGCTTAACTTCCGGGTTCGGAATGAGACCGGGTGTTTCCCTGCTGCTATGACCGCTAATCAATTATAATTGCTCTTGCTGAACTTTTTAAACCTATCTTTTGCGTTCGCGCCCTTATTTTTTGCCCTTTTTCGCGGTTTTCTTCGCCGCGGGCTTCTTTTCTGCAGTCGCCTTCTTCGCCCCCGCCTTTGCTTTCCCGCCAGCGGCCTTTTTCGCGGGCTTGGGCATGCCCTCCTGGTTCACACTTTTGATAAGCTCTGCCGCCTTCTTCAGCCCCTTGCGCAGGAATGCCTCTCTCTTTGCCCCCGCGCAAATAAGCTTCCCGTTTTTGAAAAGCAGGAGCGTGAGTTTCGGCTCGTGAATCCTTAAAATCGCGCCGGGAAACTGCTCGGGTTCATATTCGACATTATCCAGCTTCATCGCGGTATTGAACAAATCAAGCGTCATGTTCAAATTTGCAGTTGCAACAAGATTAACGACATTATACTCCGCGTTCTTCTGTATCTTAACCTGCTTCTGAATCTCGTGTATAAGCTTGCTTGCCTTGTAAATCGCAAGTGAAATCTCGCTCTCGCTTGATGCCCCTGAACAGATGACCTTCCCGTTCTTGAACAGCAGCATTGAAACCTTGGGCTCCTTAAGCTTCAGAATCGCGCCCGGAAACTGCTCCGGCTCGTACTCAATATTCGGAATCGTAACCGCCAAATTATACAAATCAAGCGTTGCATTCAGGTTTCCCGAAGCAACAAGATTCACAATAGTGTATTTCATTTTTTCACCCTCACCCTTCCCGCGCTTCCCTTTCTTTTAAGTGTTTTTAAAGGCCTTTATAAAGCCCGGGCATTTATATATAAACAAAACATAAACGTTTAAAAAGGGATTTAAAAAGGAAGGGATTTTTACCCCGCCCAAACCCCGCAAATACCGCGCTTTTTGCCCGAATAAAGTATAGCATATATAAGCATTTCCGCTCCCTTGATTATAATTACTCCTAGATTTAGTTAGGCGGATAAGGTTCTAATGTTAGAGGTAGTTTGAAATGAGCAATAAAAAGGCAATAGGAAAGCGCTCAAAGACGAGGCATAAGGGCCAGCGGAAACGCTCCCGCACAACCGTAAATAAAAAACTGCGCAAGTTCCGCAAGGGCAGCAGGGTTACGCTGATAATAGACACTTCAATACACGCAGGCATGCCGTCCCTGCGCTACCAGGGCATGACGGGAACAGTATTAAGCAAGCGCGGCGCGGTTTACATGGTTGAGGTTAAGGAGGGCAATCTTGTGAAATTCCTGGTTGTCAGCCCGGCACACCTTTGCCCTGTTAAGGAGGGCGCGAAGCAGAACGCCGAAGCAAAGGTTGTCACGGACAGGGCGGCCGAGCTGAAGGAATTCGGCATAACTTCAGGAGGCATCAAGGCATGATAGGGAAGAAAATAAATTCAAGCACGGATATCCCTCTTTACGAGGTAAAGGAACTGCTTAAGGTTCGCGCAGAGGTTGAGGGCGAGCCCACTTATGAGCAGGGTCTCACAACTGAATACGTTAAGAAATTCTCGCGCCTTTCTAAGGCAAAAGGCGAGAAGATTATTAAGGATCTGAAGGCGATTAACGGCATGACTCCTGAATTTGCCATAAAAATTGCCGACACGCTCCCAGATGAACTTGACAGGCTGAAACTTCTTGTGCCCAAAGACGTGCCCATTGACGATGCCGCCCTTGAAAGCATACTTGCAATAATCAAGAAATACCGCAAATAGCGGCAGAACTTTTTCCCAAAGGTGGTTTCATGAAGGTTGAGGAGCACGCAATAGTTCTTGATTATTTGCCCCGCGGCAAGTCCTCAAGCTACAAGAGCGAGCCGATTGCACAGGTTCTGGGGATTGAATACTTCACAATACTTGAGGTTGTGCCCAAGTCGGGCGCCGAGCTCAAGGCAATGGAGAAAATTTACGTTGGCAAGGAGGAGCGCGAGAAGATAGACTTCATAAAGCGCCGCATCTCCTTTTCGGAACTAACCTCAAACGCGGTTTCGGAACTGAACAAGGCAGTCGAAACGCTTATCAGGGAGCGCGAGGACAAGTTCATGGAATTCTTCAACACCTCGGGTCCCATCACTTTGAAGAGGCATCAGCTTGAACTCCTCCCGGGATTGGGAAAGAAACACATGCTTGCCGTGCTTCAGGAGCGTGAGAAGGGCGAGTTCAAGTCATATTCCGACCTTGAAACAAGGGTAAAGCTTATGCCGAATCCGATAAAGACGCTTATGAAGCGCATACTTGACGAGCTTGACGGCGAGGGGATTAAGCATTATTTATTTGTCCGCCCGCCCGCACAGGAACGCGACAGGGAACGCTTCAGGCGGTTTGGCGACCGCGATTCTGATGAGCCGAGGCGCGTGCCGAAGGACATGTAATTTTCCTATTTTTTAGGGTTTTCCACAAGCACACGGTCACTGCCGCCGCCCGCACTGAACGGCGGTGCTGAAAAGAATGCAATCACAAGCCTGCCGCTGCCGGAATTCCGCAGTGAATGCGCCCTGCCCCGCGGAACCAGAAAGCAATCCCCTTCATTTACCTTCACAGGGGCATCCCACTCAACTACTCCCTGTGTATTGGGCTTGCCCAGATACATCTGCCCTTCTCCCTCGGTAATCAGATAAACCTCCTCCCCCTGTTCGTGGTAATGCGCATTAACCTGTTTTCCCGCATCAATCACAGCCGTGCCCGCACTTATATTCTCCGCGCTTATGAATTTTGAGATACCTATTCCTACATCCGCATCTATCTTTACCTTTTCTTTCTGCTCACTTAGATTAAACACTTCCATGCACAAAACCTCCTAATATCAATTCAGTCCAGTATCCTTCCCAGTTTTTTCCTCACAGCCTCCGCGTTATCCTCGGTCCTGAACGGATGCTGTTCAAGCAGTTTCACAATCTGCCTTATCTCCCTGTCCAAAAACGGCTTCTGCAGGAACGGCACTTCCTTAAGCGCGGGCTGTTCCTCAAATATCAGTTTCTTCGGAAAGCTTGAAATAAGCAGTATATAACTCTCCCTTGACGCCTCCCTGAATTTTTTCACCATTTCCTGATCTGCCTTTTCCCCCGCAATTTCATAATCCACAAATATGAGGTTGTAATTCTTCTTGTCCGCATCCCTAAGCCCGGAGACATGATCTGGCTTAACCTCAAACTCAAGCGCTGGCTCAACCTCGAGAAACGCCTTCCTGAGCTCCTCCTGATTGGCGGGGTTGTCCTCTATAAGCAATATGCTCAGTTCCATTCCCCAATCCATGCCCGAAAACACTTAAAAGCATTCCCACGCCCTCTATTTCAATATGCCCGGAGACCTTTTCACAGCACTTAACAGCCAGATGGTCAGGCACAGGTTCCGCGCAAACCCGAAGTTCGGGCAGAACTTTGTTGTTGACCCCGAACTTATTGTGCGCGCAATTTCCGCGGCGGAACTTAAAAAAACAGATTCCGTGCTTGAAATCGGCGCGGGCTCGGGCTTTCTGACACGCGCCCTCCTTGAGCACGCAAAGGTAACTGCTGTTGAAACCGACAAAACCCTGTGCGAACTCCTGCAGGAGGACCTTGGCAAAAACAAAAAGTTCAAATTAATCTGCGGCGATTTCATCAGGGCAAAGCTCCCTAAATTCACAAAGGTTGTTTCATTTCCCCCGTACACAATTTCCTCGGGCATAATTTACAAATTAATTGAGCATGATTTCAAGCTCGCGGTTTTGGTTTTCCAGCGCGAGTTTGCGCAGAAGTTAACCGCGGAGCCGGGCTTCATGGAGTACGGGCCAATCTCCGTAGTTGCAAATTATTTTTTCGAGCCCGAGATTTTAGAGCGCAACATCTCCCCCTCCGCATTTTTCCCTCGCCCGAAAACATTCTCCGCGCTGTTAAAGCTCACGCCAAAAAAACGCTTCGGCACAGTGAAAAACGAAAAATTATTTATCGCATTCCTGAAGTCGATTTTCAGGTACAAGAACAAAAACCTGCGCAATGCGCTTGAAAAGTCCTGGCATTTCCTGGGGAGCGGGCTTAATATACAGGAGGATGAATTCAAACAAATTTCCGATTCCCTCCCGCAAAGCGATGAAAAGGTCAGCCTCCTTGCGGTTGATGACCTCGTAAAAATATTCTCCAAATTCTCAAAATAGCGCACACCCCGCATAGTATTCTCAGTTCGATGCGTTGCCTCTTTTAAAGGATTTCGGTTGAGGAAGGTGACGTATATGAGAAAGTACCTGCATGACTATGACGGAATGCTGGAGCAGGAAATTGCGCGTGTTAAAAGCGCGCAGATTTCCGCAAAGAACAGGAGCCTTATCCTCAAGTTCTACGAATACAACCTCTGCAGGAACATAAGCAAGGCCAGGATGATAAGGCACTGCACGAGCCTCCGGCTTATCGCAAAGAGGCTCAAAAAAGACCTGAATAAGCTACAGCGGAAGGACATAGAAAAGCTGTTCCTGCTGATGATGAAAGAAAAGAAGTCCGTTGCATCAATAGAAACCGACAAGGAGATACTGAAGTGCTTTTTTAAGTGGCTCAACAACGGCAAACAGCCCGCCTGCGTGAAGTGGTTTTCCTGCAGGGGCTCGAAAACCGAGAAGAAGCTCCCAGAGGACATGCTTGAACAGGAGGACATAAAGAGGTTGCTTAAGGCCGCGCTTAACAAGAGGGATAAGGCGATGATTGCCGTGCTCTGGGAGAGCGGCGCGCGCGTTGGCGAGATTGGCGGCCTGCAAATAAAGAACCTTGCCTTTGACAAGTTCGGCTGCAAGATAATCGTGGACGGCAAGACAGGGATAAGACCTGTCAGGCTTGTGAATTCCGCGCCCGACCTCCTTGAATGGATAAATGCCCACCCTAATTCCTCGGACCAGCAGGCGCCTGTGTGGGTAAGGAAAGAGCAGAATGTTGGCGAGCAACTGACGCACAGGTACATTATGAAGATGCTGAAGCAGACCGCGAAAAGGGCGAAGATAAACAAGCCTGTTAATCCTCATCATTTCAGGCACTCACGCGCAACCTACATGGCACAGCACCTGACCGAGGCACAGATGAAGGAATATTTCGGCTGGGTGCAGGATTCCAAAATGGCGGCGCGCTACGTGCACCTTTCGGGGAAGCAGGTTGATAATGCAATACTGAGGCTGCACGGCCTTGTGAACGAGGACAAGGCGGAGGACATACTGAAAAGGGAGCCCTGCCCGCGCTGCAAGGAGCAGAACGACGTAAACAACCAGTACTGCCAGAAATGCTGGCTGCCACTCACACAGGAGGCGGCGCAGGAAGTGCAGGAAATAGAGCAGAAAGACCAGGAGGCAATCATTGCTGTGATGGAACTGATGCAGTTCGCGAAAGGGAATCCCGCAGTTGTGAAGCAGGTGCTTACTTCGTTGCATGGGCAGTAAAACAGTAAGTTAAATAGAGTTTCAGTTCAGATATTCATATGCCGCAGGAAAAAATATTTGTTGGACTGGACATTAGCAGGGGGGTCGGATATCTAGAAAAGAGTGAAAAGAACTCTGCTAAGAATCCCCTTATAATTGCCCAGATTATCGCCAAGAATTTTAAAGAAATCCGCAAAGCAAAGGAAGAGATAATGCGGCAATTTCCCGGGAAGGGAAAGGATGTGGGGAAATCTGAAGGAAATAGAAAAGGCATCTATGAAATATTGAGCAGGCACTCGTTCCAATACAGTTTCCTCCATTATGACAAAACGCAATCACCAAGCATATTGCCGGAAAACGGCAATTTCAAAAAATATGTTTTTAGAACCGAAGATTCCCCGAAAGAATACCCCTTCAAACCACACGTAAAACAAGCCACAATGGCAATGTGGAGTGTTGTAAAGTGTTTTGAAGAAGAGGGCTTTTATGTGGAATGGGATTTTTGCAATTGCGGAGACCTTTCAAAGGGAAAGGCGGCCAAACAAATAATAGAAGAAATCAAAAAAAGGCTAAGTACTAGCAAATGTCGCGTAAGGGTTGACGGCGATCGCAATGAAGACCCTGAAGTTTATCTCGCTGACATTCTGGCAGGATGTATTGGTTGGGAAAAAATAGAGGGAGAAAACAAAACAGTGGCAGTCAAGTTTGGAGACTATTTTCCAGACAGCACAATAGTGATCTCCTTTGAAACAACAGAATGCAAACGCGACAAGAAGATTAAACTTAAGTCAAGGGCGACATACGATAAAGCTGGGTTGCGCCAGTTTATGGGCGAAACCGCAGAACAAGCTGAGGGAAGGGGAGAAAAAAACGAGGAGATGAGTTCTGTTCTCTCTGGGGCAAATATCTCCACAATAGAACCGATTAAGCTGGCACGGGCAGAGAACTAATTCATGTTCCCTGCGAGGTCTTATTTGAGTAATCCAAAGAGTTTTGTATTATTTCCTGCGGGTTGCGGCAATGTGTATACATATCCAATGGCGAAGAAGGGAAACTCCCCATAAAGCCGTTGGGGTAGCAACCTACTTCAGGATATTTTTTCTTCACTTTTCCGCAAAGTTCGAAAACACAATTGTAATCATAAGTGTTGTTGTCAGTTGAAGCGCATAATCCTGCGGGCATTAATGAAAGCCCAAAGATGTTATCAGTAACCTCCTCATCACTCATGCAACCGTATGCATTATAGATCCAGCCAGAATATGCGCCATTCCAAGAGGTAGCAAAATTAAAGTCGCCTCCCTCAGCAGTTTGAACTGAAATCTCTAAGTTGCAGTTTGCACATATTGGTGCGATTATGCTGTCTCCTGGCGCTTGTAAAATCTTTGTTTCAATAGCCCCTGTCTTTGGATAGTATGAATATGCAGTCCAAGACTCCCAGCAATTTTTGCCTGACTCATCAACGCCAAAATTCGGCTCGGCATATATGTACTGCGCACAATTATCCCCTATGCGAAGTGAATCCACTAAGTTTTGGTCGAAAAACAGGAGGGCGCCAGCACCTCCTTTTGGAAGAACAGCCGAAGGAGGATTTATTTCCCCACCACCAGAAAACATGACGGCATTTTTATCATACGCAAAGCAAGAGTAACTCACGTTTGCTTTTATTCCTGTTAACTCATAGCCACCCATATTTCTAATTTTAGCGGAAATAATAGGCTTCCCCGCGCTTGTTTCAAAGTCGCAACAATCAATATTTAATTTATGGCCCAATGGCGCGTTAATGAAGAGGTCTTCATATAGGGGCAAAATCCAAAGGGTACATAACAAGGTTACAAAAACTCCAATTACTATTCCAACCATATTCTTCCTAAGTATTTCTGAAAGATTTGATTTACGGCTTATTTTTTTGCTATGCTGGATTCTGCATTCGATTGAGCAATATCTTTTGTTATTGTGCTCTTTGCCACAGTTCGGGCATTTAGCCATAGTACCACAATATAGAAGTCTACCGCAATCATCAAAAAGGAATCTACAGTGCAAGCAGCAGCCAGAGTTAACATTCAAAAACAACACAAAAAAACACTTCTTAACTAGCAGGGGAAAAACTAAGTGCAGATTGCTTGGTTTCTGTATCAAAGACCGCAAAACCGCTGTGAGTTAGAAATCTAACTCAACATGGCTTATTTTGCCGTAAGGCGGAAACGCGGGGTTTTGAAACATGAAAAATAGCAGTTAGATTTGGAAAGCGATATTCGCTTATTCATCGAAAACAAAAAGGCAGGAGCGGGCTTCTTTTTGGCTGAAAGCATGCTCAAAATGCCGGGCAGTTAGAAATCTAACTGCATCTGGCTTGTTTTGCTCAGGCATCAACAACAAACCTGCGCCCTTTCCAATATTCATAGCCGTACTCTGTTTTAACAGGCCTCAGCCCCATTTCCAAACAGACCTTATGAAGGGTTTCCTTGAAGTCCCCTTTGTTTCTGACTTCGCCTGAAATATTTAGGCGACCTCCGTTTTCAAGCGCAAATTTTACTGCCTCCCTCAGGCACCTTTCCCTCCACCCTCCATACTTGGTCGCAAGGGAGCGTGGAAGCATTCCCTTGCCCTCCCCTGCTGCGAAGTGCGATTGTGAATAATCCAGATGGATGTGAACATCCTTTGGCCCCCTGTTCTTTTCACCAACGCGGTATATCTGGAGAGTCCCGATTGCACCGGGATTTATTTCGGCTTCCCCACCTTCCCTTACGCCTTTCGCAGCCTTCCTGAATATTTCAATATGTTCGAGTTTTGGGTATGCGACAAACTTAATATGCTCCCATGATGAGGAGCCTCCCGTCTGCACAACCACAACCATCTTTTTGTCTTTTATTATTTTGTAACCTGCGGGGTGCGACCCTTCATGCGCATTTGTCCCGTGTGCCTCCCAAATATTCTTGACCATTTTGATAGGGATTCTTTTTTTGATTGGTGGATGCCAGACGTAAAAAAACATTTCTCATCCCTGCAAAAAAGTTACACTACCTGCACAACCTTCCTTTCCCCTTCCCAATATGAGGGCTTCTCTTTTTCATTTCCGGGCTTTAGCCCCAGTCCAGTACATGCCTTGTTCAGGTCAGCCATGAAGTTTCCGCGTTTCGCATCTTCCCGTTCTATATAAAGTGTTTCGCTTGTCTTGCGCACTATGTCAACTGCTTCAGTTATCGCCCTGTATCTCCAGCCCGCATACTTGGTCGCCAGAGAGCGGGGCAGCTGGCCGTGGCCCTGCCCTGTTGTGAAACTGGTTTGGCAATAGGGCATAGTATAGTAGGTCTTTTCAATTAAGATAGGGCCAGAATATCCATGGCTCGGGCTGCAATGCGACAAAAGCAAAATACCTACACATCCGGGATATTCCTCGTGCATAAACCAGCTCTTTGTTGTCTTATTGAATGCATCAATGTGCTCGGGCTTCGGGAATGCAACAATGGCATTTGTGGCGCCTACTTTGCTTTGGTCAACAAGGAGGAACATTTTCTTGTCTTTTATTATCTTATATCTTTTCACTCCGCCCTTTTCCATGGCATCAGGAGGTATCGTGTGCTTCAACCCGAATGAGCCCTCCCGCCTGTCACGCCAGATTTTCTTGACAATTTCGCCTGGGAACTTCATACTTTAATAAGGCTCAAACTTGTTCTTAATGCTTTGCAAGCAAAAACCAAAAACTTAATTAAGCAGTTCGCGCATTATAGTTGCAACAGAAAAATTCAGCCAATCCTTAGGGGGTTTCCGCACCGAACTCAAGGTGCTATGCGTCCACCCCGTGCCGCCCTTATGAATACCTGCCGATTACCATTCTCTCAAGCTCTATCGGGGAGCGCGTTTCCGCGTACCTCTTTGCAACCTCAAGCCTTCTTTCATCCTTCCCGTAAATCTACATAAGCAGTGCCCCGCGCTCTATCTTGTCCCCTTCCCTGGCATTCAGCATTATTCCTGCTTTCTTGTCCGCGGGCGCGCCCGCAAGCCTTGCAATTTTGTTCAGCTTCCTGATATTGACCTTGCTTATTTCCCCCTCCATTTTCGCCCTTACCTGCACCTTTTTCTTCGCAAGCACTATCTGCGATGACTCGGTTATTTTCCCGCCCTGCGCCCTTATAATCTGCTTCATCTTCTTCAGCGCCTTCCCGCT
>JBDRDO010000029.1:0-15606 GCA_043820655.1 Candidatus Iainarchaeum sp. | reverse complement strand
TGGAAAGGAAAGGAAATGGAAAACTGGGAATATGAGGAGGCGCTTGCAAAGGAATTGGAGGGGAAGAAGCCAGAAATTAAGGGCATGCGCAGAGTTGTTTTAAGCGGCAGGTATGTGAACCTTGATGCGGGAACAGGGCTTGTCCATACAGCGCCGGGGCACGGAAGGGAGGATTATGAGGTTGGGAGGGAGAAGGGTTTGCCCGCGCTTTGCCCTGTTGATATGAGCGGCACGCTTACGGAAGAAGCCGGGAAGTACAGGGGCGGCAGGGCGAGGGAAATTGATGCGCAGATAATTTCAGATCTAGAGGAAGACGGCAGGCTGATTTACAGGCATGAATGCACGCACGATTATCCGTTATGCTGGCGGTGCAAAACGCCTTTGCTGATGGTAAGCATCCCGCAGTGGTTTTTCAAAATCAGCGACATACAAAAGCGCGCGATTTCACTTAATAAAAAGGTGAACTGGATACCGGGATTTATGCAGGACAGGATGCATAACTGGCTTGAGGGCATTGGTGACTGGCCGGTTTCAAGGCAGAGGTACTGGGGAACGCCGCTCCCAATCTGGATTTGTGAAAAGGAAGAGTGTGGGGAAAGGAAGGTTGTCGGCAGTTTTAAGGAACTTGGAAAGCTGGCGAAAATTCCAAAGAATTTGGATCTGCACAAGCCTGAGATTGATGCAATTACATTGAAGTGCAAATGCGGAGGCACTATGAAAAGGGTGCCTGAAGTAATGGACGTCTGGTTTGATTCAGGGGTTTCCTCATGGGGCGCGCTTGAATATCCGCTGAGGGGTGATTTGTTCAAAAAGTGGTGGCCTGCGGAGTTTAACACTGAAGCAACAGACCAGTTCAGGGGATGGTGGAACTCACAGGCAATATGTTCAATTATCTGCTTTGACAAACTGCCGTACGAGGCGGTCATGGTTCACGGAATGGTGCTTGATGTAAGCAAGAAAAAGATGAGCAAGAGCACGGGGAATGTTGTTGCTCCGAAAGAAGTTATTGAAAAATATAATATTGATTATTTGAGGCACTATCTCATCCTGAATTCAAAGGGTGCGGACATAATGTTTGACTGGCAGGACTTCAGGGACATTTCAAGGTTTTTCAACACATTCTGGAATGTGTACAATTATGTGAATATTTATCTGGAGCTTGACCTTTCCGCAAAGCCGGGCAAGGGGCTTGAGGTTGAGGACAAATGGATTTTAAGCAGGATTAACACCTTGGCAGGGGAGGTTCTTGCAGCGTATAACAGTTACGTGCCCGGCAGGGCAGCGGCACTTATTGAAAGGTTTGTTGTCGATGATTTGTCAAGGACTTACATAAAATTAGTAAGGGAGCGCGTCGGCACGAAAAGCGGGAAGGCGGTGGAGGAAACGCTGAACTGCTGCATATTCACGCTCCTGCGCCTGCTTGCGCCCATTGCCCCGCACATTACGGAATACATTTATCAGGACGCGCGCGGCGGGAAGATGCCGGAATCAATCCACCTTGCGGGAATGCCTGTCGTGGAGAAAAAACTCACGGATGAAAAGCTTGAGAAGGAAATGTCCCTTGTTATGGAGCTTGCGCAGGAGGGGCTTGCAATGCGTGAAAGCGCAAAGATGCGGCTGAGGTGGCCGTTGAGGGGGCTTGTAGTTAGCACGGAAAATGGGGCTGAATTAAAAACAACAAAGCATGTTCTCGCAAAAATGGTTAATGTTGAAAGAGTTGTTGAGCAAAAGAAAGGCACTGCGAAGCCGAAGGGGGAGTATGCTGAAAAGCAGGTTGGGGAAAAAACAACACTTTACCTTAACATCGGTGCAGACCAAGAACTTAAGGACGAGTGGGAATTAATGGAACTTAGAAGGCGGGTGCAGGACGCGCGCAAGAAGGCGGGATTAATGCCGCAGAAGGTTGTTGAACTTAAGATTGCGTGCTCGGACCCCGAGTTTTTGAAGAAGCACGGCGCACGGCTGGAGAAAGAGACAGACACTAAGATTGTGCCGGCGAAGGCGGGGAGCAGCAAAATGGAGAAGCTGCTTGAAAGGGAGTTTTTCATCGGGTTAGGGAAGTGAGGCGCGCATGATGCGCTACAAAAAAGGCGATGGGAACAAGGGCAAAAGGAACGCTTCTGCAAAAGTGGATGGGGTTCCTGCATTCGGGCCGCCCCTGAGACACAATCTCGCGGGAAGAACTATAAAGCCAGGCGAGCTTGGAAAGGAAACACTAGGCCTGATTGCCAACTCGCTGAAGGTTAAGCAGGGGCACATTGCCGGCATTCAGGAAATCGGCGCAATGGGGCCGCAATACTACGGCGGATACCTCATACATGTCCAGGCAGGAAAGGGCGAAAAGAATTTCCGCTACGAGGGTATAGGCCTTGAAAGCGAGGCGGGGCAGAAAATAAGCGCCAGGCTTGCCACACTGGGGCTGCTTAACGCGAAATAAATAGCTTTAAAAAAACCCCTGTGCAGAAGTACATTATGTTTACCCTGCCGATATAAAGTGGCTTATTTTGCAATTTCTAATTAGGGGTAAATAGAGGTGATGTTTTTGAACCCTGAGATAACGGACTATAATGCGGAAAAGAAAGGTACGGGAGAGGAAGGCGGAAAGGGAGCCGTGGATTTGGTTAGCGGCATGAAGAATGCCGGCTTTCAGGCGAGCAATCTTGCGCGCGGTGCCGAATTATGTGAGGAGATGATTGGGGATAATGATTGCACGGTGTTTTTCGGCTTTACAGCAAATTTAGTTGCAAGCGGCCTGCGCGGCACAATTGCGGAACTGTGCAGAAAGAAAAAGGTGCATGCAATTGTGACAACAGCGGGCGCAATCGACCATGATGTGATTAAGTGCTTTATGCCGTATGAAATGGGAATTTTTGATGTTGATGATGCTGAACTCCACAAAAAGGGAATCAACAGAGTGGGCAATATCTTCATCCCCAACAAAGGATTTGAGGTTTTTGAGGAAAATATGCAGAAATGGTTTGCGGAGATTTATACAGGGGGTAAAAAAAACAACAAAATTACAAGCCCTTCTGCGATTGCAAAATTCATCGGTTTGAAAATTGGCGAGGAAGCGGGCAAGGCAAGGGAGGGCAGTTTCCTGTACTGGTGCGCGAAGAATGAAATTCCTGTTTTCTGCCCGGGCATTACAGACGGCGCAATCGGATTGCAGATGTATTTTTTCAGGGAGGAGAATAAGGAGTTTGTATGCGATGTTGCCGCGGATTTGAAACCATTAGCGGATATGGTTTTGAATGCGGAAAGAACGGGGGCGATTGTGCTCGGAGGGGGCATTGCAAAGCACCATATAATAGGCGCAAATATTCTGCGCGAAGGTTTGGATTATGCGGTTTATGTAACAACAGCGCAGGAGTTTGACGGCTCATTGAGCGGCGCGCAGACAAGGGAGGCAAAGAGCTGGGGCAAGTTAAGGGAGCGCGGGAAAAATGTTACGGTTAACTGCGATGCTACGATTGCGTTCCCGCTTATTGCGGGGGCACTTAGGGAAAGGGGCGTGCTATGATTGATTATTTTTTTGCGGGTTTGCTTGCGTTTGCCGGCGCGCTGTTTGTGAAAATTGCGGATGACCTGACTGATGAGAGAATTAAATCGCCGCGCAGTGCGAAGTATGTTTTGGGAATTTTGTACGGCGCTGTTTTGGGGGTGCTGCTCTCCCTAAGCACTGAAACAATGACTTGGGGGCTTGCCATAATTGCGGGCGTGCTTCTGCATGAGAGGATTGACCGTGCGCACCAGTGGGGGCTTGCGGCGATGCTTGCCGTGCTTTTCCTGATTGGGGTGCCGGAAGTGAATTTTTTGCTGTTTGCTGGGTTTGCCTTTTTTGCCGTACTTGATGAAATGCTGAACGAAAGGCATGATGCAATTGTGCGCGCCGGCGCGGGGAAAGGCGGGCTGAAGATGATTCTCCTGAGGGAGAGGCCGATGCTCCCCGCGGCCTGCCTAACGGTTTCAGTTGCAACGGGGAATTATATTTACATTGCAATTATGGCTGCATTTCAGATAGGATACTGGGCGGCGGGAATTTTGTCTGCGACACTGCCGCGATATAGCACGGCATTTGCAAGGCAGCTTATATTTGACTGCTACAGGTGCGGCAGCGCGGAGTTGGGGAAAAAGGAATTTATTGCGCAGGCACTGAATGAACTGCCCGCGCTTATAGGCATGAGGAAAATCTCAAAAGTGTGTGCGCTTTACCACGAGGCAGAAAATCCGGAAGATGCGGGAGTTACGGGTTTTGTGATAATTGCGGAATCACATATAGCAATCCACACCTATCCTGAGAAGAGGCTTGTGAAGGTGGATGTTGTTTCATGCAGGGAATTTGATGTGGAGGCTGTTGAGAAATATCTAACCGGAATATTCAAGCCTGCGGAAATGAGGAAAACCACGCTTCCACGCGGCATTTAAAAGCGCTACCCGCGGGCACTACATAAAAAAGTGCAGTGCGAGCATTATTGCCGTGAAAACCACTGCAATAACAACCACAAATTCCGGCGTGAGTTTGGGCCCGCCTGTCTCAACATCAAAAAAGCGCATTATGCCGATGCTGGAGCTTGGGCCTGAAACTCCCGGTCCCGAGTTCATTTTCATCTTTTTTCGCCTTCCTGCCGCGCAATGCGGCAATAAAAACAATTAAATATGGAGGATTACTATATATAGAAAAGCAGGCTGAAAGGATATAAACCTTTGGGTTGCCAGGGAAACACGGAAGGTTATGCATATGAACGGAATGGACGGTATTGCACAGGCACAGCAGCTTGGACCGCTGCTTTACAGGATTGCAATTCTTGCGGTGCTTGTAGTGGCGCTGCTTGGCGTGATAATGTGGATTTTCGGATGCAGCATCATACCTGTGCCCGGGGCGTGCGATGTGTGGTGGGGAGTAATGGGCGAGCCGAAGGTGCTGATTGTGCACGGGGATGATGGACTGGGAAACCCGCAGCTCCTGCAGAGCGCAATGGAGAGCAAGGAGCATCTGGGATTGAGGGTTAGGGTTGCACACCTTGACACAATAACGTTAGGGAACCTTAAGGATTACGATTTGATTATTGTTGAACAGGCAAGGACAATGAGCACAAAGAAAATGAAGATGCTTGTTGATTATGCATTGGGAGGAGGAAGGCTTGTGTGGACGGGAGATGCTGGGGCTGAGGGCGCAGAGGGGGACATGTTCCTAAAGGCGCACGAATATGCGGGGCTTGCAATCTGCGATGACATTGACACGCAGAAAATGTGGGAGGAGCGCGGGCTGAGGATAAGCGATGTGAACTGCACATGGCGCTCCGAGATAAGCGATATCGGGCCGTGGGCAAGGCGCTATGAGGACGGGGACAGGAACTTTGCAATAAAGCTTGATGAGATGCTGAACATTAAATACATAGGAAATTACTGCCAGTTCAAGGACTGCAAAAACGATTTGCCCGATATAGGAAAGCTTGATGCGGGCGATGAAAGGGAACATCCGCTTGTCCTTGGGATTAGGCCGGGACTTAGGATGAACGGCGATTTCGCAATTGTCGAGGAAGGAAGCGGTTTGAGCACGCGCGTGCTTGGCGTGGATTATGGCGGGTCGCTGATAACCAAAGATAAGGTGAATCTTGGCAATAATTTCCCGATTATAGTTACCGCAGGCACGGGGGAAAAGTGGGTGTATTATGCCATTCCGCCCGAGCAGTTTGTGCGCGAGGAGCAGGAGCAGAAGTATTACGGGCTTCTTGAGAACCTTTATTACGGGATGCTGAGGACAAGCTGAGGCGCGGACTTAGAGAAAAGTTTATAAAGCAGAAAGGGGATAATGAATAAGTCAGAAAAGGGATAAAGTATATAATAACAGTGAAACAGAAAATAATCAGAAAGAAAAGGAAGTGCTGATGATGTATCCTGAAGAAGGTGGAGGGGGAGAACCCGCGGGTGGCGGGGGCCTGCCGAAGATCGGCTATAATTTAGAGGGGCTTATCCCTGTTGTGCTTATTGTTGTTATCGGCTTTTTTGTTGCGGTTTTCTTTGGAGTAATAACAAGCAACACCCCGCTTGTGGGGCCGATTGCCAATTTGCTGACAGGCGGCGGGCAGCCTGCGCAGATGCTTATTATAGGCGCGACATCACAGGAAGTCATTGATGTGCTTGATGATTCAAGGGACCTTGTGAGGTATGTTGTGAAAACCCCCGAAACAATGGAAAGGAATCCCGATCAGCAGTTGGGTTATTATGATATTGTGATGATTGACCAGAGCGAACAGTCAAACAAGTCTGTTTCACGTGAATTAGGGCAGGCAATTGAATCTTATGTAAAGAAGGGCGGGAAGCTTATTGTTGTAAAGGATTCCGGCACCACAAGGCCGGGCACACCCGATGTTGCGGGATGGATGAACACATTCGGCAAGGGGCTTGTGCCTGTTGAATGTGACAGGCAGATAAACGACCAGCCGACATGCCAGAGTAAGATTTATGTCAGGGGAAAGGTCTTTGCAGAGGATGAAAAACACCCCATCATGCGCGGCATCCCTGTTGCGCCAGTGGATCCAAATATGTTTATTGACTTTGACGTTTTTGATGTAACCCCTGTGGGCAAGGAAATTGCGTACATACAGGAAGCGTCCACGAAGAAAACTTACACCGCAATTGTTGAAAAGACAGGGCTTATAGGCAAGAGCATCTACTTCAATTATAATCCGGGAAAGACACGCGGAATATTCGAGTCAACACTGCGCTACCTGAAGTAAAGCTGGCGCTTCACTTTTATGCAAAATCCCAATAATTAAATATATCTTATCTTATTAATTAGTGCATGGAAAAAAGCCTCTTGCCAATTTTGCTCTTTTTCTTAGCACTACTTATTTTTGGGTGCGTTACTAGCCCTGTTGAACAAGAATGCAGCGGTAAGGAGGGCAATGAGCTTGCAATCTGTATTATTGAATTCGCAGTAAATAATGAGGACGAAACAATTTGCGAAAGGTTGGAAAGCCAGAGCAAGGCAGTTCTTGGCAGGGATGCGATTTCCGGTTCTGTCCTTTCAAGGGAGGCATGCTACACGAAGATTGCTGAGAAGAAACAGGATGTTTCACTTTGTGAGAAGGGGACTCAGGAGTGTTACAGTGCTTTTGCGGAAACTGAGGGCAATCCCGAACATTGTGACAAACTTTTGGGCACCACTAGCCGCATGTTCTGCACAGGGGAAAAGGTAATAGACAGACAAGGCTGTGAATGGATTACTGCAGATGCAAAGGAGGCTTGTTATCTGTCAATTGCGCTTTCCAAGAACGCCCCTGAACTCTGCGGAGATGAGAAGGCTATCTCCAACACGGGATTGAGGGACAAATGCTATTCCGAAATTGCTTTTGAAAATGAGGACAAAACACTTTGTGCCGAAGTTTCAGGAGGGCATAGACAGGACTGCTACAGGGCAGTGGAGACCCTGCTTATGCATACGGAAAGCAAGAAAACATATGAACTTGCGATTGAAACAGGGAATGAGAAACTTTGCGAGGAGGTAATTGAAAGCCCGCTCGGGCCGAAAGACTATTCGGGCGGCTATTCAGAGGGCTTTTGCTACTACAGGATTGCGGTACAGACAAGGGACCATTCCCTTTGCGAGAAGGCATATCTGGGCGAGGATGACAACGAAACGCAGAGCTGCCACGACCAGATCTATTATGACACTGCCAGAGAAACACCCGATCCCGAACTTTGCGACAAAATTCTCGGACCGTACAGGAACTCCTGCTTTTCATACATTGCAGCTGAACTGTTTGACAGGGAACTGTGCGACAAAATTGAAATTTTGTATCGTGAAGCAAGGATTCAATGTACATCATATGTTGATTACCGCATTGAACTTAACAAATTCAAATACTGCGAATCAGATCAAGATTGCAAGAGCATTGACGGATGCGAGGCGGGATGCTGGAACTCAGATGCCCCCGAAGAAGTTAGAGTGGGCTGCCCAACTAAAAAGGGCCCTGTAAAATGCAAATGCACAAATAATGCCTGTTTAGAGGCAGAGTAACGTATTTCCTGCCATTGTTTGAAAACCTTCACCGCAACCATTTAAAACAATATTCGGGCAACATAATAAATGCATTAACGCTCAACATACAACTTCAACAAACGGAGGTATTGCAATGGCTGAAGAGAACACTGTTTACGTAGGGAAGAAAGGAACCATGGCTTACGTGCTTGCGGTGGTTACACAGATGAATCAGGGCTCCAACGAAGTTTTACTCAAAGCAAGGGGCAAGGCAATTTCGCGCGCAGTGGATGTTGCCGAGATTGTGAAGAACAAATTCATCCAGAATGTCAAAGTTAACAAAATAGATATTTCAACAGAAGAAATCTCCACTGATGAGGGAACTCCCTTAAAAGTCTCGGCAATAGAGATAAGCCTGAAGAAATAACTTCAAAATGCTTTCACGGGGGCTTTTCAACCCCCCTTTTTAATTTTATTACCCCATATCTATAGGGATTAAGATGCGCACCGCAATATGTGAAAGTGATTTGAAGAGAGAGTTTTTATGCACCGAGTGCGGGCGGAAGCTTGCGGAAAAGGAAATAAGCGAACTTGATGTGCGCGTTTCAAGGCTGCTGCACAAACTTTCCAAAAGGTTTTTTGAGCCGGACATTGAATTTAAGAAGGCGCTTGAGCTTGAGAATCTGATTGTGCTTGTATGTACGGGGAACATTGGCTCGGCAATAGGGAGGCGCGGGGTTATTGTTGCTGAAATGAGCAGGGAGCTTGGAAAGAAGGTGCGCATTATTGAGAAGGCAAAGGATGAGAAAAAGATGATCGGGGATTTGGTTGGGGCAGTCAGGTTGCTTGGGGTGAATAAGATATTCAGGCCTGAGGGTTTGGGCTTTACCGTAAAGATTGCCAAAGGGGATGAGGGCAGGATGGTTACAAACGCGGCTTCGCTTGAAAAGGCGCTTTCCGAACTGCTGGCTGCGGATGTTGCTATTGAGTTTGAGTAGCGGGAAATGCGGGAAAGAAAAAACTTAAATACCCGCGGGCACTAGTTCTTATTGCACATTGGCAGAAAATGCAGGGATACTCAAGCGGTCTACGAGGCAGGGCTTAGAACCCTGTGGCTTAGTGCCTTCGCAGGTTCGAATCCTGCTCCCTGCAACTCGCCTTTTCTTTAAAAAAGAAAAGGCGGCAAAAGAAATAGTTCGCCTGCGGGCGAACAGATCGGGCGTGAAAAGTATGGAATCCACTGAAAAACTATTCGGCAGGGTTTTTAAAAATTATGACGCCTGGTTCAAAAAAGACCCCGCGTACATGGCACTTGTCGGGTTCATTGCGCAGCGCGCGGCGGAACTGAAGCCTGCCCGGATTTTGGATGCGGGAACAGGCACGGGAAACCTTGCGGAGGCGATTCTTGGAAAGCATACGCCCGAGAAATATGTGGGGATTGACAATACTGAGGAAATGATTGAGAAGGCAAGGAAAAAACTCTCGCGATTTGGGTTTGTTGAAATTGAGAACAAAAGAATTCAGGACCTTGATGCAGATGCGGAGTTTGACTGCATAGTTTCAAATTATGCCCTGCACCACTTAACACATGAAGAAAAGGAACAGTTTTGCAGGCAGGCATACAGGGCACTTACGGATAACGGCACCTTAATTTACGGCGATGTTTTCATAAACAAAATGGGTGATGTTGACGACCCTGAACGGGCAAAGGATGTTCTTGAAATCTTCAACCATAGGGCAGCCTATTACATGGAACATGTCGGCTTTGAAAGGGCGATTTTTGAGGTTGAGCACATCCCCTACTGCCTGAGAGAGGAACGCGAGTTTCATGCAACACCTGAATTTTGGAAGGGGAAGCTCCTTGCCGCCGGGTTCAATGATGTTGAGGTGCATCAGCCCTGCAAGGAGATGCCCTGCGACAGGGCAATAATTGCGGTAAAATAAGAGCTTCTGCAAATTCACCAAAAACCCTTAAAAACCCATTTCACCAATTCATCTACAGGGGCCGGTGGTCTAGTGGCTAGCATCAGGAGGCTTCAATTCCGTTGCCCATCAATGACGCTGCCTTCACAAGGCAGAGGTCGGCGGTTCGATCCCGCCTCGGCCCACTGCCCCTTATCTCTTTTTTCGCACCGGAAATGACGTGTCCCGAAAAGTAGTAATATCAAAACAAAGTAATATGTACATGGGCAGTTCTCAAATGAGAGTTAAGTTCGCAGAAGGGGAACAGAGGTCATTTATCAAAAAAGCCATAGGGAAAAACTCTCTCAGCGCATTCTGCAAAGCGAATGCAGAGAAGATAAACACAAAATACTCAACATTCAAAGATTATTTTCAGGAAACACAAACTTTGCCACGTGGTCTTTTCCTGTTTCTGACAGATTATGGAAAGGTACAGATTTCTGATTTTAATTTCAAAATAATAAAGAAGAACTGGTGGCAGAGTGATGCTGGAAAGAAGGGGGCCACAAGCCTACTTAGGAAATATAGTCGGGCGGAACTATTAGAACGAAGGGCAAAGGGCGGAAAAAACTCGGCAAAAAAATGGGCAAACGAAAATGAAATAACTGCAGAGATTAATGAAGAAATCGCCGAATTGGCAGGCGCTTATCTTGGAGATGGCACAATAACTACCCACTTTGTGCGGTTTTTCGGAGATGTGCGGTACGATATTAAATACTGTGAATATCTTCAGCAATTGATTGAAAGAAACTTTAATCTGTCCGGCAAGATTAGAATTCCTGCAGGGAGAAACCTGTGCTATCTGGAAGTAAGTTCCAAAAGCCTTTGCAACTATTTTAACAATAAACTCGGCATAAAATTCGGAGACAAAATAAAAAATAAAACCACGATTCCAAAAGAGATAGCCGAAAACGAAAAGTTACTTCTTGCATGCATACGTGGGCTCGTGGATACCGACGGAAGCGTATCGAAGGACAATACTACAATTTCCATTAGATTCGACTCGCACAACAAAGCCATCATTAACCAGCTGGAAGAATTGAACCAAAAAATAAAGTTATTCACGTTCAGAAATGCTTATCAAATTGGAACAAAAAACACATCGGCTATAGAAGGCTATTTCAAAAGAGTGGGGAGTTCAAATTTGAGACACATCATTAGGTTCAGGGAATACCTTCGAGGAAACCTGCTGAAAAAGCACGAAACCTTGAAATACTATGCAAAATACAACAACCTAAATATGCCATATTGCATCCCGCGGAATTCTTTTAATAACCTTCAGGCAAACCATATTAATGCGTAAATTTGTTGTAGCATTCCTAATTCTTGTCATACTTATCGCACTTGCACAATACACAAAGCCCGCGCTTTCGGTAAGCGACCAGTTTGAGCGAGCGCGGATTGCGGGGGAAATAACTGAAACTGGAAATTTTCCCGCAAGCTTTGAAATTTACGGAACTGAACTGCCTTATGTGTATCCCCCCTTGTTTGACATTTTCAGCGCGGCTGCGGGAATAACGACAGGGCTTGATGTTGCATTACTTTGGCGCCTGCTTTCGTTTGTTGTGCTTGCAATTATTTTTACCTACACCTACAAATTTTCACACAATTTCCTGGACAGAAATTTTGCACTGATGGCGGCGGTGCTAACAGCCCTGCTCCCTTGGGTTTTCAAAAGAACTGCTGCGATAATTCCAGAGAGTATAGGGTTGGCAATATTCATAATGCTCCTTTATTATTTGCACAAAAAGAACTTCCTTGCGATTGCGGTTTTGATGCCCCTGCTTATGCTCACACACCTGCGTTCTTTTGGAACCTTCACTTTGATTTTCCTCGCGGTGATTGCATACCTGCTTTTCCTGCGTACTTGGGAAACAGATGAACAAAGGGAAAGGCTGGCGCTGATGCGGAAAACTGCGCTTGCGTTTTTGCCTGCGATTGTGTTCGGCGCGTATTGGATTTTCCCGCGGCTTGCTGCACTTAACATGGGCGGCGGGGCAAACCCCTGGGTTGATGTTGTTGATTTAATCGGAATGTTCTCGTGGCTGTGGGTTATTGCACTCGTGCCCGCACTGGCGCTGCTGTGGAAGAAGCCGAAGCATATGCTGAATTTAATTTTCATTTTCGGCATGCTGTTTGCGCTTGCATTCGGCGCAACAAATTTCGGCTTCCGGGAACTTGCGTATCTGTTTTTCCCCGTTGCATTTTTGTGCGCAACGCTTTTGCAATGGACGAAGGAAAACGCGGGTGCGAACTGGTCGATTGGGCTATTTGCCCTATTTGTGCTTGTTTTGCTTTTGCCGAATTTCACATGGATTCAGCAGGAGAGTTATTTTTCAGAACAGAACCTTTCCGCGGTGCGTGCATTGAATAAAATACAGGGTGAAAACGTGCTCGCCGATTACATGCTTTCATATGCAGTGCCGCTCTACACTGAAAAACACATTGTAATAGGGCCGTTCATGGAGCAGGTGCCGGGCGCGGGGGAGCGCGCTGTTAAAACACACGGCTTTTATGAGCAGTGCCTTGCGAACCGCGTTAATGTTGCGCGCTATTACCCTGATTTTGTTGCTTTCACACCATATATACGGGATGTTATGCATTGTTCCGGCGATGAATTCAACAGCAGGGAGTGGAACCTGCTGTATGATAATGGAACTGTAAAGTGGCACTCGCCTGCAAATTAGGCTGAAACTATTTCAGCCTGCTGAAAACCACGGGTGCATCTATCCCTTCCACATAGTGCAAATGGTTCAGCGCAAAGAGCGAAAGATAAGGATGTGGGAACATGCCCTCCGCAACAATCTCCTGCTCGCCTTCAAACTCCTCGCGGCGGAACTGGACGTAAGCGGAATTAATGCTCAACAGGGGCTCAAGGTTTTGTTCACTGCGCAGAACGCCGGAATTGCCCTGCCAGCTTTTAACAACATGCAGGTATGAATCGGGCTTAAGTTGCGCATTCAGCTTTTGCTCAAGTTCATGCGTGCGCAGCGCCTTTGCGGGAGTGAGGGTTGCAAATGCAAGATAATTGTAGTGCTCAAGGTTTTCAACCGCGCCGAACTGCGCAAAGACCGCGCTTAGCTGCGTAGCATCCGCAGATTCAGGCAGGCCGTAAACCATAATTTTTGCAGGTTCGCCCGCGGGAAGTACGGCGCCATATCCAAAATCAAGGAAATAACTGTGGCTGTACAGGAGCACAACCGCAAAGACACCGAGCCAGGCTGCCTTCGCAGGAACGCGTTCCGACCTGAAAACAAGTGCAAGCGAGAGCAGAAGCGCGATTGCAAGCGCCTCATAGGCCGCAAACATAAAGGCACTGCTCTGCATAAAGAAACTGCACGTATACAATAGGCCGGCGAGCGCGAGGAACGGCGCCGCGAAAAACTGCCAGCCTTTTAGGCCGGAAGGATAGGCAAGATATGCAATGCCGAGCGCGAATGCAATCCTGCCGACAATTGTAAATGGCCCGCCGTCAAACACGGAAACCAGCGCACAGAAGGAGAAGAACGCAAGCAGGAATTTTTTCGGGAAGTTGGGCGTGTCCAAAAATGCAATGAACATGAGCAGTGCCATAACAGCGGCAAGCACAAGGAAAACCATTCCAATTTCGGCAGGGGCAAGGGCGTGCATCTGCTCCCCTGTGTCAAACCCACCCATAGGCAGGAGAGAAAGCACGGGATAAAGCAGGCCTTTTGTGATATGAATGTGCTGGAGCTGGCTTGCCTCCCAGCCTGCATTTCCATTGCCTGCGCTGAATACGGCAACAGTGGCATCAAAAGGGAAGTCCGCTGTTGCTGTTGCTTCACTCTGGAAATGAACCTGCAACCCCCAGCAGATTAGCAAAAGTGCAAGCGCAATGGGGATTGCATGCTTAATTTTTGGGACATTTATATCAAACCTGCGCACAAGAAGGGAAAGCCCGAAAAGCAGGAAAATCCAGCCAAGGAAGAGCAAAAACCTGCCGTAGGCAGTGCCCTCAAAAAGGAAGCGTGAAATTCCGTCGGCAAAAGCCCCGGCTTCGGGCAGGAAAACAGTGGCAAGGAAAAGCGCGGCGGAAGCCGCAAGAACCGCCATATGCTTTACCGAGGCATCCATGCATGCACCTGAGAAAATCTATAAAATGGTTGGTAGAACTATTTATTAATGGGTTATTTGCCAATGGGGCTGACAGGCATGGAACCGGGAAAAAGGCTGTTTGTGCTGTTATTCGCGGCTTTGATGCTGCTCAATATTCTGGGCTCGGCATACTGGCATGAATTCGGCATGGAAAGGCCCAGTGCCGAGGCGTATTTTGAGTATTATGATTCCTCCGTAAAGGAGGGCAGTGATGCTTGCCTTATGCTGGCACTTGCCTCTGAAAATTCGGAAATACGCAATATTGTTGAGGAGCGTTCGGGGAGGACGGAGCATGTCGTTGTTTCCGCAAATAAAAGGATTTTTGCTGATGAGGAAATTGAGGCAAGCGGGAAGCGGGAGTATTGCATCCCTGCGGAGGGGCTGAACAAAGGGGAAAATATCATAGAGGTCTCCCTTAACAGCGGGGGGCTGTTTTTCCACGTAATTAATGGCGCGGAGCATGAAAGGATTGAACTTAATGCGGAAAATTTTGAAACAAAAACAGGGCCTGCGGGAATCAGCCCTTTTTTTGGGGTTGCCCTGTTCATAATTCTTTTCGGGGCTTTGCTGCGGCTATTCCTCTCCCGCACTGCACTGCTTGAGGCAGCGCTACTTTCGCTGGTTTCAATTTGTGCCATGTTCATTGCCGTGCCCTGGGCACTTGATATGCTCGGCATAGGGCTGAACTTTTATTCGGTTTATTTTGCGTGTGCCTTGCTGCTTGTTCCTGTTTATTATGTGTTCAGGGCAGGTTCCAAAGCAAGGCGGAGCACGGGACCGCACACTGGAGATTCCGCTGTTAAGCACGCCTGGGCGGAGAATAGGGAACTGCTCATATTATTCCTTGTGTTTGGTGTTGCCCTTGCAATTCTGCCGCTCACTACTCCCTCACACACGGGGAACTGGAACGTGTTTTATGAACGGCAGGCGGAAATGATTGTTAATGCGGGCGAGGTTCCCGCACAGGACGGGCTGAGTTATTTGGGAAGGGGCCTTACCTTTGTATGGGGCTACTTCCTTTTCAATTCCTCACTTGCATTTGTAACAGGACTTTCGGGAACCGCACTCTTTGCGCTTGTTTACTTCCTTGTGAATTCCCTGTTATTTCTAGCGGTGCTTTATTTCATCCGCTCGTTCAGTAATTTTTCAACAAGGCAGGGCGCGGTATTCTACCTTTTGATAGTGAGCTCGCTGTTCATATTTGTGAATTTAATGATAAGCCCGAAGCACATACTTGGCTTTGCACTGCTGTTTGCCGCAACGGCAATGCTGATGCGCGGGAGGAACCCCTTAATTATAGGCGGCACTGTTGCGCTTGCGGCATTCACGCAGGCATCCTTTCTCCTGCTGTTTCCGCTTACCGCAATTATTGTTTGCGAAAAGATTCCGCGCAGGGCGCTTGCGGTTTCCGCTTTAATTGCCGCGGTGTTTTTTGCGCTTTTATTCGCCCCCATATTTGCACAGCACGGCATGCCGTATGAAATTGAAAGCACAGGCTGGGGCTATCTGATAAAGCATAACTTTGCGGATTTGCTTGTTGACCT
>JBDRDO010000028.1:0-8932 GCA_043820655.1 Candidatus Iainarchaeum sp. | reverse complement strand
CAGCGACCCTTCATACAGCGGGCAGATTCTGGTTTTCAGCTATCCATTAATTGGGAATTACGGCGTGCGTGCGGAAACGCACGGCGGGTTCAGCATGCAGCTCGCCGAAAAGGGCGGGGAGGGCTTCCCTGTTTACAAATTAAACAAAAAATTCTTCATAAACAATTTTGAATCCGAGCGCGTGCAGGCTTCTGGAGTAATTGTTTCCGATTATTCAGGCGCGTTTTCACACCATGCTGCGGAGCGCAGCCTCGGAGACTGGCTTTCACAGCACAAGGTTCCCGCAATAACGGGCATTGACACCCGTGCTTTAACAAAGCGTTTGCGTGAAAGAGGAACAATGCTCGGGAGGATTGAAATTGATGATGTGGAGAGTGAACACGGCATAAATTTCCACGACCCCAACAAAACAAACCTTGTTGATTCGGTATGCATAAAGGAGCCCGTGGTTTATGAAAGCGCTAAGCGAAGCGCGGCGCATATTGCGGTGCTTGACTGCGGGGTGAAAAACAACATCCTTCGCATGCTTCTCACGCGCGGGCTTAAGGTTACGCGCCTTCCATGGGATTATGATTTTAATTCACTTGAATTTGACGCGCTTATACTTTCAAACGGCCCCGGTGACCCGAAGATGCTTGCCCCTGCAATAAAAAATGTGCGCACCGCGCTTGAAAAGGAAACCCCGACATTCGGTATCTGCCTTGGCAATCAATTGCTTGCACTGGCTGCAGGCGCGGACACCTACAAAATGAAATACGGGCATCGCTCACAGAACCAGCCCGCGCTTCTTGCGGGAACAAAAAGATGCTACATAACCTCGCAAAACCACGGTTTCGCTGTTAATGAAAAAACCCTCCCTACTGGCTGGGAACCGTGGTTCACAAACCTGAATGACGGAACAAATGAAGGCATTCGCCACAAAACAAAACCATTCATGTCGGTGCAGTTCCACCCCGAGGCAACACCCGGGCCTGTTGATACCGCTTTCTTATTTGATGAATTTTTAAAGGAGGTGAGTAACTGAATTGAAACCGAAAAAAGTTCTTGTATTGGGTTCAGGTGGTCTGCAGATCGGTCAGGCAGGCGAAAGCAAGTTATGGTTCTATTGATGCTATAATTGCCGCCAATTCGACTACTCCGGCAGTCAGGCCATCAAGGCATTGCGCGAGGAGGGCATCAAAACAGTCCTCATCAACCCAAACATCGCAACAGTGCAGACAGGCAGCAATTTCGCGGATAAGGTTTACTTTCTCCCCGTTACTCCTGATTTTGTTGAACGCATAATAAAGCGCGAGAGGCCCGATGGCATACTCCTGGCATTCGGGGGACAGACCGCGCTTAACTGCGGGCTTGAGCTTGAGCAAACAGGCGTTCTGAAAAGGCACAAAGTAAAGGTGCTCGGCACCCCTGTGAAGGCGATTGCACTCACGGAGGACCGTGAGAAATTCAACCGCGAGCTTGGAAAAATTGATGTAAATGTTCCGCGCAGTTTCCCCGTGACAAACACTACGGATGCAATGCGCGCTGCCGAGAAATTGGGCTTTCCTGTAATTGTCCGCGCGGCATTTGCATTGGGGGGGAAGGGCTCGGGAGTTGCGAAAACCGCGGCGCAATTGCAGGGGCTTGCAAAGCGCGCCTTCACCCATTCAAAACAAATCCTTGTTGAGGAATATCTCAAGGGCTGGAAGGAGGTTGAATATGAGGTTGTGAGGGATGCGCACGATAACTGCGTTACAGTCTGCAACATGGAAAATTTCGACCCCTTGGGAATCCACACAGGGGAAAGCATTGTAATAGCGCCCTCGCAAACACTGAACAACCACGAATACCACAAACTCCGTGAAATTTCAATCCGCACAATAAGGCATTTTGGAATTGTGGGGGAATGTAACATTCAATTCGCTTTGGACCCTGAGAGTGATGATTACAGGGTTATTGAGGTCAACGCGCGCCTCTCCCGCTCAAGTGCATTGGCATCAAAGGCCACGGGATATCCTCTTGCATTCATTGCGGCAAAGCTCGCACTAGGATATTCACTTACCGAGCTTGAGAATAAGGTAACAAAAACAACAAAGGCATGCTTTGAGCCTGCGCTTGATTATGTTGTTGTTAAAATTCCAAGGTGGGATTTGCAGAAGTTCAGGCGCGTGTCAAAACTGATAGGCACGGAAATGAAGAGTGTGGGGGAGGTAATGGCAATCGGCAGGAACTTTGAGGAGGCAATGCAAAAGGCAATCCGCATGCTGCAGACAGGCATGTACGGATTGGTGTGCAACCGCATGCGCTTCCTTAGGCTTGCGCGCAGCATTGAATACCCTACTGACAAGCGCATCTTTGCGGTTATTGAATCACTTGAAAAGGGCTACTCCATTGAGCGGATACATTCCCTGAGCGGAATTGACAATTGGTTCCTCCAGCGCCTTGAGAATGTTGTTGCGCTGAAACGCGAGGTTGAGAAAGGGGGGTGGGACGCAAACACAATTCCGCGCGAAACCCTGCTTAATTGCAAAAAATTGGGATTTTCAGATAAGCAGATATCCGTGCTTCTGCGTGATGCTGATGAGGCCGCAGTGCGCAAGCGCAGGCACGTGCTTTCACTCCGCCCCTCAGTTAAGCAGATTGACACCCTTGCGGCGGAATTCCCCGCGCGCACAAATTATTTGTACCTCACATACAACGGCATTGAGGATGATGTGAAATTCCCGCAGGGAAAGAAGGCAATCGTGCTTGGCAGCGGCGCATACAGCATAGGCTCAAGCGTTGAGTTTGACTGGTGCTGTGTCAGCGCAGTGAACGCATTGAAGCGCGAGGGCTTTGAGACAATAATGGTAAATTACAATCCCGAAACAGTTTCAACGGATTATGATGTCTGCGACAGGCTTTACTTTGACGAGCTAAGCCTCGAGAATGTCCTTGAGATTTATGAACTTGAAAAGCCGAAAGGGGTTGTTGTTTCAACAGGCGGGCAGATTCCAAACAGCCTAACCCCTAAACTTGCCGCGGCAGGGGTGAAAATTCTGGGCACGCCGCATGAAAGCATTGACCGCGCGGAAAACAGGCACAAATTTTCCGCACTGCTTGACTCCCTTAACATTGCACAGCCGGAATGGCGTGAATTAACAACCGAAAAACAGGCGCTTGAATTTGCCGCGCGCGTGAACTATCCTGTACTTGTCCGTCCCAGTTATGTTCTTAGTGGTTCGGCAATGAATGTCGCATTCTCCCCCGCTGACCTCACTTCATATTTGCGCAAGGCAACCTCTCTCTCAGCGGAATATCCCGTTGTCATAAGCAAATTCATTCTCGGCGCAAGGGAGGTTGAGATTGATGCTGTTGCATGCAAAGGCAAACTTGCGGTTTGGGCAATTTCGGAACATGTTGAAAATGCGGGCGTGCATTCCGGGGACGCAACAATGGTTTTACCCCCTCAAAGGACAAACCTTGAAACTGTAAGGCAGATAAAGCTGATTGCGCGGAAGCTTGCCGCGGAACTGAATATAAGCGGGCCGTTCAACATACAGTTCATTGCAAAGGACAATCATGTCAGGGTCATTGAGCTTAATCTAAGGGCGTCACGGTCGTTCCCCTTTGTTTCAAAGGTCTCGGGCACGGATTTCATTGATGTTGCGGTTTCCGCAATGCTTGGTACGAGGATTGAAAACGGAATTTCCGCGCTTGAGCTTGACCATGTCGGGGTTAAGGTGCCGCAGTTTTCCTTTTCACGTTTGCGCGGGGCAGACCCGAAACTGGGCGTTGAAATGTCATCAACAGGCGAGGTTGCCTGCATAGGCCCCGATATGGAGGACGCTTTCTTAAAGGCACAGCTTTCCTCCGGTCGGAACGTTCCGCGGAAGAATATTCTTGTGAGTGTTTCAGGCGACAGGAACAGATTAAAGCTTCTTGAGCCGATACGCGAGGCGATTTCCGCACGTAAGTTCGGCATATTTGCGACAGAGCACACCGCGGAATTCCTGAGGAAAAACGGGATTAAATGCAAAACCCTTTACAAGGCGCATGAAAAGAAAAAGCCGAATGTGATGGATTACTTCAGCGCGGGGAAAATTGATTTTGCAATCTGCGTCCCCGACCCGCATGTTGCCAGCGAGATGGAGGGCGCATACCTCCTCAGGCGCGCGGCAATTGATTATTCGATTTCACTAATAACCGATGCGGAAGTTGCGAAAATGTTCCTGAATTCAATTGTGGGCAAAACCGAGGCGGAACTTGACATAAGACCGTGGCAGGATTTTTTCTAGCGCGCATGGTTTGCGCAATCATGCCCCTTTTCGCCATGGCGGCGCAATGCGTTGAAATAAAAACCTTTTTCCCTTGAATTCTAATGTTGATTTCCTATGGGTACGGATTATGCCAGAATAGCCAGGAAATGGCAGAAGAAGTGGTCAGCCGCAGGGCTGTTCCACGCCCGCGATGGCAAGGGGAAGAAATATTACGTTTTGGAGATGTTTCCCTATCCCTCGGGAAAACTGCACATGGGGCATGTGCGGAACTATTCAATAGGGGATTCATTCGCGCGCTACAAAAGGATGCAGGGGTTTAATGTAATTTATCCAATGGGTTACGATTCATTGGGCCTGCCCGCGGAGAACGCGGCAATAAAGGGAAAGGTTGACCCTGCGGAATGGACCTGGGCAAGGATAAAGGAGATGCGCAAACAGCAGGAGGACATGGGCTTTTCATATGACTGGGAACGCTCCTTTGCCACATGCGAGCCCGAATATTACAAATGGAACCAGTGGATTTTTCTGAAACTTCTTGAGAAGGGTCTTGCGTACAGGAAGGGAGCAACAGTTAACTGGTGTGAACAGTGCGGCACGGTGCTTGCAAACGAACAGGTGGAGGATGGGAAATGCTGGCGCTGTAAATCCGAGGTGCAGGAAAAAAACCTTGAACAGTGGTTCCTGAAAATCACCGCGTATACGGAGGAACTTCTCAGGGACATAGAAAAGCTTGAGCACTGGCCCCAGCGCGTAAAGACAATGCAGAAAAACTGGATCGGGAAAAGCAATGGTGTTGATGTATTTTTTGAGGTTAAGGGCTTGGGGAAAAAGGTTTCAACATTCACCACTCGCCCGGACACCTTGTTCGGCATGACCTTTGCAGCAATCGCACCTGAGCACCCTCTTGTGCAGGAACTTGTGCAGGGCACGGGCAAAGAGGATGAAGTGGAACTATTTGTGAAGGAAGTGAAAAAGCAGAGCATGGTTGAAAGGATTGATGAAAGCAAGGAGAAGCAGGGCGTTTTCACAGGGCGCCTGCTTGTGAATCCTGTAAATGGCGCGGAAGTTCCGCTCTTTGTTGCGAACTTTGCGGTAATGGATTACGGAACGGGAATTGTTATGTGCGTTCCCGCCCATGATCATCGTGATTTTGAATTTGCTAAGAAATACGATTTGCCAATTAAGGCTGTGATTATGCCAAATGGGAAAACACTTAACCCTGAAGAAATGCAGGGCGCATATGTTGATGCAGGGATTATGGCAAACTCCGCGCAGTTCACTGGGCTGGGAAATATTGATGCAATCGGGAAAATCTCGGACTGGCTTGAAAAGGAAAAGAAGGGCAAGCGCACAACATATTTCAAACTGCGTGACTGGCTGATTTCAAGGCAGAGATACTGGGGCACGCCAATACCGATTATTTACTGCCACTCCTGCGGCGCAGTGCCTGTGCCTGAAAAGAATCTGCCCGTGCTTCTGCCAAAGGGGGCTAAATTTACGGGAGAAGGAAACCCGCTTGAAAGTGTTGATTCATTCGTAAATGTAAAGTGCCCGAAGTGCGGCAAGCCCGCAAGGCGCGAGACAGACACAATGGACACCTTCTTTGATTCAAGCTGGTATTTCCTGCGATACTGCTCCCCACATGAAAAGAAACTGCCGTTCACAAAAAAGGCAGCGGATTACTGGATGCCTGTTGACCAGTACATCGGGGGAATTGAACATGCAATTTTGCATCTGCTTTACGCGCGGTTTTTCACCAAGGCACTGCGTGATTTGAAACTCCTTAAATTCGGCGAACCATTTAAGCGTTTGCTGACACAGGGCATGGTGCTGATGGATGGAAAGGTTATGAGCAAATCCGTGGGGAATGTTGTTGACCCCGGCACAATTATGGACAAATTCGGGCCCGACACAATGCGGCTTTTTATTCTGGGGGTTGCATCCCCTGAAAAGGAAATGGAGTGGGACGACAAGGGTGCGGAAATAACGCACAAATTCCTGGAAAAGTTTTCCGCGCTTGCGGGCGCCAATGCCAAAGAATCAGGGAAGGGCAAAAACAAAAAAATAAACACAAAAGCCCTTAGTTCACGCGACAAATTAATGCTAAGCAGAATTCACAGGACAATCGGGCACGTAACCGCACAGCTTGAGGGATTCAGACTTAATTTTGCGATTAATGCAATTGTTGAATTGGTTAATGAACTGCACAAATATTCAGAGGAGCCGAAGCACAGCAAGGCAATCCTTGCTTCGGGCATCCGCACCTCTGTTTTATTGCTTGCCCCCTTTGCCCCGCACGCCTGTGAGGAACTCTGGGAGAAAATGGGCGGCAAGGGCTTCGTTTCCGTTGCGCCCTGGCCGAAGCATGACAAAAAAATGATTGATGAAAAGGCGGAGCAGGCAGCGGACTTTGTAGAGGATTTGATTTCCGATATTGATTCGATAAAGGAAATCGCAAAAATTGAAACTCCGAAGAAAATTGTTTTGTACACCTGCCCCGCATGGAAGTGGAAGGCAATGGAAAGCGTTGTTAAGGTCTGCATGCCAAAACCCGATGTCGGAGCCGCAATGAAGGCAGTGATGGGCAATGCGGAACTGCGCAGGCACGGCAAGGAGGCGCAGGCATGCGTCAACACATTCGTGAGGCGCGCACCGGAACTGCGTGATGCGAAAAAAATAGATGAAACAGCAGTTCTGAAAGAGGCGGCGGAAATGCTAAGCAGGCGCTTTGGATGTGAGGTTCTGATTGAAAAGGCGGATCTGTGCAGTTACGACCCTGCAGGGAAAGCAAAGAACGCGCTCCCCTTAAAGCCCGCGATTTATGTGGAGTAAAAGTCGCAGGGTATCTTTGTGTCACCAAACAGATATTCTTTTATATTCGGGCATATCTAATTATAATCATGTACACAAAGACCTGCACTGTAGAGAGGCCTTATTCCAAGGCGCAGATAGAGAGAATTACCGAACTCCTTTCCGAGCTCCGTAAGGCCCGCAAATCAGAGTCTGTCCGGGCTTACACAAGGAAGCTTATGGCGGACCTTAAAGCATAGCAAGTTCCCTTACTTTGATGAATCTCGGCGTTTCAAGGCTTTTTCGTTTGTTGACTTGGGCATATGCCCTCATTGCCGGTCCGGATTTCATTGTTTTCTCATCCTCGGAAACGATTATGTCGAGCCTGTGAATTGTTGCTATCGCAACTATGAGGAAATCGGGCATCATTTTTCTTTTTGAAACTCCCCCTTTATACGCCTGCCCGTATTCTTCCGCCAGTGTTTCGGCGAGGCTTTCAACGGGATAGCTGTGGTTCCTTGTGAATTCGTCATAAAGGGAAAGGAGCATGTTACGGTAGCTTCTCCCGCCGACTTTCACGCTCGGTGGAATCCCTCTCAGTTCATCCCGTATTGCCTTGCAGCCGTAAACAATCAGGCGCCCTGCCCGGACAAGCCTTGCAATCGGCAAAGGGTCCATGCTGAATAAAACCTCGTAAGTGTTCGTGTCAAGCATTGCCCTCAATGGTTTAGGAAAGAGCGCCATTCCTACATCTCCTCAAGCGCGTCAATCCCAAGCAATATAAGGCCGTTCTCAAGCACGATTGTTGAGGCCTTAACAAGCCCCAATCTTGCGGCGCGAAGCTCCTTATCCTCCGCATTCAGCACATGCACTTTCTGGTAGAATGAATTGAATGCCGAGGCAGTACGCAGGAGATAATGCGCAAGCAAATGCGGGGAGCAGTGTTCCGCGCTCTGTTCAAGAATTTGCGTGAAGTCAGCAAGCGCAGTCACAAGCCCCTTCTCCAAATCCTCGGTAAGCAAACCGTAATCCGCCTTTTTGGGAATTGTTTTTGCCTTGCGCAAAATGCTCCTTGCGCGTGCGTATGAATACTGCACATAAGGTCCAGTCTCCCCGTCCAGTTCAGTTGCCCTCTGCCAGTTGAAAATAATCTTCTTCTGGTTCTCGCGCGAAAGCATGCCAAATTTAATCGCGGCAAGCGCAATTGATTTTGAAACAGCATCAATCTTTTTTCCGCTCCATCCCTTATGCCTTTTGCTAACCTCTTTTTTTGTTTTGCCCGTGACTTTTTCCAGCAGTTCGCTGTAAGTAATAACATTCCCCTCGCGCGAACCCATTTTGCCCTCCTCAAGCATAACAAGCTCGTATGAAATATGTTTGCTTTTCTTTGCCTGCGGCAAACCCATAAGCCCGAAAGTTTTGATAAGCTGCCTGAAATAAAAGTTCTGCTCCGACCCGACAACATGGTATGACCTGTCAAACTTGTATTCCTTTGTCTTGAGTTTAATAAGCCCCAAATCCTTGCTTGAATAAAGCGGCATGCCGTCCTGCTTCAGCACAACAAAAACCCCAAGCCCCTGCTTCTTCATGTCAATTATAATTGCACCCTCACTCTCCTCAGCAATCCCTTTTTTCAGAAGTTCCTTTGCCGCAAGAATGCCAAGCTTCTCAACCTCACTCTCAAAATAAAGCCTGTCATACTTAACCCCGAAATCTTTGTAAATCTGCGAAAACTCATCAAGGCTCCACTTCCTTGTTTTTTTCCACACGGCGTTTAATTTCTTGTTTTTCCCCTCGTGCAGTTCCTTAACCAGATCCCGCATTTTCTGTTCCAACTCAGGGTTGCCCTTAACTTTCTTGCTCGCTTCCGCGTAAACCTTCCCAAGCCACTCGCCCTTATTCAC
>JBDRDO010000027.1:0-13498 GCA_043820655.1 Candidatus Iainarchaeum sp. | reverse complement strand
GTTGCGATTAAATAAGAATCCTCCCCTTCAATCTTATACATAACATCCTCAAAGTCCGAAAGTGCGGTTACGCCTTCATAGGGCGCACGGTTCATGATTGCGGGCGTGCTTATAGGAGAGTATCCTTTTTTCATAAGGAATGCAAGGGAGTACTGAATAAGCGCCTGCTCAAGCAGGGCAAAATCCCCCAGTAAAAAGTAAAAGCCGCGACCTGAGATTTTTGCCGCGCGTTCAAAATCGGCAAGGCCCGCCTGCTGTAAAAAATCCCCGTGGGGGGGCATATCAAAAGGCGGCTTTGTTGGCTTGCCCCAGCGGCGGATTATTTTGTTGCCTGTGTCGTCGTTTCCTTTGGGAACTGCGTTATCGAGGAGGTTTGGCAATGACATTAATATTGCACGCGCATCCGCACGCGGTTTTGAAAGGGACGCGTCAAGCGCGGCTATTTTCGCGGAAAGGTTTTTCGCTTCGGAAATTTTGTTTTGGTCCGGCTTTTTTCCCGCCCTTGCCATCTGCACAGTCAGGGCGTTGCGCTTTTTCTTCAGCTGTTCCGCACGATAGGACTGCACAATTATTTTTTTGTCAAGGGCGAGCAGTTTGTCAACGTCCTTTGCCCTTTCCGCAAAGCCGCGGCGTTTTAAGTCGGCCTTTACAGCCCCCGGGCTTTTCCTTACAAGCCTTATGTCAAGCATGAATTCTCAGGATTATTAAAGGTTAACCATATTATTATTCTTTATGGCTGAAGTGGGCGGGGCAAAAGCGGGCGGAAGCACGGCAGGCGCGGGAAACGCGCGGCACGGAACAGGCATTAAGGCGAGGGGGGAAGTTGTTGTGCTCAGGTACGGGCACAGGGCTGTGCGCGATTACAGGGTTACGTCACATTGCTGCCTTGTTGCAAGGGCATTCGGCGCGGATAAGATAATTATTGCTGGGGAGGCCGACCCCGTGATTAAGGAGAGAATTAACGCAATAAGCGCGAAATGGGGCGGTAAATTTAAGGTTGAATTTACAGAGTCATGGAAGGATACGCTGCGTGCGCACCAGAAAAAAGGATTTTACGCCGTGCACACAACAATGTACGGGCTGGGGCTGCAGGATGAGGCAGAGGAGCTGCGGAAGGCAAAGAAGCTACTTGTAATAATCGGCTCACAGAAAGTCGAGCGTGTGGTTTATGAAATGGCTGATTTGAATGTTGCGGTAACTTCACAGCCACACTCGGAAATTGCCTCGCTTGCTGTGCTGCTGCATGAGTATTTCTCGGGAAAGGAGCTTGGCTTTGCGTTTAACGGGGCGAAAACAAGGATTGTGCCTGATGCGCACGGAAAAAATATTGTAAATAATACAGGGCGCGGAAAGCATGAAAAATAAAAAATCCGAAATACCTATTTAAACCGTTGGCTGTAGAAAGTATATTATGCCGGGCAAGCGACTAAGCGATTTTACAATTACACAGCAGTTTCTCAACTCTGTCGGGGGGGAGCACGCGCCCGCGCTTATGAAAATTTGCGAGAAGAAAAGGACGCCGATTACTGATGAGGAAATCGAGAAGAAACTGAAGCTTAAAATAACTGAAATACGGACCATCCTTAACAGGCTGCACTACCGCGGGATTGCGGAATACCAGAAAAGCAGGAATCCCAAAACAGGGTGGTATTCGTATTCGTGGGAAGTGAAGCCAAAAAGGGTCGCCTCACTTATACTGGAACAGCAGGGGGATGAAATAAAGAGGATAGAGGCAAAGATAGAATATGAGAGGAACTATGCCTTTTTCAGTTGCACCAAGAGTTGCAGCAATGTTCCGTTTGAAATTGCCGCAGAATATGAGTTTAAATGCCCGGAATGTGGAAACACCATGGGGGCGGTAAATAATGCCGCCAGAATGCGCAAGCTGAAAAAAAGCCTGGATTTGATAAAGGGAGAGGTGGGGGCGATAGGGAAAATGGTGTAAAAAACACAGTTTCTTGGACAAACGGCACAATAAAGAAAAGCACTAAATACGTCTAAAAACACCAAAAACGGTTTGTTTTTCAAAAGATAGGTAGAAAAATGGTTTGAATAGGCTTAGTTTTATAGCGGGGTAGGGCAGCCTGGAGTGCCCGTCGGGCTCATAACCCGAAGGTCGAAGGTTCAAATCCTTCCCCCGCTATCTATTTAGTTTTGCCGCGTGGCTCTTGTTTTCCACTCAATTTTCACGCCCGCACGAAAATGCACCCCAAAGGCAGGCATACACCCACGCACAAATAAGCCCTGACCTGAAACGCCTGTTTTAAAGCCACGCACTTTCAAACGCAGCAGAGAAGGGATTGGCCTGCTTGCACGCACTTTCCTGCGCAATCTGTAGAATTTGACAAAAAACCACGCACTTCCTATGAAACTTTATGTGTATGTATTGATTTGCCAAAAAATCAGCCGAAAACCCACGCACTTTTGGCGCGATATTTACCTAATTTTTTGCAAAATTACACCCGCAGGCCTGTTTTTTCACACACATACATCAAAATGTGCTTAAAATCAGGTAATTACCGTAACTATTTTAAGTCATTACGCTCATTATACTGTTGATTAATATGAAAAGCATTGTGCGCGGATTGATAAACGCCCTGGCAAGAGTGGCAAGCTGGGCCAACACAGAAAGCACGGCGCCTGTAAAAGACACTATCTATGCTGAAGAAGCAACTGAAGACACAGGCACTAAAGAAGAGGTGCACAGCATATGGGACTATCTGGAATTTGTCGAAAACAGCCAGGCATTTCATATAGTTGGGATCGTTGGATTTGAAGAATGGATAGATATGGAGGAAATAAAACGCAGAATACAGGAGATCTACGGTATAGAATATGGAAATGACCGCAGCCTTTACCCTTACATAAAAACACTTGCGGACGCGGGGTTGTTTGAAAGCACAAGCGCGGGCGGGCGGAGAAAGTGGAGGAAGCGCGACCTCCTAATCAGGATTGGTGCTGAAAAAAGAGGTGCGCGCGTGGAAGCCACTGCAAAAAAAGAAAAGGAAAAACGCAGGGATTGATAAATTCAGGCGCCTTTTAGAGCCCTGTACCCGCTGTAAAATGCGCTCAATTTAGGTGAGCGTGCGGAACATTCCTTAAACCAGATATTGGAAACCACTGATTCAGCCTTGCCCAGAATAGTTTGTTTGTACTGCGCATCAACCTTCTGGCCGGACTTAATCGCATTTAAAACAACGGCAAGCTCAGCAGTAAGCGTCGATGGCGTTTTTGAAACATCAGTTACCTGCTGGCGTTCAAGCAGGCCCTCAAGTGCGGAAACAACATCGGAATCAGAAAGGACCTTTTCATCCATATAATAAACCGCCTTCCAGTCACCCTTTCCGCGCCAATAGTGGCTGGGGTTTTTACCGGTTTTAAAGAAAGTGGTGAGTTGATTAAACTCACCAGGCGGGATAATGACACAGTTTTTACCGGGGCGCAGATAAGGAGTATTTGAAAGAATGCCTGCCCTGTGATATTGGTAGGTTTTGCCATTGGATTTGGTTACGTTTTGGGTGTATCCGTATATTGCCCTGAAGAGTTTTTGATAAGTATATGAGGAGTGTTTGATTGTTTCCGGCAATATGAATTTATATTGAATAAAATAACCTTTCAAATCACACCAACCCCCATACTTCCACTAATACAACTAACTATCAAAATAACATTGTTTATGTATAACGTTAATACATAATTTATGCAATAAGCTTTTTAAATATATTTTGAAAATCGTGCCTCTGGAATTGTTTGGTTTGCCCACCTGTGCGGGCCAAAAAGAGGCCGGCAGCCCTTAATCTGATGCGGAATCGCCCGCAGTCCTACTGCCGGAAACAAGTACTATGTCTTTTGCAGCCTTTACTGTTTTGTAAGGGATGCTTTTCTCGCTGATTATTTTCTTTGCCTCAATTTTTGTCCTTGCCTTAAGTGCCTCGGTTGTTATTGTTTCCAACCTGCCTTTCTCAAGATTAATCACAAGGTCAAAAACTTTGCCTTTGTATTCGGCATCGGTTGTATAGATGTCCATGCCAAAAAGTTTCGAAAGTCTTACTGTCATTTATCCACCCCCTGCCATTGTCGGCAGTTCGTTATTAATAAGTCCCCCAGAATATATAAATGTTTTGTTAATCTCCCCCGTAGTTTGTTGTTTTTACCTGTCTGCGGGGCATTTCCCTGCCATATATACATAATTATTTTAATTTTTCATATGGCTGGATATGTGTTATTTTCAATATACATAACTATATTTGTTGCATGGTGCAGTGGTGCGGGTTGGATGTGTGGCAAAAACTTTGCCCGCATTAGTGGAAGTGCCGGGGTTCTACTTACATCTGAACCTGCGTCCCTTCACTACTCACAACGAATCCAGCGGGCTGCGCACTTTTTTAAGTTCCTCTGTGGAAACCGTGGTGTAAATCTGCGTTGTGTTGAGGTTGCTGTGCCCTAAAAGCTCCTGTATTTTTCTGATGTTTTCCCCTCCCTCTAAAAGGTGTGTTGCAAACGAGTGGCGCATTGAGTGCGGGGTTACATGCTTCTGTATGCCTGCCTTTTCTGCGGACTCCCTGATGATGCGCTGTATGGTGTCTGCCGAGAGCGGCTTGCCGTTCTTCTTTGAGAACAGGGAGTCACTCTTAATTTTTTTATGTTTAAGGTGGCGTTTTATTCCCCTGCACCACTCAGTAGAGAGGATTATAGTCCTGTCTTTGCCCCCCTTTCCGCCTTTAACGCGCCCCATTTTCTCCCGTAAATCGATGTCTTCCGCACGCATTTTTACAAGTTCGCTTACGCGCAGGCCTGAGGAGTAGAGCATCTCTACCATAAGCCTGTTCCTGCCGTGCTTTGTCGCCTTTATAAGCGCCTTGACCTCATCCTTTGTCAGCACAGTTGGAAGTTTCTTCTCGCGCTTGGGTATCTTGATGTCCTCTATTATTTTCATATGTAGGAATGTGTGGAAGAAGAATTTGAGGGATGCGTGCACCAGTGCAAGGGTTGCATTTCCCGAGCCGCGGTCCTGTTTCATGTGCGCAAGGAAGCTGACAACGTCCTCGCGTGTTGCTCCCTTTGCAGGCTTATTTGCGTGCTCAAGGAATGCGCGGGTGTACATCTTATACATCTCCAGTGTCCGTGGGCTGTACCCCACAATCGCAAGTTCCTGGTCAAAACGCTTCAGGAGTTCCTCGTTTTCAGGGGCAAGCACAGGCTTCACAGCGGCACCCTGCCTGCCCGCCTTTTCATTTGCGGCATAATCTTTTTTCATGTTAAACTAATCTGCGAGGTAGTTAATATTTGTTTTTGTGCAGGGGGTAAAGGGGCGCTGCACAGGCACACAATCCTTTTTTTAACTTTCCCCCTACGCAGAAATTTATTAAAGGTTTCTTCATTACAACTTGCCTATGCGCAGTGCAAAGAAAAAGGAAGGCAAGCCGCTCCCTCCGAAGCCTGAGGATAAGGTATGGCTTGAGGAGTTCAATGAGATGACTGAGGAAGACCATCGCTTAAAGCTGAAACAGCTCGGGCTTGATGATGAGGACCTTGAGGAGTTTGGCGAGCAGTTTAATGGGGGCGATGCCGGCAATGGCAAAGGGGAATGCGGTGCAGGGGATGCGGATAACGCGCCCAAGGGAGCAAAGGAAAAGGCGGGGAAGAAAAAATAATGGCGCCTGACTTTGTGCCGAGGGCAATCCTGTTTGACCTTGACAACACGTTGATTGATTTCATGCGCATGAAGCGTGCAAGCTGTGAGGCGGCAATTTCGGCAATGGTTGATGCAGGCCTGCAGATTGAGAAGGATGCCGCGTATAAGGAACTTTTTTCACTTTATGATGTTCACGGCATTGAGGACCAGCGCATCTTCCAGAAGTTTCTGGGGAAGGTTGCAGGGGGCATTGATTATAAGATTCTTGCAAGCGGGATTACTGCGTACAGGCGCGCGCAGACAGGCGTGCTTGAGCCTTATCCGCACGTGCGCTCAACATTGCTGCGTTTGAAGGAGCGCGGGATTAAACTCGGGATTGTGAGTGATGCCCCGCGGCTGAGGGCGTGGATACGGCTTAGTGAAATGAACCTTGCGGATTTTTTTGATGTTGTTGTTACACTAGGAGATACAAAACGGAGAAAGCCGAGCAGGCTTCCGTTTGATGCCGCGCTAAAGCAGATGGGCATGGCTGCGGATGAGATTTTGTTTGTGGGGGACAACCCCGAGCGGGATATTGCGGGCGCGAAAAGAGCAGGGATGAAGGCAGCGCTTGCAAAATACGGGCAAACATTTGATGTTAAGGGGCCCGAGCCTGATTATATTCTGAAGGATATTGCGGATTTGCTTGAAATAGTCCGTGCCCCCGCGGCAAAGTAAACGGCATAAAACAAACAATGTGTGCGCGGCGTAAAGACAGTTTGTTTCACAAACCAGATAGATTTATATTGAGTTTATGGGGAATATATGTTGGTGGTATGAATGCCTCTTTTATCAGAAACTAAACTGAAGACAACTTCCAATTTTGCCGTGCGCAGGGAAACAAAGTGCATGAACTGTGGAACTGCAATTGTTAGCGGGGACAACATGTACTCGCGCAGGTTCTGCTCCGACAGTTGCAGGCTTAACTACTTGCTTTGATGCCCGCGCTTTTCATTTTGCTTTTCAACGCATTTTAGGCGCGCGCATATGGGCTTTAATTAGTTTCCCCACAGGCAAAATAGTATGGGTGATGCAGAGGATGCTGGGGTGATAAGCAAAAATATAGTCTCAGGCATACGCACTTTTTTTGAAAACGCGGGAAGGGCGCGCGCGGTTTTGGGGCTTAGCGGAGGGGTTGATTCTGCGGTTTGTGCATCGCTGCTTGCGGAGGCGCTTGGTGCGGAGAATGTTACTGCGCTTGCAATGCCGTATTCACATGCAAATTCTCCCGATAGTGAGACAATTGCGGTTTCATTTGCGAAATCGCTGGGAATAAAATGTTTTGTTTGCCCGTTAAAGTGGATTATGGAGCCCCTGCAGGACCTTCCATGGGAGCAGGATAAACTTGCGCAGGCAAATTCAGTTGCAAGGGCAAGGGCGCTTCTGCTTTACAATTACGCAAACTCAAACAACGCGCTTGTTGCAGGCACCGGAAACCGCTCGGAGATTGAGTTGGGGTATTTCACGAAGTACGGGGATGCTGCGGCGGATTTGCTTGTTATTGGGGCGCTCTGGAAAACGCAGGTGTTTGAACTTGCAAGGGCACGCGGAATTCCGGATAAAATAATTGAAAGGCCGCCGAGTGCGGAACTATGGGAGGGGCAGACTGATGCGGATGAATTGGGCGCGGATTACGGGACACTTGACGCAATCCTTTCCGCAAGGGAGAGGGGAAAGGCGGAACTTGAAAAGGCAAAACAGGAATTTGGCGCGGAACTTGTGGAAAGCATACTTGATAGGCGAGGGGTAACCGCGCACAAGAGGCGCATGCCGAAGGTTATTGATGTTTAGGAGGTGAGATAGTGATAGGATATTGCAAGAACTGCGGACAGAAGTCGGAATTAAGGGGCGCACTGTGCGAAAATTGCAGGCTTGAAATAGACGGCAAAAGGCAGCAGGAAATCCTCGGAACAGGCAAGAAGAAGCAGACAAAGGAAGAGATTGAGGAAGAGCTTGCCGAGAGAAGGCGGGATAAGTCGCAGTGGTGGGGGTAAGGGAGCAACGGAATTTGTCTTCTACATAACCCTGTCGCCAGCGGCTACGTTATTAATCTGATAATTGTGCCGCAATAGTTCATTCACCATGTAAATGCGGCAAGTGCCGCGAGAAGCACGGCCCCGAGGATTGCAAGCGCGGTTCCCGCAATTGCCATGTCTTTTGTTTTTATGTAGCCGCTTGAGTATGCTATTGCGCTTGGGGGAGTTCCGACAGGCACTATGAAATCCAGGCTAACCCCAATTGCCGCGAGCATTACCAATATTTTTACATCAATGCCCAGTAAGGGGGCAAGCGGAATCATCATGGGAATCATCAATGCCGCTGCCGCGGTATTGCTTGCTATCATTGTAAGCAGGATTGCAAATCCTATGACAATCAATGCAACTATGAAAAACCCGTGCCCAGCCATTACACTTTGCATAATTCCCGCAACAAACAAATCCAACCCAGATGCCTGCAGTGCACTTCCCAATGAGAGGCCCCCTCCGATTAATATCAGCGCTGCCCAGTTTATTTTTGAGAAGTCCGCGGTATTAATCAGCCCAAGCACGTAAAGCAGAATTATTGGCACAATTGAAACCATGCTGCTTGCCACGCCGTGTATGCCTGTTGTAAGCCAGAGCAATACTGTGAGCGCGAAAACACCGAGAACTATTTTCATTTCCGCGCTGAATTTTGTTGTGGTTTTTTCAATTTTGATGTGCCCCTTCTCTGCGGGGAACATTTTCTTAAGGACAAACCACGCAATCGGCAGGAATAAAATCACGAAAGGCAGGCCGTATGCCATCCATTCTGTAAAGCCCATTGCAATTCCCTGCTCGCGCAGGAAACTCGCGGCAATTGGATTCGGCGGGCTTCCTACTAAAGTTGCAATCCCCCCTATTGTTGCCGCGTAAGCAACCCCCAATATCAGCGCCTTGCCATAGTTTGATTTCAGCGGCTTTAAACCGTTCTTTGCAAGGATGAAAATCACGATAGGGAGCATGATTGCTGTTGATGCGGTATTGCTCATCCACATTGACATAAATGCACTGACAACCATGAGCCCGAAAAGCACGCGCCCTGGGGTGTGCCCCACGCGATTAACAATTTCAAACGCAACCATTTCATCAATTTTGTATTTATGCAAAGCAAGTGCAAGCACGAAACCGCCAAGCAGGAGGACAATAACTGGGTCAAAATACGGGGCAAAAACATCCTTCGGCGTGAAGCCTGCCACAACAACAAGCAGGAAAGAAACAGCGAGCGCCGTTGCATGCAATGGCAATGCCTCTGTAAACCACCAGACCATTGCAATGGCAGTAATTGCAAGCACAAGCCTTGCCTCTGTTGGCAGGCCCAGTGGCAGGAAGTATGCAATGCCCGCAAGCAAAAGCCCAAGTGCCAGATGCAGCGCCTTTTTCTGATTGGGAAGCATCTTAGCATTACTGCTCACTATTAAATAAATTTTGCGGTCATTTTACATAGGGAGCAACACTTGTATGGAGGCGGAAATATGATTATTGCAAGTTCATCAAACATTGCGGGGAAAACAGTTGCGCAAACTCTGGGTTTGGTGCGCGGGAACACAATCCGCGCAAAGTGGTTTGGAAAGGATTTTGTTGTCGGCCTGCGCCAGATTGTCGGCGGCGAGCTGAAGGAATACACTGAAATGATGACCGAGGCAAGGGAGCAGGCACTTGCGCGCATGGTTCAGGAGGCTGAAAAGCTCGGTGCGGATGCGATTGTTGACGTGCGATTCACGACATCGCAGGTAATGGCAACCGCCGCGGAAATTCTGGCTTACGGGACCGCGGTTAAGTTGAAGTAGCTGCCGCGGAACTATTTTTTCTTATCCACAAGCTTCTTTGCCTTTTCCGCGATATGCTCCGCGCTTAATCCAAAGTGCTTGATTAATTCCCACGATGCGCCGCTTTCGCCGAATCTGTCATCAACGCCAAGCATATCCAAAACAAGTTTGTCCTCAAATTTCCTGTCGCGCGTAATTGCGCCTGCAACAATATTCCCGAATCCGCCTGTCTGATGTTCCTCCGCAGTGAGCACTGCGTTTGTCTCCTCAACAGCAGTTATAATCGCGCGCTCGTCAAGCGGCTTAACTGTGTGCACATTTAAAACGCGCGTTTCAATTCCGAATTCTTCCTTTAAAATCCACGCAGCGCGCATTGCCTCAGGCACCATCGGTCCGCATGCAATAATTGTTATGTCCTCTTTTTCATTTTTGTATTTCCCCGCAAGCGTGGTTTCAAACGCATTGGCAAAATTATCCTTTTCCCCGCGGTATCTGATTACATTTGCCTTTCCGTGCTCCCACGGGGTTTTTTCATCCGTAACAACAGGCGTTGCCTCGCGTGCAAACCTTAAATAGCAGGGTCCGTTAATTTCAAGCGTGCTGTATTTTGTTGTTTTTGCTGTTTCAACAGCATCGCATGGCACGTAAAGGTTCATGTTTGGCAGAATTGCCATAAGTGAAATTTCCTCAAGGCTCTGGTGCGTTGCTCCGTCAGGCCCGACTGAAACACCGCCGTGCGCCCCGCCGATTTTAACATTTAAATTCCCGTAGCAGACAGTTGTCCTTATCTGATCCCACGGCCTGCCGGATGCGAAAACACCGTAAGTGCCTGTAATCGGAATTTTCCCTTCCTTTGCAAGCCCTGCGGCAACAAGAATCATATTCTGCTCCGCAATTCCGACACTAAACACGCGGTTTTTGCGCTCGGGATTGTTTTCCTCAAATTTGCTTATTGTAATCGAGCCTGAAATGTCGGCATGCAGTGTTACAATTCTCTCATCACCCCCAATTTCGGCAAGTGTTTCTCCCCAGCCCAAACGAGTGGGTTTCATTTCCGCATGCATTTTTTCCTGTGCATTCCACCAGTAATTCTTTTTGAATTTTGGAAGTTCGGAGTCAACCTTTTCATCCACAATTTTCTGGTAATCTTCCGCAATTTTCAGCAGTTTTTCAAGCGGGAAATTTTCAATTCCAAGTTCCTTAAGTGCCTGGTCAAGTTCCTCGCGGTTTGGCGCCTTGCCGTGCCACCCTGCCTTATCCTCCATGAACGAAACTCCCCTGCCTTTCACAGTATTTGCAATTATAACTGTCGGCTTGCCTTTCACTTTTTCAGCATCGTCAAACGCGCGCAGGATTTCATCCATTTTGTGCCCGTCAATTTCAATTACCTTCCAGCCGAATGCCGCGTACTTTGCCCCGACATCGCCGAGTTTCATTACATCCTCTGTTTTGCCGTCAATCTGCAGCCTGTTTCTGTCAACTATTGCAGTTAAATTATCAAGGTTAAAATTAGAGGCGCTCATTGCGCTCTCCCATACGCTTCCCTCATCCTGCTCCCCGTCCCCCATTATGCAGTAAACTCTATTTGCGCGCCCGTCAAGCTTTGCGGCAAGTGCATCCCCGACAGCAATTCCCAAACCCTGCCCCAAAGAGCCTCCGCTCATTTCAATGCCTGCGCATTTAATCCAGTCGCAGTGTCCCTGAAAAACAGAGCCAAGCTTGCGAAGTTTAATCATTTCCTCAATTGGAAAATATCCTGCCTTTCCAAGCGCGGCGTAAAGTGCAGGCACACAATGTGCCTTTGAAAGGAACAGGCGATCGCGGCATTCCCATTTCGGATTTTTCGGGTCGTGCTTCATTTTGTTAAGGAAAAGCGCGGCGGTGATATCCATCTGGGATAAACTTCCGCCGGGATGCCCCGAACCTGCGGCGTGTATTGCCGCAAGTGTGTATGCGCGCATCTCGCGCGCCGCATCTTCAAGTTCCCTGCCCTTGAGCTTAAGGGTTTCTTTCCCTGTTTTGCTGTCAACAATGCCCATTTTCTTTGCTCCCTTGCTTTTTGCCACTTTACATTTCCCTGCTCCCTTTAGCGCCCTACTTCTTTTTTTCATCCATAAATTTCCTTATCCTCTCAAGCCCCTGCTTAATGTCCTCATCCGATGCGGCGTAAGAAAACCTCAGGAACTGTTTGTCAGGCTCTGCCCTTTCTCCAAAGTGAATGTCAGCAAGAACGGCAACTTCCGCCTCATGCAAAAGCATTTTTCTGAATTCTTCGGAACTTCCCGCCCCTACAAGTTTACATGCCCCCGTAACATTCGGATATATATAAAACGCGCCCTTAGGCATCTGGCAGTTCCAGCCCTCAATTTCATTTAAGCCGTTAACAAGCAAATCCCGCCTGTGCTGGAAAAGCGCGCGCATCTTCTCGGCTTCATCCTGCGGCCCTGTCAATGCCTCAATTCCGGCGTACTGCACAGGGTGCGAGGCGCATGCCTCGGTATTTGTCACAAGCGTTGTGAAAAACGGGGCAAGTTCTTTATTCAGCGCCCAGCCAAGGCGCCAGCCTGTCATTGCGTATGTTTTTGACGCGCCGTCAACAACAATTGTCCTTTCCCGCATTCCCTCTATTGCGGCAATACTCTCAAATTTCTCCTCATACATAATCCTGTTGTAGACATCGTCACTGTAAACCCAGAAATCATTGTCAATTGCTAAATCAGCGATTGCCTTCAAATCGTCCTTCCCTAAAACTCCGCCTGTCGGATTTTGCGGGGAATTTATGAAAAGCAGTTTTGTGTTCGGCGTTATAAGTTCCTTTAATGTTTCAACCTCAAATGAAAACCCGCGCTCCTCCAGCAATGGCAAAGGCACAGGTTTTGCCCCGTGGAAAATCGCCTGTGATTCATAAATCGGATAGCCCGGAGTGGGATGAATTACTTCATGCCCCTTTCCGTAATCTGTCACAGCGGCAATTGAATATCCTATAAATGCCTTCGCTCCCGCACCAACAACAACATCATCCTCTGAATATTCAACGCCTGTAATTTTGCTTTCGTATTCCGCAATCGCCTTCCGTAATTCCGGAATTCCTGCGGAACCTGTGTATCCGTGCTTCCCATCATCTATTGCTTTCTTTGCCGCGGAGCATATGTTGTCAGGCGTCCTGAAATTGGGCTGGCCTATGCTGAAACTGAGAATATTTTTCCCCTGCGCATTGAGCTTGTTAACCTCCGCAAGCACGGCAAACGCGCTTTCCCCTGTTAAATTCCTTGTCCTGTCTGATACTGCCGCCATCATCCCGCCTCCAAATGTTTTTTTTGCCTTCCAGCCAAGCAAATGAATGAAAACTGCAAAAACCTTTTAATTTGCCCGCTTATGCCTGACCCGAAACCCAACATTTTTATATTGCTTCCCCGCCCTTTATTTTGATGAAGTACGAAATATGTGAAAGTTCAACTTCCCGCGCCAGAGAACTCGTGCAATTGCTTGAAATGAACCATGTAATGCCGGAGCGCGTTGTTGTTATACGCAGCCGCGGGACAAAAACGCGCAGAACCATTGCGCGAATTCACACGATGGGCAAGGTTATGCAGTTGGCAATGCAGGTTCCCGCGTTTTATGCTATTGAACTTATATGTGAGAAGTATGACAGGCTAAGCCCTGAAGATCAGGACAAAACCTTAATTCATGAATTGCTTCACATTCCGCATTCATTCGGGGGAGGGTTTAGGCACCATAAAACATATGTGAATGCGCGGACTGTTGATAGGGCTTACGAGAAATTGAAATTAATGCATGGAAGTGGCACCGGCGTTCGTTAGGCTTCACTACAAATGCTTCAGCATCTTCCTCATAAGCTCGGGGTGCTTAACGAAACGCAGCCCGACCTTTGCCTTCATGCTTAAATCGCCCTCGGCAAGCTTCATTACCTCCTCGCTGTTGAGGTTTGCCGCTATATTTTCAAAATCGTCATCCGTCATTTCCTCGAGCATAAGCCGCCTTTTGAGCCTGCCCTTAAGCTTGTTCCCGCGCTTCTC
>JBDRDO010000026.1:0-3645 GCA_043820655.1 Candidatus Iainarchaeum sp. | reverse complement strand
GGGGTTTTATGTGCAGAAGCGAGTTTATGTGCAAAGATGGCGGGAGGATTAGTTATTTTCACTTTCTAATATTTTTTTGAGGTTTTCTCCCTCTTCTTTAACGTGTTTTGCGCCAATCTTAATTAGGCCCTCCATTCCTTTATACTCAGGGTGAAAGATTTTTAACAATAGCCGCATTATCCTTTCAGCCCTTATATAACTCACGGCAGTAAAAACAGATTTTTGGCCCTTTGCTTCAATTCGCCATTCAAAGCCAGGGGATGCTATCGATGAAGGAAAGGTAGATTTGAATACGATTTTCCTGTTGGGAATAACTTCCCCAATAGTTCCATTCCCTTTGATTAACTTCCCGTCTACGTATTCTTCACCATACCAGCTAGAGCCCGTCTTCATCGGTTTTCCTTTAACCCATTTGAAAATAACATGATCTTCCGGGTGCCAAGTCTTGTAATTTTTTTCAAGGTTGGTGAAAAATTCCCAAATTTTTTCAGGCGTTGTATTTATTTCTATCGAATCTTTTAATTCCATTTGTTTGAATAAACCCATAACCAATACTTAAGTCCAAACTCATATTTTAATTTATCTTCATTACGCCCCTTTTTGTGCAAAACATAGTTTTTGTTCAAAGCCGGTTTCGGGAAGCGAATTGCGGGGTTTGAAAACAGTTCCTGTGCACATGGGCAGAACCTTAAAAAACACTTCGTGCCTAAATTAATATGATTAAAATGGCAGGAAAGATAATGGGAGTATTTGGCGCAGGGCTGGTTGCGGCAGTAATAGGCATAATTATAGTTATAATCGGCATTTTCGCAATGTTCTTCTTTGCAATAATCGGCGCTGTAATAGGCGCGGTTACGGGCTTTATTGTTTCTATTGTCCCAGTATTAGGGGATTTGGTTCGCACAGGTTTCACGCAGGTTTTCGGCGTGCAGAGCCCGAACCTCACGGCAATCGGCGCAATGCTCGGCTTTATTGCCGGCTTCTTCAAGTCCGTAATGGACCACAAAAACGGCGATAATTGCTGCAATTGAGCGCCGCCCGCAAATTAACGCTTCCGCGGGCGAGGGGTTTGTTTTTAATATATTTAATACAAATATACAAGGGTAAAAAAGCCCTATTTGGGTACGAACCCAAATGGGCGCATTTTGCCTAAAGGCAAAATAGCGGAGGAAAAAGGGGTTTTGGATATGGCTGAGAAGAGAATTTCCACAAAAGAGGTTACGCCCAAACTGCACGGCAAAAAGGTTCTTGTTGGAGGATGGGTTAATGATGTGCGCGCATTCGGGAAGCTTGCATTTGTGAAGCTCAGGGATGCGCAGGGGAAGGTTCAGATTACGGCGCACAGCGCGAAAGTGGATAAGAAGGTTTTTGATGCCCTCTCCTCGCTGAGCAAGGAATCCGTTGTTTTTGTTACAGGCACTGTTCAGAAATCTGATCAAGCCGAGGGCGGCGCTGAAATTATTCCAGCGCGTGTCGAGGTTATTTCAGCGGCGCACGCTCCAGTTCCATTGGACATTTCAGGGAAGATTGAAAGTGATTTAAGCGCAAGGCTTGACTGGCGTTCCATTGATTTAAGGCAGCCGAAGAATGCGGCGGTGTTCCGTGTGCAGGCAAAGCTATTGCAGGGCGCGCAGGAATACCTGAACTCAAAGGGATTTTTGCAGGTTTTCACTCCCTGCATTATGGGCACGGCAAGTGAAAGCGGCGCCGAGGTTTTTGAAATAGGATATTTTGGAAAAAAGGCATATTTAAGGCAGGACCCGCAATTGCACAGGCAGCTGACAATTGCAGGCGGAGTTGAAAAATTATATGACATAGGGCCGAGCTGGCGCGCGGAGCAGAGCCATACAGTAAAGCATCTGTGCGAGCACCGCGCTATAGCAGTGGAGTGGGCTTTCATTAAGGATGAAGTTGAGGCGGAAATTGTGCAGGCGGAACTTGTGGAGGCAATGCTTGGGAAAGTGAAGAAGGACTGCGCTGCGGAGCTTGAACTATTTGGCATTGATTTAAAGGTGCCGAAAGCGCCGTTCCCGGAAGTTAGGTTCCCTGAGCTTTATGACATACTTGCAAAAGAGGGCAAGAAACTTGCGAAGGGCGAGGATTTGGACAGCGAGGCAGAGGGGATTTTGTGGGAATATGTGAAAAAGAAATACAAAACAGAATTCTATTTTGTTAACAGGTTCCCGTTTGCGAAAAAGCCATTCTATGTCATGCGCGTTGATGAGGATAAGGATTATGCGCGAAGCATTGATTTGTACTACCGCGGGCTTGAGCTCAGCAGCGGCGGGCAGAGGGAGCACAGGTATGATAAATTAATGGGCGTATTGAAGGAGAAGGGAGTGGGGGAGAAAAGCGTTGAATGGTTCACCAAGTTTTTCAAATACGGCGTGCCCCCGCACGGCGGCTTTGCAATAGGAATTGAAAGAATAACACAACAGTTACTCGGGCTGGATAACATCCGCGAGGCTGTGCTGTTTACGCGTGACACTGAAAGGGTTGAACCCTAAAACAGGAAACCAAAAAGGAGGTATTGCCATGGCTGAGAAGTTCATATCTGTGCAGGATGCAATAGGCAGGAAAAAAGGCGCGGCTGCAATGCGCGGCTGGGTTTACAGGGAGCGCGGCTCGAATAATATGAAGTTCATTGTCCTGCGCGATTCCTCAAACATAATACAGTGTGTTATAAAGAAGGAGAATGTTGACGCAAAGATATGGCAAGACGCGGAGAAACTACTTATTGAATCTTCAGTTAGTCTTGAGGGCGTATTGAAGCCTGATGAGCGCGCACCCACTGGAGTAGAGCTTGAGGTTAAAAAACTTGAGGTTGTTAACTTTGCCGAGCCCTATCCAATTACAAAGGACCAGAGCCCGGAGTTTCTGCTTGATAAAAGGCATTTATGGATAAGGAGCAGGAATTTAACCGCTGTATTGAAAATAAGAAGCACGATGGTGGGGGCGATACACAAATTTTTCAGGGACCGCGGATATTATGAGTTTGACGCGCCCATATTACAGCCATCGCAGTGCGAAGGGGGAAGTACTTTATTTGAGGTGAAGTATTACAAGGAAAAAACATACCTCTCGCAGAGCTGGCAGTTGTATGCTGAGGCGGCAATATTTTCACTGGAGAAAATATATAACATGGGCCCGACATTCAGGGCTGAGCGTTCAAAAACCTCACGCCATTTATCAGAATTCTGGATGGCTGAGATGGAGGCTGCATGGCTGGAACTGCCGGAGCTGACTGAAATTGCGAAGGATGAAATCAGGTTTTTGATTAAGGAAGTGCTTGCAAACAATAAGGCGGAGCTTGAACTGCTTGGGCAGGATGTTAAGAAGCTTGAGAAAGTCGCGAAAAGCAAATTCCCGACAATTACATACAGCGAGGCGCTGAAAATCCTGAAGGAAAAGGAGGGCAAAAACGTTCCGTGGGGAAAGGATTTGAGGACAATTGAGGAGGATTTGCTGATGAAGCATTTTGACACCCCTATTGTTGTGACAAATTACCCCAAGGAAATAATGGCATTCTACAAGCCCAGCGACCCCAGGGATGAGAAAACCGCGCTGTGTTTTGATATGCTCGCGCCCGAGGGTTACGGCGAGATTATAGGCGGGAGTCAGCGCGACACGGATATAAAGGAGCTT
>JBDRDO010000025.1:0-12685 GCA_043820655.1 Candidatus Iainarchaeum sp. | reverse complement strand
GCAGGCCGAGGAACTGCGCGAAAAGGGAGGGGAGTTCGGCACAACAACAGGCAGGCCAAGACGTGTTGGCTGGCTTGATTTGTGTATGCTCCGCACCTCTCACAGGATTAATGGTTTTACGGAACTTGCAATCACAAAACTTGACGTGCTTTCGGGAATTAAGCCGCTGAAGGTTGCTGTGGAATACGAAATGTCCGGCAAAAGGTTCAGGTATTTCCCTTACAGCTCGCGTTCCGTGGAAAAGTCAAAAATCATATATGCTGAATTTGCTGGTTTTGACCTTGAAAAGGGCAAAAAATACGAAAAGGTTTCGGACTTGCCGAAAGGCGCGCAGGAATACCTGGAATTCATTGAACACGAGGTCGGCGTGCCGATTAAAATAATCTCCACAGGCGCGGAGCGCGGGGAAACGATTATAAATAACTAATTCTTATATATAGTTCCACTCTAATATTAATCCCAGAGGTGCGTAAAATGCTCCAAAAAACCGACCCTGCAGTATCAAAACTAATTGCCGCGGAAAAAAAGAGGCAGGAGCAGGGCATTGAACTTATTGCATCTGAAAACTTTGCATCGCAGGGCGTGCTTGAGGCAACAGGTTCTATACTAACAAACAAATATTCCGAGGGCTACGCAGGGAAAAGGTATTATGCGGGAAATGAAATTATTGATGAGATTGAAAACCTTGCTATTTCACGCGCAAAGAAATTGTTCGGCGCGGAACATGTGAATGTCCAGCCCCTGAGCGGAACGCCCGCCAACATGGCGGTTTATATTGCACTGCTTGAATTCGGGGACAAGGCAATGGGCATGTCGCTTTCACACGGCGGGCATTTATCCCATGGGCATAAGGTTTCGTTCACGGGAAAGGCATACTGCTGGGCGCATTATACTGTTGATGCAAAAACCGAAATGCTTGATTATGATGCAATTGAGAAACTTGCGCGCGCGGAGAAGCCGAAGATTATAGTCTCAGGATATACCGCATACTCGCGCACAATTGACTTCAAGCGTTTTGCTGAAATTTCACAAAGCGTTGATGCATATGCAATGGCAGATATTGCGCACATTGCCGGGCTTGTTGCCGCGGGCGTTCATCCTTCCCCCGTGCCGCATATGGATGTTGTGACAACAACAACGCACAAAACCCTGCGCGGGCCGCGCGGCGCAATGATAATGTGCAGGCAGGAACACGCGGAAAAGATTGACAGGGCGGTTTTCCCAGGCATTCAGGGCGGACCCCACGACCACACAACTGCGGGAATTGCCGTGGCTTTCGGCGAGGCGCTGAAACCCGAATTCAAAAATTACGCAAAGCAGATTATAAAGAACGCGCAGGCAATGGCAAACGAGTTCATTGCGCAGGGAGTGCGCGTAGTGAGCGGCGGCACGGATAATCATCTGATGTTGCTTGATGTTTCTGATAAAAAGGCAAGCGCGAAGGAAATTACCGCGCAGATGGACCGCGCGGGGATAATAGCAAACATGAACACAATTCCGTTTGACAAGGGCACGCCATTTAACCCCTCGGGAATACGTCTTGGCACGCCGCTTGCAACAACGCGCGGAATGAAGGAAAGTGAGATGAAACAAATCGCGCAGTGGATTTCCGCAATAATTGAGAAGCCTGATGACAATGCACTTGCCGCGCGCACAAAAAAGGAAGTGCAGGAACTCTGCAGGAAATTTGTTTTTTATAGGTGATGGAGATATCCTATGCCCGCTAAAATCCTCAATGGGGAAAAATTGGCAAACAAAACCCTGCACGCGCTTTCCGCACGGGTTAAAAAATTAAAATCAAAGGGAATTACGCCCGGGCTTGCCGCCGTGCTTGTCGGGAATGATCCCGCGTCCGAACTTTATGTCAATAAAAAAACATCCGCATGCAAAACCGCGGGGGTTTATTCACGCACCGTGCGTTTGCACGCCTCAACAACAGAAAAAAAACTAATTGCAAAAATCCGCGCGCTTAATAATGACAAAAAAATAAACGGAATTCTTGTTCAGCTGCCGCTTCCGAAGAAAATTAATGTGCAGCGCGTGATGGAAGCAATTAATCCTGAAAAGGATGTTGACGGCTTTAATCCCGCAAGTTTGGGAAAATTATTTTCAGGAGATAAAAATTGTTTTGCGCCCGCAACACCACTCGGGGTTATGAAACTCCTGCACAGCGCGAATGTGAAACTCAAAGGCAGGAATGTTGTTGTTGTCGGGGCGTCAAACATTGTGGGCAAACCCTTAGGGATTATGCTTCTGAATGAATTTGCGACCGTAACATTCTGCCACATCCACACAAAAAACCTTAAGGCACACACAATTAACGCAGACATTCTGATTTCAGCAGTCGGAAAACCAAAATTAATCCGCGCAGGCATGATGAAGAAAGGTACTGTTGTGATTGATGTGGGAACAACAAAAACCGCGCGCGGGCTTGAGGGGGATGTTGACTTTGCCGCTGTGCGTAAGAAAGCGCGGGCAATTACACCTGTGCCGGGGGGAGTTGGGCCTATGACTGTTGCAAGCGTTGTTGAGAACACTGTTAAGGCAGCGGAACTTTCCGCAGGCGCGGGGCGCGAAAGGCGTAAAAGGGGGCGCTGAAAATGGCGCTTAAAATAGCAGTCCTTGGCTCTACCAAGGGCGCCGATTTACAGGGGCTTATTGATGAAATCGGATCAGGGGCGCTTGATGCGCAGATTGTGCTTGTTTTGAGCGACAGAAAGCAGGCTTTTATCCTCGAAAGGGCAAAAAAACACGGCATTCGTGCTGTTTTTGTTGACCCAAAAGCATATGCAAACCGCACGGAATTTGACCGTGCACTGCTTGCGGAACTTGAAAAATCAGGCACTGAATTGGTGCTTTTGATAGGCTATATGCGCATTGCCGGGCCTGAATTAGTGCGGAAATACGCGGGGAAAATGATGAATATTCACCCCTCATTACTGCCTGAATTTGCAGGGGGGATGGATAAGGATGTGCATGCCGCGGTTTTGGCAGCGGGAAAGAAGGAAACAGGGTGCACCCTGCATTTTGTAACGGATGATGTTGACAAAGGGCCCATAATACTGCAAAAGAAAGTTCCTGTTTTACAGGGGGACACGCCCGAAACCTTAAAGGCGCGCGTGCAAAAAGCGGAGCAGGAAGTTATCTTAGAGGGCGTGCGCAGGTTTATGCGCAATGAACTTGATTAATGCACAAGTGCAATGTTTCCGGCTCTGTAGAAATCCTTTATAAACTGCAAATTCGTGGTTCGCAGAACCCTTCAAAACTGCGAATTGCAAGCGGTTTAATTTTTATTTTTGGGGATTTCTACACCGCCAATGTTTCCGCAACCAATAAATACTTCTTTCTATACTATATTGCCCATGAAACACGGACTTGTATTTGCATTCGCGTTTATTTTCCTGCTCCTGCCCCTGCTTGCATACGCGGAATGCGGGGACGGAACCTGCGGTGCGGAGGAAAACCAGTGCACGTGTGCCGCGGACTGCGGCGCGTGCTCGGGTGCTGTGCCCGACGTTAAGTGCAAAACATACCAGTGCATTTCAAATGACTGCAAAAAAGTTACTGTCGCGAACTGCTGTGGGAATCTGATATGTGAAAGCGGCGAGGGCTATGGAAACTGCCCCGCGGACTGCGAGCCCACAAGCCTTGAAATGACACTTATGGCGCCGGCGGAGGGGGGAAGCTACTTCCGCGGGGAAATGATGCATATAAAGGTTCAGATAAACGCAAACGGAAGGAGCATTCCCTCCGCAAAAATTTCCGCGGAGGGCCCATTCAAAGGCCCCGAGTTTTACAATGACGGCGAGCACGGGGATGTGCTTATAGGCGACAACATACAGGGCGGCTATGCGCAGATTTCCGATATCGCTGCGGAAGGGCCCAACAAAGTGAAAGTAAGCGCATACTTCAGGCAGGTAAGCGCAACTGCGGAAGTCACAATAAACATCCGCAATGACCTCACTGCGGAGCACTCCATAAACGACATCTACATCCTCGGAGACACAATGCTCATTACAGGCAGGGCGATGCGCGGCAGTGCCCCTGCGGCAATGCCTGTTGACATAAACATCACATATGCATCGGAAACAATATTCTCCGCACACAGCCCGATGTCGGGGGACGGCAGATTCAGCGCATCTTACAGGACAAGCCAGATTGACAGGCCCGGGGAGTGGCTTATTAAAATAACAGGCACGGACGAATACGGCAATGTGCTGGACTTTGAAAAAATGGTAAAGGTGTTTGAGCCTGCGCAGGGGGCGTTCCTGACAATTGAAATAATGGAGCCGCTTGAGGATAAATATGAGCGCGGGAAGAGCATGGAGTTTAAGGTTCTTGTAAAGGGCTCGGGAGGGGGGCCAGTTACTGATGCAGAGGTGAGGGTTGAATCCGCGGGAAGGTCTGCGGCACTTGAACACACTGAAAACGGGGTTTATGAGGGGCCCTTTAAGGTGGGGATGTCAACCCCCCTGGGGATGCAGAACTTCATAATAATCGCGGAAAAGGACCAGAACACTTTTGGCTATGAGGGCAGGCTCACTGTCAGGGCTGAGATAGAGGGCACGGGATTTGATGTTGAGATTGAGGAGATGCAAAAGCAGTTCAGTATAGGCGACACTGTCAGGGTTGTTGCATCCGCAAAATATCCCGGAGGGGGCGCAGTTACGGATGCAAATGCCGTAATTGAGGTTCGCGGCAGGACATTCATGATGCAGCCCTTTGAAACAGGAAAGTATGCCGGGGATTATACATTCACGCCCGAGGATGAGGGCAGGGCTGAAATCAAGGTTCTTATGAATGACGGGCACGGCAATCGCTCGGAGGCGGGAATTGTGGTTGATGTTTCCGGGTTTGCAATAACATTCCTGCTTATGCAGAACATTCCTTACATTCTTATTGCACTTGCGGTTATAATAACAGTTACCCAGCTGGGGAAGATTTTCATTGGCTGGAGGGGCAGGACAGGCGGGCTTGAAAAGGAAAGGATAAGGATAAATAATATGAGGCGCGAGACAGAGGACAGGTATTTCAACAAGATAAACATGCCGCGCGGGGAGTTTGAGGAAAAGATGGAAAAGTATGATGCCGAGCTTGCAAGGATAAACAGAGAGGCAAAGGGTGGGAAGAAATGAGGATGCGTATGGCTTTATTTATTGCCGCAGTTCTCATGCTTGCCGCGCATTCCTGCGCGCTTTCGATATACGCGGGGCAGGTTCCCTATGTCAAGGGCGACATAATTGACATGCGCGGGGACTGCGCAGTGGAAACTGTGGAGCTTAATGCCGAGGTGCAGGGCAAATTCATATTCCATGAAACCGTTGCATGCACGGATGAAAACACATACTCATATTCGCACAAGATAAGGCAGATTGACCCCACAGGCACATGGATTTTGAAGGCATCCGCGGCAACAAGCAGGCATGAAACCCAGATAAAGGTACAGCCCACAAGGGAAAGCAGTTACCTTGTGCTTACTCTTTTAAGGCCCAGCGAGAAAAAGCAAAACAGGGCATCCGAAATGCCCATAACAATAAAGGTTACGGACGGCGGCAATCCTTTAACCGATGCCAATGTCATGATGTGGGGACCGGATGGTTCACGCCACGAACTTAAGGTACAGCAGGACGGCCTTTATTCCCTGCAGTATTTTATCCCCATAGACGCCTCACTCGGCCTGTGGGCAGTCACAGTAACGGCGGAGAGAAACAGCGGCGGCACAACAATAGGGGGGGAAAGGGTGTTCAATATGAGCGTCGGGTATGCGCCTGTAGAAATTATTTTTGAAAGCCCCGAGGCAAGCAACTTTGAACTCGGATTTGAGATTCCCGTTACTGCAAAAATACGCTATCCCGATGGGAGGCCGTTCACGGAAAGTGTGGTGCTCAATGTAAGGGGGGCTGAATTTCCCATGGAAAGGGGCGCGAACAACACATACAATTACAGGTACATGCCCCTGGAAAACAGCATCGGCGCTGTGGAACTTATTGTTGAGGCAAAGGACAAATACGGCAATTCGGGAAGCGCATCAAAAACAGTGACAATCAATGAGGGCATGTTCAGCATTGAAAACATAATGCTTGCCGGCGCGGGAACTGCGCTCGCGGCGGTTATTCTGGTTTACCTTTTCCTAAGGTCAAGATTTGGAGTGCTGAAAAGGAAAAAGCACGCAAAGGGCGTGAAGGAAAATGTGGAGGCGCAGATTCTCAGCCTAAAAAAGGACTATTATGAAAAGGCAAGTATAAGCAAAGGCACATTCAGGAAAAGGATGTCCGAACTTGAGGCGGAGCTTGAGGCCGCGGGGAATGGGGGGAAGAAATAGCGGTGCATTTTCCGTGCCGAATGCACGCAAAGGGCAAAACAAAACATTTTTAAATATGCGAAACCTATCTCTTCAGGAATAGGGAAGTGTGAACATGAAACTTTTTGGAAAATTCTCAATCGGGCTGAAGAAAAAGAAAAAGCCTGAGGGCATAAAGGCAGGGGAAAAGGGCGCGAACAATGTTAAGAGCGCCTATGCCTTGGAAATGTCCCAGATAATTGACTTCAAGGACAAGAACGGCCTTGACAGGGCTGTTCAGCATGTAAATTACAAGGGAATCAAGGGTGCGGGCGAATACCTGCCGGTAAGGGTAAGTGAGTTCGATTTGCTTGTTGATGACGGCGGGCTTGAGAGGGGCTCCACCATTCTGCTTTCAGGAGGGGCAGGCACTGGAAAGACAACATTCGCAATGCAGTCGCTTTATGAGGGCTGCACGGCAGGGGAGCGCGGGATTTTCATCTCTTTTGAGGAGGAGCCTGAGAAAATAAAGAAGCATATGAAGAAAAACTACGGCTGGGACTTTGACGTGCTTGAAAAGAACGGGCTCTTTGCGATATTGAAGTTTGACTCCTTAAAACTTGCCCGCGGGGTTGAGCATATGTTCTTTGGGAAGAGCGACCTTGACATAAAAACGCAGAAGCTTGAGCTTCCTTTCGTGCCCGACAGGATTGGAATTGACTCCCTTTCCGCGCTTTCAATTGCGTTTGAGGATGAGGAGAATTACAGAAGGTATGTCAAAAAACTCTTTGATGCGCTTGAATCAACAGGGGCGATTTCATTTGTTATTGCCGAAACCGAGCAGGACCCGCGCATATACAGCAGGAGCGGTGTTGAGGAGTTTTTGGCGGATGGGGTTGTTGTGCTTTACAATCTGAGGCAGAAACTGACAAGGGCAAATGCGATTGAGATTTTGAAATTACGAAGCAGCAGCCACCGCAAGGGCCTTGTTATGTACGCAATAAGGAAGGGCGAAGGCATTGTTATTGATGTTCCGAAGTAGCGCGCACGCCCTTAATGCCCCTTGAAGTCCAGGGAATATTTGCCCCTTAGGAAATACAGTATTCCCGCAATTAATATAATTGCCACAGCCGCAATTGCAATAATAAGCCCTGCATCGGACCTGGCGCCTGTTCCCGCTTCCTCAACATCCGCAAGCACTATTGGGGACGGCAGGTTCTCCATTTCAATGTTTTCAACCTTCCTTCCAACTGAATAATGCACGCTTGCCGATTCTCCCGCCTTCAAATCCCCGAGTTCAAACTCAAGCATCGGCGGGCTCCTTACAAGCACCCTGTGTTTGCCCTCTATTTCAAGTATGTTTGCGCTTTCCGCAACCCCTGCGGGCACATTCTCTATAATCGTTACGCCCCTCAATGTATTTTCTGTGCTGTTCACAATCTTAACCACAAAGTTTGTCCTGTATGTGACCTGCCCGCCCTTTTCGTCCGCAATAACTGTTGCCCCCTTATATATGCCAAGCCCCTCGCTTAATTCCTGCACTTCCTCCGCCTTTGCGGGGTCAATGCCCGCATTATCCAGCGTAACTGTAATTTCCTTCATATCGGGAATATACCTGTAATACGAGCTTAGCAATGTGTATGCCTTGCCCACCATTCCCACAAATGCGCTTGCCGCGGCAATCGGGGCGCCCATTGAAAAGAACGTGTCCTCACTCACTTTCTTGTGAATTGTGTATTTAACATCCTTTGTTTCCCCCGGCAGGACAGTTCCCACAAAGAACCTTAATACAGGGTCCTCCTCAATAACAACAAAGCTGTATGTGCTTGCCACTTCCTCCGCATTTTCGGCAACATCCTTGGGAATCCTTTCAATTACAGTCACATCCTCCATCGGCTTGCTGGATTTGTTGTGCACGGAAATCGTGATTACCGCGGAATCCCTTTCCGCCTTCCTCGTAACCTCAATGCTCCTTATAAGCGAGACCTGCCCCGCCATTGCCACTGCCTGTGAAACCTGCTCCTGCGGAATTCCGTATTCCTGCATTACATTCCGCACTTCCCTTGCGGTTTGTTCATAAACAATCGCGGTTTGCTGGAGAATTACCTCCACAGGCACCTCCTCAACAGGCACTTTAACCTCCTTTTTAGGGGTTGTGTCCGCCCTTGAGATTGTGCCGTCCTGCGTGTTGCGGATGGTAATTGTCACAGTGGCATTAACATCTGCCGAATTCCTGTCATAAATATCGGTTGCACGCACGGAAAATGTGTGCTGATAATAGTTCAAATCCCTGAAAGTATATGATGTGCTGGTTCCATTGTCAATCCATGCATTTGAATCAATCTTCACGTAATACTTAGAAATTCCGTCATCAGAGCTTCCTGTGTACTGCACAAAAAGCGAATTTCCTGCAACAGAACTCCCGTCCGCAGGAGAACTTATAGTCACAACAGGAACAGTATTCCAGCTTGCCGCCATCTGCAATTGGGCGTTCTGGTCGTGAGCAGTAAGCGAGCCGAGCCATACAACAACCGCGTACTGGCCCTCGGTGTTCACATCCGCGACAAAGTCAATGCCCTCGTTCAAATCCACGTTGTTGAGGCGCATCAATGGGCGCGTGGAGGCGGTGTAACTGCTTATTTCAAACGCGGGCGAGTACCTGTTAGTGTCCCAGTTGTTGTGGTCGTTGTAGATGCCGTTTGTGCTGATGTTGAAATCAACCTCATTTGCGCTTGCGGTGAGCAAATACGCGCCCGTGTTGTAATCAAACTCGCTGAAGGTGCCTGTTGCCATGAACAAATTGTCGGGATTGCGGTAGTCGAGCATGTAATAATCAACAAAGTTCTCGTCCGGGGCTTCCTGTATTCCGGGAATTACCTGCCCGAATTCCTTAGTGCCGATGAGGATAATGGTGTAATTTATGTAATCCATCTCGCCTGCGCTGAAATCGGAAAGGGTAGAATCGGCCCAATAGGTGCCACTGGAGGGGAGCCCCCAATTGGACACAACGACTGATGGGTCCCATTTGCCGTTGAAGAACTTTTGTGAGGTTGGCTTTTCATAAGCGATTACAATGACCGTATTTGCGTCAAAATCGGAGTTCAGGTCATAGCGCTGCATTCCGCGCCAGAAAGACTTATCAAGAACCTTGGCGCCCCAACCAGTCCCGCCCCAATTATTATCCGAATAGGTGTAGAATGTGCTTGAGATTATCTCGGTGCCGTGGTAAAACCAACCATAATCCGTGGCTGCGGAGTTTACGTCGGTAAATTCGTCGTGAATCACAAGCCTGAACCCGCCCACTATCGGGTAAATTGTCGTGGTTTTTAGGAAATTAAGGTCGTAAATCTGCCCGCTTGTGCCGGAGATGCTTTCCCCTGCCGCGCCCCAGCGGGTTAATGCGCCGCTTGACGTGATTTTAACCCTGCTGTTCAGGTCCTCGGCTTTCCATAATTGTGAGGCATTATCATCACCCTCTGTCCTGCTCTGACTGCTGCTGTCTGTCCCAAACCAGTGATCAAAGAACTCGCTGCCACTGCTGACAGACAAATTTTTCTTTGCCGAATCCCTGTTCAAATCAACGACTTTCGTTATGCATCCACCCTCACTCTGCTGGAAAAACACATTGAAATCCGCAGTCCCCACCTCGAAATTCGCCCCTGTCGCGTTCACGTCAAGGTGCCTTATTGTCAGCGCAGGCGCGGTCAAGGTAAAGGTAACACTCGCCTGCGCGGAGTTATTGTCCGCATTGTCCGTTGCGATAACATAAGCCGTATGCTCCCCCGCACCTAACCCGAGGAAGTTTTTGGTTATGTTCGTGCCGTTGTCAACCCAGCCCAAAGAGTCCATCTGCACCCAGTATTTCTTGAGCCCGCTGTTTGTGTCTATGCCCCAGTATTTAATATTCATTGAGTTTGATGCTGTTTCCGATGCCGCCGCCGGGCTTGTGATGCTCACCGCGGGCGCGTTGTTGTCCACGTGGAATGCGAAATCGCCTGAGTCCGCGCTGTTCGCGTCCGCGGTGTCATAGACATTCAAATCCAAGTAATAATTCCCGTCAGGCACAAGCGCGATGTTCCAGTCGAAGACGCAGGTAACGGGGGTTGTCCATGTTGCCGAGGCGCATGAGAGGTAGGGGAGGTTTGCGTCATCATTAAGGTTCAGGTCGTTGATTATTGCCGTGGTGAACGCGCCCGCTGTTGCGGAGCGGTAGATGTCGGCATAGAGCATGCCGTTGTCCGCGTCCTGCACGCTGAAGACAACTGAAACGTTATGGTCGTATCCTTGCGCGCGCTGTGAGAGGTAGTTTGCGTCGGAGGGTGAAACGACATTAACATCGGGGGCGGTGTTCGCCCCTGCGGCCCAGTCATTATCAATCTGTATCTGCGCGTTCTGGTCCTTGCCCGTGAGGTCGCCCATCCAGACAACAACGGCGTACTGCCCCACTGTGTTGACGTCCGCGACAAAGTCAATCCCCTCGTTCAAATCAACGTTGTTCAGGCGCATCAGGGGCGTTGTGGAGGCGGTGTAGCTTGCGATTTCAAACGCTGGCTTGTACCTGTTGACATCCGTCGCCCCTACCTTAGTGGAGATGTTGAAGTCAACGCGGTTGCCGCTGGCTGTGAGCTTGTATGCCCCGACATTTATATCGAAACCCTGCGATGTTCCCGTTGTCATGAATAAATCATCAGGCGTGCGGTAATCGAGGTAAAAGGAATCTATAAACTCTTCCTCACTGGCCGGCCCCGTTTCCCTCATGTTGCTTATGTAAAGCATATAATTGAGGTATGAAACCTCGCCTGCGGCGAATTCGGGGTCAAGCGTTGCCGCCCAGCCGCCGCCGCTGGTGCAGCCGGAAAGGGCACTGGGAATGCCGTCGACATTCCACTTTCCCGTGAAGAACTTAAGCGCGGAGGGCGTGTCGTAGCCGCAGGTCACGGATGTATTTGAATCGTAATCCGAATTCAGGTCTTTCCGCACAAGCTGGTGCCACCATTCGACCCCGGGGTCGGGGGTGGCGTCGTCATTGTCCCTATATACCGCAGTATAATCACTGTCTGCGCATTCGTAATGCCTCGTAGTTGCGTAATTCGTGGCATCGGTGTTGGTGTCGGTAAAAATCATGGTGACATACCATTTCCCGTTCGGGTAAATAGTGTTCGTTTTCGTGAAATTGAGGTCGAACACTTTGCTGGTAGTAGTCATAAGTGCGCCTTCTGCGCCTATTTTCACCCTTGCGTTCAGGTCCTCGTTCTTCCGCAGCCTTACGCTGGTGTCCTGGTTTTCGTATCTCCAGAAGGTGCTGGGGCCGTGCTGGAGCATCCAAGTGCTCAGGCCGCTGGTCCCTGCAAAATTTGTTTTAACCCTTGCGTCCACGTTCAGGTCTGCAAAGCCGGTTACAACGCCCCCTTGGCCCTGGTTAAAGAACAAATTGAAGTCCGCTGTGCCGACCTCAAAGTTCTGCCCTGTCGCGTTCACATCCAGATGCCTTATGGTCGCCGCAGGCGTGGTTAAGGTAAACGTAACGCTCGCAGTGGTTGAGTTATTATCCGCCCAGTCCTGCGCAATAACCTGCGCAGTGTGCTCGCCCGCGCCTAAGTTGGGGTAATTCCTCGTGATGTTTGTGCCGTTGTCAGTCCATCCCCCCGAATCCATGTTGATGTAATATTTCTTTATCCCGCTGTTCAAGTCAACGCCCCAGTATTTAATATTCATTGAGTTTGATGCTGTTTCCGATGCCGCCGCCGGGCTTGTGATGCTCACCGCGGGCGCGTTGTTGTCCACATGGAACGCGTAATCGCCCGAGTCCGCGCTGTTCGCGTCCGCGGTGTCATAGACATTCAAATCCAAGTAATAATTCCCGTCAGGCACAAGCGCGATGTTCCAGTCGTAAACGCATGTTGTCGCGTCCTGCCAGTTTGTGTCCGCGCAGGTTAAGTATGCAAGGTTAGCGTGGTTGTTGAGGTTCAAATCGTTGATTATTGCCGTGGTGAACGAACCCGCAACTGAGGAATAATACAAATCCGCGTTCAGTTCGTCATTGTCCGCGTCCTGCACGCTGAAGACAACGGAAACATTCTTGTCCGTGCCTGTATAATACTGCGAGAGGTAATTTGCGTCACTGGGAGAGGTTACATTAACATCTGGGGCTGTGTTCGCGCCCGCGGCCCAGTCGTTGTCAATCTGTATCTGCGCGTTCTGGTCGTCCCCTGTCAAATCGCCGAACCAGACAACAACCGCGTACTGGCCCTCGGTGTTTACGTCCGCGACAAAGTCAATACCCTCATTCTGGTCCTCGCCGTTTACGCGCATTAAGGGCCTTGTTTCCGCGGTGTAGTTTGAAATCTGGAACGCGGGGCGGTAGCGGTTTGTGTCCCATGTGTTGTGGTCGTTGTAGATGCCGTT
>JBDRDO010000024.1:0-17351 GCA_043820655.1 Candidatus Iainarchaeum sp. | reverse complement strand
GGGGGAAAGGCTTAAGCCGAAGAAAAATGAGGCCGTAATGAAAAAATTCCTGGGGGAGGTGATGAGGGCGCGAGGGCATGCACGGCAGTCGGGTTTTTATTTGCGGAGCGTGTTATCGTACTATGTTCAAGGGGAAAAAATACCTGCCGTTTCTGAAGGAATACCGCAAACTCATTTCTGCCGATTTCGGGATAAAGACAAAAATCCCGAAGAAAATCCAATATGTGGATAACCCCGAGCTGGTTGCGACTGTGAAATACCCGAAGAAGCGCTGGCTCAAGGGGAAAATAGTGGTAGGCTCGGCAGAACGCCCGCTGAGTGTTATGGTGGTTGCGCACGAGGCGGGGCACATTGCATTTTTTGACCTTGTCCGCGCTTTGGGCGGGCGGGAGGCGCAATCAAAAGCGATGAACAAGCGTGCGCATGAGCTTTTTGCGGAAATTGAGGGCGGAAAATATATTCTGGCACATGAGGGGGGGCTTGAGGCGCTCAGGGAGTACGCCTCAGGGCTGGCGAATCTGGAAGAAGAAGCTAGGAAGCAATTGGAAATGCTGGAAAAGCAATCCGCAGGGCAGGAGAACAACACGAGAGTTATCTTCCAAAAAATAATGGCACAGGGGCCCATCTTCATGCTTGAGTACGGGCAAAAAATATACGCGAAGTTCAGCACGAGGGAGCAGCTTTCCGCAGTGCAGCTGTTGCTCGCAAATAAAATGTCTGAAATAACCCGGCACTATGAAATCGGGGGACCGACGGAAATCGATGTTATAGTGAGTGCCAACAGGAAACCGCTGAATGATAGCGTAGAGACTGAAGTGCAAAAAATACTGGCGCTTAATCCCGCCGAACTTATTAAGGGCGCGAATAAGGTCAGGGTTGCCATTGCGAAAAGCCCGCATACTGCTGGGATTCTCGGGAAGTTCAGGCTGGTTCGGAAAAAAGATAGCCGAAAATGAGGGTAAAACGGCACTGTGCTTTGGCCCGAAGGATTTCGAAAAAGAGCTGAAGCGGAAATAGCGAAGCGTTATAAAGAAAGTTCTTGCGCGCCTCAAAGGCGCGCTATTTCTTTCGCCAGCCTTTCTTTTTTAAAGAAAGGCTGAATGCAGCTGTCTGGAACCGTACCCGCTAATTAACCCTGAATACGCCTTTCTGAACGGTTTTTATGCTTTCTGTGCAAAGATATTTATAGTAAATAGCGGTTATAATAACGGTGAGAAAATGGAATCCAAAAAGGCCAAGAAAGCCCCAAAAAGGTTCGCCAAGAGCATAAGGATGTACCGTGAATTCAGGAAGGATCCGGAATTCATCAAGGCAGTCCATGAATTCGTTAAATACCACACAGGCCGAATTATGATTTGGTGAGAAGATGGAAAAAGGAAAAAGGAAAATTACATTCGCAAAACTCAAAAAGATGATTGAGACTGCGAGAAAAGACCCTGAAATTATGGGCGCGATCAGGGCACATTACAAAGCCCACACAGGGCGAACACTCAATTAGACCATTGTCTCGAACTTATTGAACTCAACGAACCTTGGTGTGGGGAGGTCGTTCTTGGAATTAACCGCCTTATAGATGCGCAGGCAGGATTTTGATTTCATTGTCCTGTTGTCTGCAGTGCATACGATGTCAAGCCCCTTGAATGAAGCACAAGCCACAATAAGAAAATCATTTATTATTTTGTTATAGGGCTGTGCACCACTGTATGAATCCCAGTATTTCTCCGCAAGAAAACGCATAACCGGCAGTATGTTTAGATTGTGCCTGCCGACAATAAAATCATAAGTGTTAATCAGCAGGCTTCTTGCGCTCCTGCCCTTGAACTTCCTGCCTTTTGGCGTGTCGCGGAGTTCGTCGCGAATTACCTTGTTGCCGTAAACAGTTACGTGTTTTGATTTTTTGAGTGATTCCAGGAAGGCGGTTTCTCCCCTCTCAACCAGAAAGCCGTAGATGTTTGTGTCCAGCATGACACGCGATTTTTGTTTCATGGTTCCGCCGAGAGATAAGAGAAGGCAACTTTTTAAAACAGGCTTGGATTCCGCAGGAGCGGGTCTCTTTTCGGCTAAGGCTGAGTAGAAACTGGCAAGGTAACTACATCGAACCTTAGGGCAAATATGCAGTTTTCGCCAACCTTTTGGAAGCGGGGTTCGCCGCAAAGGCGAACTGTTCTTTTTGTACACTTTTTCTTTTTAAGAAAAAGTGTGCAGCCACCGGGGCTCGAACCCGAGTCGCGAGCTTTTTCCAAGTCCCCTTTTGAAGGTATCGGAACCCTTTAGGGTCCTGACGCCCTTTTGGGGGTATCGGAACCCTCTGGGTTCTGATTTGGGAAGCTCGAATCCTACCACTAGACTATGGCTGCAGATGCGAGATACAACATAAATTATTGCCGCGATTTATTATAATCCTTTTGCTCGGCAAGGAAGCCCAGCTCTTTCAGCTTTGAATGCGGCCCCTCCACTGAAATTGCATTTGGGGAGAGCTTAACCATCAGGGGCGGGAGGTAAAGGGAGAGGAACAGGTTTCCGCCTGTTTCGTTCTTTTCCAGCGCAAGGGAGAGGAACTGTTCAAGCAGGGGCACGGGCATTGAAATTGTTGTGCCCTTTATTTTCGCGGAGAGTGATGGTTCATTTGCAAGCGCCTGTAAAAATTCCTCACTGCGCGTTTCCGCGGTAAAATCCGACGCGCCAAGAGTTTGCGCAACTGTGCAGAGCTGTGCAACTGAAGTTTTGTTTTTTGGAAGCAAAATACTGTCATTGAAATCAAGGCTTTTCAGCGAGGAAATCTGCGCATTGAAAACCCCTGAAATATAGGAAAGGTGCTTTATGTTGCCCTCAAGGGAGGCGTGCAAATTCTCCAAATCACGGATTGTGAATTCAGTGGAGCCGCGCGCGGCCTTTAGGAGGGAAGTGTCCTCCTTTGAGCGTTCAATGACAGTGTGCATATGCTCCACAATTGAATCAATTTCATGCCGCGGGTTTTTTGAATTCACTAACGAATTTAGGCGTATCAGAAGCTTGTTTTTCATTTCCGAGTGAATCAGGCTTTCCGCGCGGGGCGTGGCGTATAAGCGATTTCCCTTTCGCAAAATATAGCCTGTTGCCGAAAGGTCCTTCAGCGCGCGGCTGAGCGCTGCCATAGCGGAATTAATGTTTGAATAATTGCCTGAAATCTTGTTCAAAAGCGTATTGTATTCAATGCCCTCGTTCTGCTTTATTATAAGGAGGATTGAGTTTTTTGTGGTCATAATGAATGAACTTAACGCAGTTGTGTTTTTATTCTTTTTGTTAAGAGAAGCAGGGCGCGGATATTGTTAAAAAAACAATATGCCTATTTCTAGTGAAACTGCACCGGAGGCGGTATCTTGGCAGGGGAAAATAATGGGAGAAAGAAGGTTATTATTATAGGCGCGGCGGGAACAGATTTTCACTATTTCAATACTGTTTTTCGCAGGGATGAAAATTACGAGGTTGTTGCCTTTACCGCACAGCAGATTCCCGGCATAGGGGACAGGATTTATCCGCCGCAGCTTGCGGGTAAATTGTATCCGAATGGAATCCCAATCCGCCCGCGCGAGGAACTGCAGGAATTGATAAAAAAGCACGGTGCGGATGAGTGTGTGCAGGCATACCATGATATTTCATATAATGAGGTTATGAGGAATTCCGCGGAGTGCATGGCACTTGGCGCGGATTTCAGATTGATAGGGCCGAAGCATTCAATGATAAAATCAAACATGCCTGTGATTGCGGTTTGTGCAGTGCGCACGGGCTCGGGAAAAAGCCAGACAAGCAGGAAGATTGTGAAACTGCTGAAGGAGCGCGGCGTGCGCTGCGTTGCGGTAAGGCACCCCATGCCCTACGCGGATTTGGTGAAGAAGACATGGGAGAGGTATGAAAAGTATGAGGATTTGGAGAAGTATGACTGCACTATTGAAGAGCGCGAGGAGTACGAGCCCTACATTGAAAGAGGATTGGTTATTTTTTCAGGGGTTGATTACGGAAAGATTCTTGAAGAGGCGGAGAAGGAGGCGGATGTTATTTTATGGGACGGCGGGAACAATGATGTTTCATTTTATAAGCCTGACTTCTACATAACTGTGGCTGACCCTTTCCGCGCAGGACATGAGATAGGGTATTTCCCTGGAGAGGTTAATGCAAGGATGGCGGATGTTATTATCATTAATAAAGTGAACACCGCGCCTGCGGAGGGTGTTGAAACTGTGGAGAGGAACATCCGCGCAATAAATCCTGAGGCGAAAATAATAAGGGCGAATTCAACAATTACGCTGGAGGATTCTGCCGCGGTTAAGGGCAAGAAGGTTTTGGTTGTGGAGGACGGCCCCACCCTTACACACGGCGAGCTTGAGCACGGCGCGGGGTATTATGCGGCAAAGGATGCGGGCGCTGCGGAATTAATTGATGCAACGCCTTTTGCAGTGGGCTCAATAAAAGAAACTCTCCAAAAATTCCCGCGCAGTGAAATTCTGCCTGCAATGGGCTACAGCGACCAGCAGATTAAGGAGCTTGAGGAAACCATCAATGCGAGCACAGCGGATGTTGTTGTTAGCGGCACGCCGATTGATTTGTCAAGGGTGCTGAAGAGCGAGAAGCCCATAATAAGGGCAAATTATGAATTGGAAGAAATTGGCGAACTAACATTGGAAAAACTGCTGGATGAGTTTTTGCAAAAGCACGGGCTTGGGAAATAGCGCACTCACAGCCTTTTTTCCCGCGGCGGGATGCTGTATTTCTTCTGAACGGCAATGGCAAACTGGACGCCCCGCTTGCCGAGGGAAATAACCCTCTTCTTTTTGGGCAGGTGCAAAAGCCCATGCCCCTTCAAATCCTTACAAATCGCATCCCAGCTCCTGCCGTACTTTCCCGCCCATTTATCAAAGTTTATTCTGGAGGGCAAATCCCGGAAGGGAACATAACCGTTAGTTATTATCCGCCGGTCATACATTTCAAAAACCGCCCTTTCAAGGGAATCGTCTATTTCGTCTGGTTCCGCCATTTACAATCGCCCTTCAAACAGCCCGATAAAAAGATGGGTTTTGGCATTTATATGTGCTTTGGGGGCGCATTTCCGGTGCGGCGGCATGGAACTAATCCTAAAATATATTCTTATTAATTAAATATAGTCTCATTAACTTCCTTTTTACTACTAAGTAATAACTATTTAAATAGTTTTTAGTATTAAAAGGTATTAAAAAATGTAGAAAAAGAGAAATGTTTAAATATAAGTTGCTCATTATTAATAACTGCAAATCCGTAGCGGCGTGGGAAAATGGAGAGGAGAGACTCGGCTGAAATAGTAAATTCAATTGCCACGGTTCTGGAAAAGAACAGCGGCAGGGCGATTTCTGTGACCGCCATTGCCAAAGAAACCAAGCTGAATTACAACTCCGCAGTGGATTATATCGAACTTATAAGATTCATAAAGCACAAACTCCCCGATATAGAGGAGATAAAAACGCACAAAGGAAGGATTTTTATGATAAAAAGAATGTCCGAATATCCTCTTGAGGAGCAGAAAGAAATTTTGAGGGAGGAGTTCGGCATAAAAATGGACAATTCGGACAAGCTGTACATGTCCCTGATTAAGGAAGGGGCCATCAGCCCGGAAAACGCAATCAGGCTCCCGCTGGGCAACGGAATAATCAAAGAAGGCCTGAAACTAGGGCACCTCAAAAAGGGAAAGCAGGGCAGGATTTACCTTACCAAAATCGGAAGAATGATTGCGGAAGGGGCGGTTGAATTATTTGGCAGGGGATAAGGGGCGGCAGGAAAAGGAGCGGATTCGGCAAGGAACTTTCCGAACAGGGGCTGCTTGAGTTTGTGAATTTCAAGGTGGTTATTGCGAACAAAAGCTGTTCGGAAAGGGAGTGGTGGTTTCCTTATTAGCGCGGTTGCGGAAACTGAATTACGCCTTCGCCACTAACTCAACCTTCTTCATCCTTTTGGGGATGACGAAATAGTGCTTTGATTTGCAGACAGCGCATTCCGCAAGGAAAACCGGCTTCTTGTTCTGCTTTTTTACTGTTGCCGTGAACTCCGCCTTTCCGCCGTAGCCCTTCTTGTGCTTGCGGATGTTCTCACGGTTACCCCAGGACATTTTGCGCGTTGCGGCAGGCTTGAAATGCTTGAGCTTATGCTCCGTGTGCTTATCACATTTCTTGCAGTAATCATTGATTGTTTTTGGCATGTTCATCTGCTCACCTAAGGAATTTGCTCATGAAGGGTTTAAATGCGTTTTGGTGGGGTTTTGTTGGCTGATACACGGCAGGTAAAGGGTAGATTTAAATATTTGTAAGGGCAATAATATGTCAAATATATCCGCTGCCGTTCTTTATGGACGGCAGTAAAATATTCTGCTTCTGCCAATTTCTTAGCTCAGGGGTTGGTTTTTTGGACAGGGTTGCGGTATTTGTAGATAACGGCTACATGAAGAAAATTCAGGACAGGCTGCGAATACGCATAAACTACTTAACATTTTCATCCGCAATAGCGGGGGGTGAGGAAAACCGTTTCAGGACATATGTTTATGATTGCCCGCCATATCAGTCATCCCCGCCCACGAAAGACGAATCGGAAAGGAAGGGGGCATTCGACTCATTCAGGTACAATATAACAAGGCTGTCAAGGTTTGAATTCAGGACAGGAAGGCTGCAGATAGTAAGGGACGAAAGCGGCCGCATAATGAGGAAACCCGGCGGCTACCCCGAACTAAGGCAGAAGGGCATCGACATGGCATTGGGAATTGACATGACAAGCCTGTCTGCGGGAAATAAAATACATAAGGCAGTGCTTGTTGCCGGGGACAGCGACTTTCTTCCGGCAGTCCTGTTTGCAAAGCAGGCAGGCGTTTTGGTCAGCCTTTATTACGACCCAGGCACATATGTTCACGACAGCCTGTACGAAGCATGCGATGACAGGCTGGAACTTACAAAGGAACTTCTCAAAAAATTCAGAAGGGAACCTGCACCAAAAACATTAAAAACAAAGAAACCATTCTAATTAGCATGTTTGATGCGTTGTTCGGAAGTATAGGATATATTGTAAGGAGGCCTGCCGTGCTTCTGCCCGCGGTTGTTACCGCATTATTTAGTGCGGCACTGTTTGTAGCGGGGTTTGACTTAATAATGCGCTTTGTATGGGATGCGCTTATTGTGGGGATACTGCCCGAGGTTTCTGAAATTGAAATGCCCTATATGCTTATGAGGATGTACGGCACGGAACTCGGGGCTATTGCATTGCTTGGAGTGCTTAACCTTGCCGCAGGGGTCTGGCTTATTTTCGTGTATGGCTACCTTATAAGCGGGGAAAAGAGAGGAAAGGCAACACTGGGCTCCGCAGTGGGATACGCAATTTCAAGGATCTGGAATGTGATTTATGTTTCGGGGTTTATTGTCCTGATTGCCCTGCTATTTATGCTTCTCGGGATTTTTACTGTCTGGATAAGTTCATTGCCGGGCATAGGAATTATAGGTTTGCCGCTGATGCTGATTACTGCGCTGGCGGCAATGTACGTGTTCATAAAATTCACATTCCTGCCGGCGGTAATGGCTGCTGATGACGCAAAGCTGAAAATAGGGATTGTGAAAACATGGAAATGGAGCGCGGGGAAACTGCCGGGGATTATTCTGTTCCTTATCCTGCTTTCGGGGATTGCCGGAGTTGTTCAGCAGATAGGGCTTATTGCCGCGGGATTTTTTGAGGATGAATTTTTTGCGTTCCTTGCGTTTGCCGCTTTTGCGGTAATTGCAAATGCATATTTCAGCATTGCGATTGTGAAGTATTATACTGCGGCGCCTGCGGCAAGAAGGCGCAGGCGAAGATAGGAATGCAAAGCCATGCAGGCGGGCAGGGATTAAATTTATTTAAAAATTGACCCTTCCGTCTTTATATCAGGGGATGCCTTTGATCAAGATTTCACGGCTCAGACTGAAGAATTTTAAGTCCTTCAGGAAGGCGAACATTCCGTTCCATTCGGGATTTACAGCGATAGCGGGCTCAAATGCCTCGGGAAAGTCAAACCTGCTTGATGCAATGCTTTTTGTTTTTGGAATAACCTCTTTGAAGATGCTGCGCGCATCAAAATTAACGGATTTGGTTAATCACGATGCAAGCGAGCCATATGCAAAGGTGGAGATGGAACTGCATGACGGAGACAAGACGTATAATATTGCGAGGAAAATTGACAAGGAAGGAAGATCCGTGTTTAAGCTTGACGGGAAAAAGCGCGGGCTGAATGAGGTTACTGCCCTGCTGCTTGAACTCGGGATAAAGGCAACAGGCTCGAATATTGTTGTTCAGGGCGACGTCACAAGGATAATTGAAATGAGCCCCAAGGAGAGGAGGAAGATTATTGATGATGTCGCAGGGTTATCGGAATTTGAGGGGAAGAAGGAGGAGGCTTTAAAGAAACTTGAGGCTGTTGACAGGAAGGTTAAGGACGCAACAATCGTGCTTAATGAAAGGGAGCAGTACCTTGCCGAGCTGGAGAAGGAGAGGGAAAGTGTTGTGAAATACAATTCCCTGAAGAAGGAGCTGAAAAGGAGCAAGGCAACAATGCTCAATGCGGAAATCACGCGCATCAGGGCTGAGCTTTCAGGGGCGGAGAAAAAGCGCGGGGCAATGGAAAAGGAGCTTGAAAATGCGCGCATGGAGAAGGCGCAATTGGGGGAGGAAAGCACGGGGCTTGAAAAGAGGCTTGACGAGCTTATCAAAAAAATACTGAGCGCTAATGAGCGGACTTATGAGGAAATCGGCAGGAAGGCCGAGGAGATGCGCTCCGATGTCAGGCTTGTGCGGGAGAGAATCTCCGCAAGGGAGAATGAAATTGCGGAGGCGGGGCGCAGGGCGGAATTATTGAAGGACAGGCGCGGGGGGCTTGTTTCAATAATAAGGGAAAAGGAAAAGGCACTGCAGGATGCGGGGGATAAATTAAGGGGCGTGAAAACAAGGCTCGGGGAACTTAACAAGATTATTACGCGGAAGTCAGCAAAGGCTTCCGCAGGCGGGAATAAGGCCGCGGATGACGAAAGGGCGCTTGAGGAAGCAAGGGCAAAAATGGCGGGGGCAAAGGATGAGCTTTACAAACTGCGCTCCGCGGAGGAAAAAGCAAGGCATGCGCTCATGCATGCAGGGGCAAGGGCGGAGGAAATTGAGGATGAAAAGGCGGAGCTTTTGGCGGAGGTTAAGGCAGCAAGGCTTGGCATGAAAAGGCTTGCCGAACTGCGTGCGCTTAATCCTGAAAAGGGGCTGAAGGAGAATGCCGAGGCTTTTGAGAAGACGGGGGATGAACTGCACAACCTTAAAAACAGGCACAGGATTACGGAGGAGGAAATCTCGGAACTGGGGAAGGCGGGGAAGGAATGCCCGCTGTGCGACACTGAATTAAACGATAAAATCAAGGCCGCGATTATGAAGCGCAAGGCAGTGCTGGTTGCGGAGCTTAAGGGGAAGGCAGAGGCAAAGGCGGCTGTAAGGGCGGGGCTTGCGAAGGAAAGGGCGGGGCTTGAGGGCATGCTTGGGGAGATGCGTTCGCTTGGCGCGGAAGAGGAGAGTGTGCGGAGGGCGGAGGAAAAAATAGATGCACTTGAGAAAATTGCCGGGGGGCTGAATATTGCGGAAATTAAAAGGGAACTTAAGGAAACCGCATTTGCAAGGGCGGGCGCGGAAAAGGAACTTGTTGAAATCGAGAGGCACGCACAGGGGCTGAAGGGAAAGGTTGATGAGTTCAGGAACAGCGCGGAAAATATTGAAATAGGGAACCTTATTGAAAGGCTTGAGGGCGTTAATAACGAGAATGCGGAAACGCAGAATAAGATAGCAAAATTAGAGGCCGAGTTAGAGGCGACTGTCAGGAACAGACAGGAAACAGAGGCGGAACTTGCGAAGCTGGATGAGAAAAGGGCGGAGAATTCAAAGGCGCTGGAGGCGCAAAAAACAGAGTTTAAGGAAAAGGAAGGTGCGCTTTCAAAAAAAGATGCCGAGCTTGACAAGGCAAGGAAGGAAACAAAATTATTTGAGGAGGAGAAGGAAAGACTGGCAACAAGGATTGAAAATCTTGAGGGGAAGAGGAACAGCGCATCTGGGAAAGCGGAGGCACTTTCAAATCAGATAAATGAATTCAACCTTGCGCAGTCAAAGAATGAGGTCAGGATTGTTGATTTGGAACTGGAGTTTGAGCATTATAAGGATGAGAAGGCGCTGAAGGAGTTTAATGTTGCAGCATTGAGGCAGAGGATTCCGGTTATTGAAAGGGAGATTGAGGCTTTGGGCGCGATTAATATGAAGGCAGTGGAGAACTTTGATGCCTATAAAAAAGAGGTTGATGACATACGCGGGAAGACCGAGAAGCTTGAGAGTGAGAGGAAAGCAGTAGTTGAAATGATTGATAAGATTGATGTCAAAAAGAACTTTGTTTTCATGGACTGCTTTGAGAAGATTGACCATAAGTTCAGGGATTTGTATTACATGTTCTTCGAGGGGGAAGGGAAATTGGGGCTGACGGATGAGGTCAATCCATTGGATGGGGGGCTGGCAATTCAGGCGAAATACAAGGGAGAAAAATTGAAAAGCATTGACGCAATGAGCGGCGGGGAGAAGAGCATGACAGCGCTGGCATTTTTGTTTGCAATACAGTCATTTGAGCCTGCGCCGTTTTACATATTTGACGAGGTTGATGCAGCATTGGATAAGGATAATTCATTGAAGCTTGGAAGAATGGTGCGGGCAATGAGCGGGAAATCACAGTTCATCAGCATAACGCACAATGACACAATGATTGCGGAAGCGAACCAGCTTGTGGGGGTCAGCTTAAGCAAGCAGAAGAGTTCTGTTGTGGGGTTAAGGTTAAGCCAGAAGAATGCTGGCGCGATTATGGAAATAGCCAAAAAGGAGAACGGTGCTGTGGAGGACACAGACGAATAGAAACCGCCAGCCTGGGCTATAGAAACCACCTGAGGCAAAACCGCGGCATAATCGTTTAAATACCTTTCCCAACCCAAATTTTCTTCATGGATTTCATGGTTCTTTCGGCGATTGCCCTGACAGGCATTTTAGGGCTTATTGTTGCCGCATATAATTCAATGCGCGTGCTTAAGCAGGATGCGGGAAACGCGAAAATGCAGGAAATCTCAGGTTATGTGCGGAAGGCATCAATGGCGTATTTAAGGAAGCAGTACACAATGCTTGCTGTTTTTGTTGTTGTGCTTGGCATTATACTTTACTTCTTTGAGACCACAGGGCTTATGTTTGGAGGCACGGCAATTTCATTTGTTCTAGGGGCAATTGCAAGCGGGCTTGCGGGCTTTATTGGTATGAATATTGCAACAAAGGCAAATGTTCGATCCGCAGCTGCCGCGCAGAAGGGGCTTAATGAGGCAATGCAGGTTGCGTTTTCAAGCGGAACGGTTATGAGTTTGTTTGCCGCATCCATAGGTTTGCTTGGCATTGTTGTGCTTTATTTCGTTTTCCATGATCCTGCTGTAATTTTCGGCTTTTCACTCGGGGCGTCTTCAGTTGCGCTGTTTGCAAGAGTGGGCGGGGGAATATTCACAAAGGCCGCGGATTTAAGCGCGGATTTGGTTGGGAAGATTGAGCAGGGAATTCCCGAGGATGACCCGAGGAATCCCGCGGTAATTGCGGATAATGTCGGGGACAATGTAGGGGATGTCGCGGGAATGGGCGCGGATTTGTTTGAGAGTTATGTCGGGGCAATAATTGCGGCAATGGCAATCGGACTGCTTATGGTGGGAGAAAATGGTTTGCTTTTCGCAATGAGCCTTGCTGGTGCGGGACTTATTGCATCAATTATAGGCACATTCTTTGTGCGCACAGGGAAAAGGATTGATATCCACTGGGCATTCCAGATAGGGATATTTGCGGCTTCAATACTTGCCGCGGGTTTTGCATACCTGCTTGTGGGCTATTTCGCGCTTGACATAGGGGTATTTTACGCAGTCATAATAGGGCTTGGCACAGGCATCCTGATTGGGCTGACAACCGACAGGTACACCTCGGAAAAGGGCAAGTATGTGAGGTCAATTGCAAAGGCAGCTGAATCCGATACGGCAACCACAATCATTCAGGGGCTTGTTGTGGGCATGAAGAGCACAAAAAACACGCTTATAATTATTTCCGCAGCAATTCTGCTTTCATTCTGGGCAGGCGGGCTTTATGGTGTTGCAATTGCCGCAGTGGCAATGCTTTGCACACTTGGAATTTCACTTGCAATTGATGCCTACGGGCCTGTTGTTGATAACGCAGGCGGCGTGGTTGAAATGGCGGGGCTTGGGAGCAATGTAAGGAAGATTACGGACGAGCTTGATGCAGCAGGGAATACAACTGCGGCAATGGGCAAGGGGTTTGCAATAGGGTCTGCCGCGTTAACTGCGCTTGCGCTGTTTTCAAGTTACGCCGCCACTGTTGCTACGGCACAGGGCGTGCCTTTTGTGGTTGATATTTCAGTGCCAAGAGTTTTGGTAGGGCTGTTTATCGGGGCAATGCTGCCGTTTTATTTCACTTCATTAACAATGGACTCTGTGGGGAAAACTGCATTGCTGCTTGTTGAGGAAGTCAGAAGGCAGTTCAGGGAGATTAAGGGCCTGATGCAGGGCAGGGCAAAGCCCGATTATGATAGGTGTGTTGAGATAAGCACAAACATGGCACTTAAGGAGATGATTGTGCCGGGCCTGCTTGCAATATTGATTACAATCTTTGTGGGAATGCTGTTCGGTGCGCAGACACTCGGGGGATTGCTTGTGGGAGTGTTAGTAACAGGGGTTGCGCTTGCGAACTTCCTCGCAAACTCAGGCGGGGCGTGGGACAATGCAAAGAAGTATATTGAATCACACAAGGAGAACACGCCGAAGTGGAGGGCAATGCACGCGGCAGCTGTTGTGGGGGATACAGTGGGAGACCCATTCAAGGACACAAGCGGACCTGCATTGAACATACTGATAAAGCTTATGACAATTGTGGCGCTTATATTCGTGCCGCTGTTCATGAATCCTTTCTTTTAAAGGGGGCTTTTAGAGTAGATTTCCGGCGCGGAGTTTCAGCTTGCTTGACCTTAAAGAAGGTGACGATAGAAATTTCGTCAAGAAGCGAAAAAATAGACATTGTTCTCAAAAAAGTCAAAATTGCTCGGGATTCCCGAGCAAACAATAAGTTTATCAATAAGACGATATCCCATAGTTATATGGAAATATTTCTGCCTTCGGGGGCGTTCCTAGGGAATTTAGACCAATTTATACGGGGCTTTGTGCCAAATGATGAAAAAGTCTTGAATATTGGATCTCACCCTAAATGGTTTTGGTTGCACCCTCTTGCACTATCTATGGTCGCCTCACTGGGTCAAAGAGTGCGCAATAACGGCGGCGAAATAACCTGCGACAATTTAGAGTCGAAGTCAAAACATTATCTAGAAAGAATGGGCTTATTTGGGATTTTAGAACTTGACTCCGGCATTAAGGTAACCGAGCATGAATCTGCGGGTCGGCTGCGCCTATGTTTAACAAAATAGAAAAAGCAGGTTCACCTCTTGTCCTTGTAAATCTTCTTAATTGCATTTACAAGGAATTCCGGCTGTGCCAGATAAAGGTCGCGCCTGTGGTCAAGGACAAGGCCAGTGCTGAGGAGGCCTTTGAGAATTTTATTGCCGTACTTCAGGCTGCCTGCGAGTGATTTTACCTTTGTCTTATGTGCGCCGTCCGAACCTATACGGAGAAGAATATCCGCAAGGTCGGCAGTGGCAGTTTCACCGAACCTGTCAAGCCTTGCGTCAAGAGCTATGTTAAATATGCGGAGCGTGTATGGGCCTTTGCGCGCGAAGTTTAATATGTGCCTGTGTTCAATTCTTTTTTGATTCAGCAGGCCGTTTAGGAGGGACACTGTGCCGGGCGGGTTTTGGGCGGAAATTCTCTTCAGCGCCTGCGTGAATGCGGATACTGATGTTAAAGGGGCTTCTGTTTCTTTCTTTTTTGTTTTTAGGTGTACTGATTTTTCCTCTGTTTTGCCCTTATTTTTCTTTTTCGGCTTTGCGGCAAGTGTTGTTTTAAGGGGTGTTTTGGATTTGTTTGCCTCAATTCGCTCGTTGTGCAGGCGAAGATTTTTGAGGTATGCGGTTTCATACGCGCCCCATGCGGGGTTGCCATCCTTGTCAAAATACAAATGAGCAAGTGTTTCCCGTATTACAGTCTTATAAACCGGCAGGCCTTTGGAACGGAGGTATTTCCTAAGATGTATGGGCATCTCGGTTTTAATCATTATAAGAATCCTGTCCGCGATTTTGGCGAACATTTTGCGCTCTTCAATGCCGTAATTTTTGCTCTGCGCAAGCCCCCGCGCCTTCAGGAGCATGACGCCGGCAGGCGTGCCTTCGCCGTCGCGGAGCTGGGATGTGAAAAAAATCTGTTTTTTTTGTTTTGGGGGTTTGCCCTCTTTTTTTGGCATGATAAGAATAGGCTGCCGAAGTTAATTAAGTTTTCTGCCAGTGTCCTCTGTTCACCACGCACCCTAACAGAATTGCCAGGCATATCAGCTTATTTCTTCCGCAAAACCTTTCTCTTGGCTTCCTTGGCAACGTCATCAAGCAGTGTCTTCTCATCCAGTATTCCCTTTTGCAGTTCATTAATGTGCCGCTGGTATTCGCGCATTGCCTTTGAGTATTCGGGCGCGGAAAGTACGCCCTCCCTGAAGTGCCTTTGCAGATCAGTAAGGCGCTGCCTGAATGATGACATTTCCGACTTCATCCTGTCAAGCTCTAAAGTATATGCACTGCGCTCGGTGCGTAGTTTTTCAAGCTGTGCAATTTCCGTGCCGTATTTTCCCTCTGAAATGCCGCCCTGCAGTGCGCGCAAACGGGATATTTCTTTCCCCATGTCAACTCCCTGCTCCCTTTTGGAGTAAACCCTGATAAGCACAATAACAAGCACTGCCACAATTACAATAAGAAGGCCGAGCAGTGCGAAGAGCATTGTGTTGTCCTGAGGCTCCTGCATCTCGCCCGCGGTCAGCGGCTCCTCAACAATGTACTCGCTCTCGGGAAGCGCGGTGTAATAGCTCAGCATGCTGTCTGAAACGCTGAATAATTGCGCCGAAATATATGCAAGGCTTATTCCGTTTTTGAGGGAGCTGACAGCTGCAACATTGCGGGAGTTTTCACTGTAAAAGTCCGCGGAGGCAAGGTAATATTTTGCATGGTCAAGATAGAGGTGAGACCACACAAAGGAGTTTTCAGATGCTGCAAGGTTGTTGTCAAGTGCAACAGCCATATCCGAGAGTTCGGCGTGCAAAGTCTGCAAATCCTTGTCCTTTACCGCGGCAATTCCCACAATAAGTGCATGGGCTGTCGCGGCATCGTAAGCCGCGGCAAGATACCAGCCGTTCTGCTTCTCAAGCTTTGCCGCATTTATCCTGCGCAAAATATCCTCGGATTCCGCCTCCTCAATTGAGGAAAGACCGTTTTCCGCGGCAATTATAAGTTCGTCCGCGCTTTCTTTGAATACGTCTCCCGGAACAACCTTCTTTTTTGAGCTGTTGCTTATCCTGTAAAAGTCCTCGGCAATCTCATACCATGCCACGGCAAATTCATAATCCTGAACGCGCTGTATTTCCGCAATCTTTGCCTCATCCGCATCGCCCATCACAATTGTGCGCGTTGAATCAAGTTTCTGCAGGTTTAGTTCCGCGTAAGAAATGCGCTGCTGTGCCGAGATGTGCCATTCCAAATAATCAACAGGAACATATCCGTCAAGGTCCTCCTTTAATGCCTTTACTCTGCGCTTTAAATCGGAAACCTTCAGTTCAAAGGCTGTTGATTCGGGCGTCATGAGCGAAGGGTTTTCCGAAATGTCCTTTACAAGCATTGCGTTCGCGCGCGCAAGGAAAGTGTAATTGGCAGCGCTGTAAAGGTAATTCTGATCGTTCAGAATTTCGGCCATCTGCAGACCCTCTTCCGAATCCTTAAGGACATCCAGGAGCAAATTTACCGTTGAACCGTCCTCAATAAGGGTTGTGGAGAGGGAGTTCCTTGCATTGTTAAGTAATTCAGTTGTCCGCTCAAGGTAGCTGTTTGTGAGCTCCTTCATTTGCTCGGAGTTGGGCTCGTAAGTTATTGGCTCCGGAACAAAATCAAGGAAGGTTGTTGCGGGGGTTACGTTAACGTCAATATTCTCAAGGTCTGAGAAGGCGTATTTAAGCACATCATCAATTGTGCCGACCTCAACAACTGTTATGCCCCATTCCTGCGGCGCAAATTCCAAAAGGTTAATGCTCCGTACTATGTTCTCAACTTTCACTGTCTGCTTTGCCTCGCCCCGAGGTATCATAAAAAGCTTTATTCCTGTTTGTGAAGCCTCCTTTGTTTTTTCAAAAACGCCGCCGACAGTGCCTACATTACCCTGCCTGCTTATTGTGCCTGTTATGCTCAAATCATTTGGCAGTTCATTCCCCTGCAGCATAGATATTACAAGCAAAGCCATGGCAGCGCCCGCGCTCGGCCCCTCAACTAAACTTGCATCGGATTCAATGCTGAACTTGTAATCATGGTTCATTACCTCGCCTGAATAGTTCTTCGCAACTTCTACAGCAATGCGCTCCGCGTTTTGTGTTGTTGTTCCAACCAAAGGCTCAACAGAGCTCCACACCTTCCCATTGCCTGACGTTATTTCAAGATTAAGCCCGGAGGCAAGCCCTTTTCCATCGGAGGTTACTGCATAAATTTTCATGCTGCCGTTTTCAAGAACTGCTGCGCATACAGTTGCTGAGAAGAACAGGGCAAATGCAAGCACAAGCAGGATTGCAGGGATAAATTTGCGCAAATTAAACACCTTTAGAATAATATGTAAGGTGGTTTAAATAGGTTTAGTTTTGGCGTGATTTGGCGGATTGCCGAAGGCTGGACAGGGCATGCGCCGGGCGGGAAAAGGATTCGGGTTTAATTACCCGAACAAACTTCCCAGACCGGCTGCTGCCTCTTCCTCGGATTTCTTTTCGTCTTCCTCGGATCTCTCTTCCTTTGCTTCCGCTCCGCCTGCGGCCTGTGCTGCGGGGGCTGCAACTGCAACCGGTGCAGCGGCGGCCTCCTTAATTGCCTCGTCTATTTTAACGTCTTTGAGTGAGGCAACAAGGGCCTTTACCCTTGAAGCATCCGGGCTTGCGCCCGCGGCCTCAAGCACGGCAGTTACGGACTTCTCATCCACTGCCTTGCCTGCAGAGTGGAGCAGCATTGCACTGTAGACATACTCCATATTCTCACCTCTTTAAGCAAAATAATTATTGCTTAAGCATCCTCCTTTTTTTAACGGCACTTTTTGCGCCCTTTTTAACGGCACTTCTTTTTG
>JBDRDO010000023.1:0-3100 GCA_043820655.1 Candidatus Iainarchaeum sp. | reverse complement strand
CATAGATATTGTCGAAATGGGTATGGTTAAGGCAATTGAGGTTAAGGGCGGCAGGGTTACTGTGCGCTTTACGCCAACTACAATTGCATGCCCCGTACTTGGCTTCTTTCAGGAGAAAATAAAGGAATTTGCGGAAAGCGTCAGGGGCGTTGAAAAGGCATCTGTTGTTGTGGACGCACAATGAACGAAAGTATTAAGTTCTTCTTTTAGGTTGTTTATATGCGAATAGCCCCGTAGTGTAGCGGCCAAGCATACAAGGCTTTGAACCTTGTGACAGGAGTTCGAATCTCCTCGGGGCTATCAAGCCACGGGGCGTTTTGGGCGCGAAGCCCAAAAGCCGCCTCGGGGCTATTAAAAAATCAAAAAAATAGAAATTGGAAAACGCCCCTTTCACAGGAACGTTTCCCTTAAAACTTTTTTATGGAATGGGCACTCCCCATACCAGCTGGGGAATTTCTGCGCACATTCCGGGCATATCCAGTTCATCCTCGCACCTCCAATCCTTTTTCCCTTGAACCGCGAGAACCCAGTCTAACTTTGTTGCTTTTAATACACCGCAAAAAAGATAGGGGGGCTGCGGCGTATTTTTACCAAATCGGATACGGCCTATAGATGGCTGGCTTAACTGCAGAAAATGCAAAATGCGAATTAATTCTGCTATGTTCCATGTTACCAACCTTTACGGCCTTTTATATAATAAATCAGGTTATTAAAAAGACTATCGCGGAATTCAGGGGAAAATCACGGAAATTTGTATGTTCACGGCGTTAAGATTAAATATTCGGAAGAGGATAGGTAATGGGAACGGCATGGCAAAAGGCAGGGAAAAGGTGCTTGTTGCGCTTGGCGGGAATGCGCTTATAAGGGAGCATCAGCTTGGGAAGTATGCGGAACAGATGCGCAATGTCAGGCGCACGTGCAGGCTTGTTGCAAAGATTGTGAAGCGCGGGCATGATGTGATTGTTACGCACGGCAACGGTCCTCAAGTCGGGAATTTACAGGTGCAGATGCAGGCGGCAAAGTGCAGGGTGCCTGCAATGCCGCTTGATGTAAGCGGGGCAATGACTCAGGCGCAGGTGGGGTATATGCTCCAGCAGGCGCTGAGCAATTACATCCGCGGCAGGGATGTTGCAACTGTGATTACACAGGTTGAGGTTGATGCGCACGATTCCGCATTCAGAAATCCCACAAAACCCATTGGGCAGTTTTATTCCGCACGCGAGGCAAAGGCACTTTCACGGAAGTTCAAAATGGTTGAAGATGCAGGAAGGGGATGGAGGCGTGTTGTTGCAAGCCCCCGCCCGAAAAGGATTGTTGAGCTTCCCACAATAAGGAAACTGTCCTCCGCAGGGGCGATTGTTGTTGCATGCGGAGGAGGGGGAATTCCTGTTGTTAAGGGAAAGGAAGGATACAAAGGGGTTGAGGCCGTGATTGACAAGGACCATGCCTCCGCACTTCTTGCAAACTCTTTGGGAATTAAAACAATGGCAATTTTAACGGGAATTGAATTTGTGATGGTCGATTACAGGAAGAAAAGCCAGAGGAAACTGCGCGGCATTCACGCCAAAGAATTGCGCAAATATTTAAGGGAGGGGCAGTTCCCCGAAGGGAGTATGAAGCCCAAAATAGAGGCTGCGCTTGATTTCCTTTCAAAAGGGGGGAAGAAAGTAATAATAACATCATTGAACAAATTAGTTGAGGGGCTTGAAGGAAAGACAGGCACGATTATAACAAAATGAGAAACAAAAGGAGTTTGATTCAGATGGGTTTGCTTGACAGATTCAGGAAGGGGAAGGAAGGGGAAACCGCGGGAAATGCTGAAAAGCCTGCGGAAGAAAAAGAAGCTGTGCCTTCGGAAGAGAGTGATGAAGAAAGCAAGTACGGGAATGAAACATGCTCCCTTTGCGGCGCGGTTGGAACGGAAAAAAAGTGGATGGGTCAGTACTGGCACAAGAAGTGTTTAAGAAAAATGAAGAAACAGGCAAAGGGCATGCTTTAGCGCCAGGGCTTTTTCTTTATCCGCCCGTAATTGTCTTCCAGCCGCACTATGTCGGATTCACGCACGTTTCCTGTTGAGATTTCAAGAATGCGCGCGGTTTTTGAACCGCCTATCAGCCTGTGCTTTGCCTTTTTCGGGATTGTAATCATTTTTCCCTTAGGGAGCATTTTCTGTTTGTTTCCGACCTGAACCTTAATTCCCGAATCAAGCGCAATCCACAGTTCGACCCTGTGCAAATGATATTGCAGACTGAGCATCTGGCGGGGCTTTACTTCGATAATCTTAACTGTGCATTTCTTTTTGTGCGCAAGGCGGGTAAAGCTTCCCCATGGCCTTTTTTCAGTGTAGATTTCGGAAGGCATTTTTTCGCACCTGAACATTGCCTGAATATTTTTACCTGAATTTTTTTATTATTTCGGGAATTACACTTGGGAAATCCCCCGCAATAAACCCATAGCCTTTCTTCTTTAATAAGATATCGCCTGCTTTGCCGTTTATGTAGGCAGCGGCGCATGCCGCGCGGAAGGGCGCGTTATGCAGGGCAAGGAGCGCTGCACAGATTCCCGCAAGAACATCACCCGTGCCGCCGACAGTCATTCCTGAATTTCCCGTGCTGTTTTGTTTTGTGTGCACACCATCAGAAATTATATCGGTTTGGCTCTTCAGCAGGATTGTGCAGTTGTGTTTTTTCGCGGCAGCCATAACAGATGCCACGCCCGTGAATTTTACGCCTGTGAAAATTTCAAATTCGGTTTTATGAGGGGTGAGAATTACAGGTGTGGAAAATCGAAAGCCCGCAAGTGCCTTGATTGCATCCGCATCAACAACCAAGGGGCAGGTTATTTGTTTTACTATTGCGTGAACGAAGGCAGCCGTGTTTTTTGAGGTGCCCAGGCCGGGACCGATAAGCACGGCATCAAAATCTCTCGTGAGTGAAATTATTTTTTGCGCATGCACAGGGCTGAAGTTATCCCCATTGAACTTCTTCACAATTATGTCGGGGCTGTACCTGCTCATTGCCCAGCCCGCCTTTTCAGGGGCGGCAATTACGGCAAGGTCAATTCCTGTGCGCAGTGAGGAAAGTGCCGACATTGCGGAAAG
>JBDRDO010000022.1:0-12827 GCA_043820655.1 Candidatus Iainarchaeum sp. | reverse complement strand
GGCGGGGAAGAAGAACATTCCCGTAATTGTTGATTCCGCTTATGCATCCCCCGTGCCGAATGTTTGCTATACGCCGATGAAGTATGTGCGCGGGAAAAATGTGATTACTACTTTCAGTTTTTCAAAGGCAGGGCTGGCTGCTACACGTTTGGGTGTTGCCGTGGGGGACAAAAAATATATTGATGCCGTTAAGGCGTTTCAGGCAAATGTTTGTATTTTTCCACCCGTGTTCGGGCAGGAGGTTGCAAGGAGAATGCTACATAACGGAAAGCTTGCACGGCTTTGCGAAAAAGAGGTTAAGCCATTTTACAAAAAGAGGCTTGAGATTTTCAGGAAGGCGTGCGCTGAATTTATTGATGACGCGGTGCCGTATTACATTCACAAATCAGAGGGGACTTTTTTTGCGTGGATTTGGTTTAAGGATTTGCCTGTGAATGACTGGAAATTATTTGAACTGCTGAAAAGCCAAGGGGTTATTGTTGTGCCCGGTTCTCCGTTCTTTCCGGGTGCGGGAAAGGGGTGGATGCATGCGCAGGAGTGCATAAGGCTTAGCGTTACAGGCACTGAAAAGGACATCCGCGCGGGGGTTAAGGGGCTAGCGGGTGTTGTCAACAAACTCTATAAAAAATGAATTTGGCTAATTATTATTCATGGTAAGTGCTAAATGGTTTGGAGAAAAAGACGCAAGCATTTCTCCCCTGAAAAACAAGAAAATTGCCGTTTTGGGTTTCGGTTCGCAGGGCTCTGCGCAGGCATTGAATCTGCGTGACTCGGGGCTTGATGTTATTGTAGGGGTGCGCGCGGGGAAAAGCAAAGAGCGCGCAAGGAAGGAAGGCTTCGAAGTTTTGGAAGTTGCGGATGCAACCGCGCAGGCGGATGTTGTTTTGTTTTTATTGCCTGACGAGGAACAGCCCGCGGTTTATGAAAAGGAAATTGCAGCGAATTTGCGGAAAGGTGCTGTGCTGGTTTTTGCGCACGGGATGAATGTTGTTTTTTCGCGAATTAAGCCGCGCGCGGATGTTGATGTTGTGCTTTGCACTTCAATAGGGCCGGGGAAATTGCTGAGGGGGAATTTTGCAAAAGGCGGGGGGCTGATGGGGCTTATTGCAGTTGAAAAAGATGTGAGCGGCGGGGCTAAAAAATATGCGCTTGCAATTGCAAAAGGCATCGGACTGCTGAGGGTTGGCGTGCTTGAGACAACAATGCGCGAGGAAACTGTTGTGGATTTATTCGGGGAACAGGCTGTTTTGTGCGGCGGGATTGCGGGCGCGATGAAGCATGCATTTGCGGAACTTGTTGCGAAAGGTTACCCTGCGGAGCTTGCATATATGTTCTGTGTGCAGGGCGCGGCATCTGTCACTGAGCTTATAGAGGAACACGGAATAGAGGGGATGTATGAAAGGGTTAGCAACACCGCAGAATTCGGCTCGCGGTTTTTCGGGGAGCGTGCGGCAGAGAAAGGGGGTGGATTGAAGGAACTGCTACATAATATAGAGGAAGGCAGGTTCGCAAAGGAATGGGCAGGAGAGCATGCAAAAGGAATGGACAAACTGAAAGGTGCAAGGCAGGCGGGAAAAAGGAGCATGATTGAAAAAACAGGCAGGGAGGTGCGTTCGCACCTGAACAAAAAGGTTTAAAATAAAGGATAACCCTAAATCATAGCATTGCAGGAAGGTGGGCTTATGGAGATATTTGTGGATACAGCGGAAGTGGAGGAAGTGCGGAAGGCCGCGGAGTGGGGGCTGGCTGACGGGGTTACAACTAATCCTACTCTTGTTGCGCGCGCGGGAAGGAATTTTGCGGAAGTTGTGAAGGAAATCTGCGGGATTGTTAATGGGCCTGTAAGCGCGGAGGTTGTCAGTGAGGATTCAGAGGGCATGGTTAAGGAGGCAATGGGGCTTGTTAAGATTCACAAAAATGTGATAATTAAGGTTCCGATGACAGCGGAGGGAATGAAGGCTGTCCGCGCGCTTAAGAAAAAGGGCGTGCGCACGAATGTAACACTGGTGTTCAGCGCAAATCAGGCGCTAATTGCTGCAAAGGCGGGGGCGGATTATGTAAGCCCTTTTGTGGGGCGCTTGGATGACAAGGGCGAGAAGGGAATGGATGTTATTGATGAGATTCTGGAGGTTTACGGGAATTACGGGTTTAAGACAAAGGTTATTGTTGCAAGCGTGCGTTCAGCGGAGCATGTTAAGGAGGCCGCACTGCTTGGCGCGGATGTCGCGACAGTGCCGTTTAAGGTGCTTGAGGAAATGTTCAGGCACGAGTTGACTGACGCGGGAATAAAAAAGTTTCTCGAAGATTGGGAAACTGTGAAAGGCAAATGAATTGTGCATGGGGATTTAGCATAACCTGGCAGTGCAGCTGGCTCCAGACCAGCTGATGGGGGTTCAAATCCCTCAGTCCCCAAACCTTTTCTTTGCAAGAAAAGATTTTGAGCTCAGATTTTCATATGCTTTTCGTCTTCCGCAACGTTTTCCTTCAGATACTTGAGGAACTCATCCTTGTAGTTTGAGATGTAACTCACGCGCCCGAACTCAAGAAACTTCGCAACTTCACGCAGGAAAACATTCGAGCCTATTATATGCGGCATCACAACAAAATCCGCTCCGCACCTGTAAAAGTCAAGCGCGTCCTTTGCGAAATGCGCGCGCGCGAAAACAACAATTTTCGGGTTCTGCCTTTTCGCATACTCTATTAGGAAGCGGCTTGCCTTAACGGCTGGAAGAGCCAGTATGAGGAGCCTTGCCTGCGAAAGATTGATTCTCCTCAAAACTTCGGTGTTGTCCGCACTTCCGTAAATTGCGTTTATCCCGCGCCCCATGCACTTGAAAACCCTTTCTGAATCGTGGTCAAGGACAACTAAATCGTGCGTGTCCTTAAGGGCTGCGGCAACGCTGTAGCCCATGGTTCCGCCGCCGACGATTATTATGTGATTATTAAGCCCCTTTGGAACGGATTCCATTTTATGTATGCGCCTGTAAAGCGCCTTGTGTTTGAAGGGCTGGGCGTAGCCGCTGAAGAGGCGGTTGAAGAGCGAATATATGCGCGTGCTGTACTGCATTGAATAAGGGGTAATTACCATTGATGCCGCAATCACAAGGAGGAGGAATGAGTAAAGCCCGGGGGTCTGGAAAACGTTTGCCTGCTCGCCCTGGCTCAGGAGGATGAATGAAAATTCCGAGACCTGCGCAAGGCCTAATGCAACCATCAGTGAAACCCTGCCCCCGAAACCCGAGAAAAGGGTTATAAGATAGAGGATTAACGGCTTGAGGAAGAATACCGCACCAAGCACGACAAGGATGAGGCCGAGCGGGATTGCCGCAAAACTCAGGGTTATCTGCATGCCCAAGGTTACGAAGAATACCGTTGCGAATAAATCACGGACTCCGCGCACGCGGTTGTATACTTCAAGGTTATACGGGAGGGTTGAGATGCTGAGGCCTGCAATGAATGCGCCGATTGCGATTGAGAAATTCAGGACATATGCAATACCTATGAAGATGAAACATGAGGAGATTGCAACATGGTAGAAGAGGTCATCGCTCTGGGTTGCGAAATTGAATATGCGCGGGTAGGCGTATTTGTTTAACAGGTATGCAAGCGCGATTATGAACACGCCCTGCGCAAGCACGGGGAAAAATGCCTGCATTGAGAGAACCTGGTCAAGGTTTGCAAGGAGAGGCATTGCAAGGATAACAAGCATGTCCTGCACAAGCAGGATTCCTATAAGTATGCGGCCGTGGAGGGTGTTTATTGTGTGGCTGTCTGAAAGCAATTTAACAACAATAATTGTGCTTGAGAACGCCACAATGAGCCCTATGTAAACCGCCTCGGCGAAACCGACAAGCTGGAAATGCATGCTAAGCAGGAAAACCGCGAGCGCGGTTATAACAACCTGCAGGATTCCGCCGGCAAGAACAACCCTTCCAAGATCCTTAAGTTTTGAGAAGTTTGATTCAACCCCCACACTGAAAAGCAGGAACGCAATTCCCAATTCCGAGAGTATTTTTATGTCATTGCCTATTGCGCTTACGCCAATGGGAACGCCGCCTATAGTTATGCCCATTGCGCCCAATCCTATGGGGCCGAGGATCATTCCCGCGGCAATGTAGGCAATAAGGCTTGGCTGTTTGAATATGCGCGCAATATAACTGAGAACCGTGGCAAGGACAAATATCATCCCCAGGTCTATGAGAAGTGTCATGTCTAGTAAGGGCGCGGACATAAAATCACTTTAAGGAATATGCTTTGGAAGTTTAAAAGGGTTGCGCTGGTTGTGTTCCGCGAGTTATTGGTAGTTAGGCGCGTTTCCACTGCACGCCTGAGGGGGTGTCGTCAAGGAGGATTCCCTTCTTTTTCAGGGCATCGCGCAGTTCGTCCGCGCGGGCGAAATCCTTATTCCTGCGCGCGGCTTCGCGCTGTTCAAGGAGACTTGCCTCTTCAGCGCTTAGCTTTTCCTGCTTGCGCGCCTCAAAGGTAAAAACCCCGAGGAATGAGTCAAGTTCGCGCAGGAATTTCAGGATTTCCTCCGCGTCCGCCTTCCCGAGCGTGCCTTCGGCAAGCGGTTTGTTTATTTCCCGCGTGAAGTCAAAGAGTTCGGCCCATGCCGCGGGAAGGTTGAAATCATCATCCATCTTTTCCGCGAAGTTTTTTCGCGCGGAAGAAATTAATTTTGCAACTTTCGGGTTTTTATTTTTCCCCTGTGCAGAGAGGAGTTTTTGTATCATTTCATTCAAACGCCCCAGCGTGATTTTTTCCTTCTCCATTAATTTTTTGTCAAAGTTAACGCGCGACCTGTAGTGCAGGCCCGCAACAAAAAAGCGGAACAGTTTCGGGTTGTAATCTTTCAGGAGATCGGGAATTTCAATGAAATTTCCAAGGGATTTGCTCATCTTTTCCCCGCCGACATTTAAAAAGCCGGCGTGCATCCAGTATTTCACAAAGGGCGCTTTTCCAGTGAGGGCCTCGCTCTGCGCAACCTCGTTTTCATGGTGCGGGAATACCAAATCAACCGCACCCCCGTGAATGTCAATTTTATCCCCCAAAAATTTGCGCGACATTACACTGCACTCAATATGCCAGCCAGGGCGCCCTTTTCCCCAGGGCGAGTCCCAGTAAGGCTCCTTGTCTGCTTTCTTCCAGAGCGCGAAGTCCGAGGCAGACTGCTTGTCATACTTGTCGGTTTCAACGCGCGTGCCTGTTTTTGAGGCATCCATCTTAAGGCGCGAGAGTTTCCCGTAATTCTTGAATTTTGAAACCGAAAAATAAACCCCGTCATCTGTTTCATATGCAAAGCCCTTTTTCTCAAGTTCCTGCACTGCCTTGACGATGTCTTCAATTGTTTCAGTTACGCGCGGGTTTTTGTCCGCGGGCTTTATGCCCAAAGTATCCATATCCCTGAAGAAGAGCGCGATGTTTTTGTCCGCAAGTTCAAAAATTGTTATGCCCATTTCATTGGCGCGCTTTATCATGTCATCGTGCACATCGGTAATGTTCATAACAAACTTCACTTTGTAATCGCGGTATTCAAGGTAGCGCCTGATTATGTCAAAGGCGGTGTAAGTGCGGGCGTGCCCTATGTGCCCGGGACCGTAAACAGTGGGACCGCAGACATACATTGTTACATTCTTGCCGCCGCTGAGCGGGATGAACTTTTCTTTCTTGCGGGAAAGGGAGTTGTACATCTGGAGCATGTGAATCAACAATATAGGCATGGGCAAGTTATTTTATTTGTTGCCTGCGCGGAAAAATAGGGGTTGGGGCCGGGATTGCATAACCCCGGCCTGAAACTCTTAACACCCTTTGGGGATTTTCTCGTGAGGGGGTGTCTAAAGAGTTTAATCAATTTAATGATTATTTAAACAAAAGGTTTTTAAATGCTTTTGCCGATTTGCGAAGGGAATAGAGGGGGAAGGCAGGGATAAGGGAGGGAATCTCACTCGTAGTCAGACTCATCGTAAAACTCGTCTTCGTTGTCAAAGTATTTTTCCTTCTCGCTCCGCAATGCCAGCTTGCCGCCCCTTACAACAACAGTGCATTCAATATAGCACTCGGGGCACTCCACGGCATCGCCCTCATCATGCTCGTTAATGTCCAGCTCAAAAAGCTCCTTGCAGTCAGGGCATTTGACTTTCATGGCAACACCAAATTACGCCCGTAAAGGCGGTTTGACATAATAATTTTTACCCGCCCATAACGTTTAAAAGGTTAAGTTCAGGCTGTTTTTTGCGCGTTTTTCGCGGTTTGGTTGGCGGAATGCAGGCATAGAAGAATGTGCATCAAAGAATTGAATTAATCAGCATCAGAAAGCCGAAGAATATAACCATCACAAGTATGTTGCGCGCACGGCCTGATTTTCCGCCCTCCGCCGCAAGGGAGTAGAAGAAATAAACCGCGAAAAGGAAAAGCACGCCAAGCGCGGCAAAGGTTATGCCGATTGCCATAAACAGCGCGCCTTCAGGCGCGGTCTGCACTGAACTTAATTCAGAAAGAATGCTTCCCGCATCCATCTGTGCAGCGGTTTTTTGCAGTTCCGCGACTTTTGACATAAGCCCCGGGGCGGCAAGCATAAGCCCTGTAATAAGGGCGGCAAGCATGACAAGCTGGATGACATAAAGCAGGGAAAATGCGGAAAGCACGCCCGCGATTTTGCCCTTTATTTCCTTTCCCTTCAAAACATAAAGCAGAATGTAAAGCACTATTCCCCCGAAAACCCATACTATAATGTCGCGCAGTGCGTCAAATGCAAGCGCAATAAGTTCAAAGGAAATGCCGAAGAATAACGCGACTCCCGCGGAAAAAATTACGGGAAGAATGACAAGCGCAAAAGCAAGCGGAAGGTTGGGGTTTTCGTAAGCATCACGCACAGTATGGCGCGGGGCAAAGAATAATTTTAACGGGTTCATGTAATCGCCTTAATTCACATATCTGATTGCCTGTGAATTGCTATATAGAATGCTTTAATTGTATTTAAAGGTTGTGATGCAGGGGGGGTGAAAGGCACAGGGGGTTGTTGGCACATAGGTTATTTGAAAACCGCATGCACAGGCGCGAAGATTTCCGCAAGGTAGTTTCCTGCCGCCGCCTTTAAATCCGCGGGGTGGAGTTTTCCTGACCTGAATGCGGATTCGAGTTCCGTGTAAGTTGCGAACTCCGTGTTGCCGCCGAACTTTTCAGGCCTTTTAATTTCAAATCCTTTCTTTTCAAGGCGGGGAAAAATTACGAGCTGCGTTATCTCAAGCACGGGATTTCCTTCCGCAATTTTCTCGGGGCAGTGCGCCTTTGAGATTTTCTTTTTTATGTCCTGCTCGGAATCACGGACTGAAATAAGCGAGCCCTTGTCGCTGGATGACATCTTTGTCCCCGGCCCAAGAAGGGAATTAATAAGCGGGGTGTGAACAAACATCGGTTTTGTATGCCCCAGCGCCTCAAGCTGCTCGCGCGCAAGCATGTGGATTTTCCTTTGTTCAATTCCTGCCTCCGCAACATCAATGCCCATGTGCTTTATGTCATTAACCTGCATTAAGGGATAGACCGCCTGCGAAACCTTTGCGTTTTCAATGTCGCGCGCGACTTCCTGCATTGCACGCAGGCCGCGGTTTACGGTTACGCGCTGGCAAAGTGTGAGCAAATCTGAAATGTATTTCTCATCCATCTGGAAAGAGGAGCCGAGCACGTACTTTGCATTTTTAAGGCCGAGCTTTTTGAACGCCTTTTCCCACATTTTTACAGTGCTGTGAATGAAATCCCAGTCGCCTTTTTGGTTAAGGAAGGCGTGCCAGTCAGCAAAGAGAACCTTTACATTGAAGCCAGCATTCTCAAGGTCAATTAATTTTGTTGCCGTCACTGCATGCCCTAAATGCACTTCCCCCGAGGGTTCGTAGCCGCAGTATGTAACAGGGGCTTTCTTTTTTGAAAGGAGTGCCTCAATCTCGGGCTCTGTGACAAGCTCCACGGTGTTGCGCCTGATAAGTCCCATTTTCTCGGCAGTTTTCATGGCAATCATGTTCCCCTGAAATATGAATATTATTATAAGTAGTGAACAAGTATATTAAGTTTATGAACGCGGACAATGGAAAAGACTGCAGGACAGGCACTGCAAAGGGCGGTAAAACCGTAATGGCTTTCGGAACATTTGATTTCCTGCACGCGGGGCATCTGCATTATCTACGTGAGGCGAAGGAAATTGCGGGAAAGGGCGGAAGGCTAGTGGTTGTTGTTGCAGATGACGTTGTTGCGGAGCGTGAGAAAGGGCATGCGCCCGTTAATTCAGCAAAGGACAGGGCGGAACTTGTCGGGGCTATGAAAGCTGTTGATGCCGCGGTTATCGGGAGCGCGGAAACTGCGGAGAGGTTTGATGTTGTTAAGAAGTATAAGCCGGATTTGATTGTGCTGGGATATGATGCAAGGGAAAATGAAACCGAATTAATGGAACAATTGCGCGCTGCGGGGATGAAAACTGTTCCAAGGGTGCTGAGGGCAAAGGGGTATAAAACTGAAATTAACAAAAGCTCGGCGCTGAAGAAGATGCTGCCACTGGTCTAAGAATAAATCCCAAGCCTGTGCTTTTTCCCCTCATTGTAAAGGTATTCCATTATGAAGCCCGCAATCTGGCGCCTGAAGAATTTCGGGATTATGCCCGGGGAAAAATTCACTTCCGCAACATAAAGCCCCTTGTCTGTTTGCAGCAAATCAACCGCGCAGACATCCATTCCCAGCGCCTTTGCGGAGTTAACCGCAATTTCCTTTGCCCCTTCGGGAAGGCGTGCCCATTGTGCCTTGCCCCCGCGGGAAACGTTTGCGCGCCAGTCACCCTTTGGCGCGATGCGGCGAACGCCCTTGACATCCTCGCCCAAAACATAACAGCGCAAATCTTCGTTTCGCGCTTTCACAAACTGCTGGATTGAAATGAATTCCTTGAAAACCTGAAGCGTGTCCGCAATAGGCTGGAGCTCTGCCTCTGATTGCGCAAGCATTACCCCCCGCCCGCCGAAACCCGAGAGGAGCTTGACAACAACGGGATATTTCATCCTGCGCGCAATCCTGACCGCGGGCTTTGGCGAAACGCTGATAAAAGTTGTTGGTACGGGAATGTGCAGCTTGCCCAGCGCCTGCGCGGTGTAATATTTATGGTTCGCTATCTGGAACGAATCCGCACTTGTGGGCATGTAAACCCCGCTTTGTTCAAGAATGTCAAGCACAACATCCCCGAAAATAAAATCTTTTGCAAAAAGGCGGGCATAACATACGTGAAATTTCGACAGGTCTGTTGTTTTGTAATATATCCTGTTCTGTCCGTTTTCACACTCAATGCGGATTTTATCAAGGGGAACGGAAAGCACGGTGCTGAAACGCTTCTTGGCTTCCTGCACAAAGTAGCCTGTTGTCTGTTCCTTTGCGCCCCTGCCGCTGATAAGTAGGAATTTCATACAATCACCTTGTCAGGACCTCCATGTAATGCGAGGCGATGTTCTCCTGCAGTTCCTTGCACAGGATTTTATTGAAGCGCTCAAGCTCTATTTCAGGGGAAACGTCAATTACCCTGCCGTTTATCATTTTTACTGTCGCTATGTCCGCCCCGACTGCGCGTGCCGCCTTTGAGGCAATGCGCACGGCATCCTCGTCAAGCGTGCTGCTTACCCCCTTTTCCAAATGCTCCATTTTTTTGTCGTCCCACTTGCGCTTTACCGAAAATGTTTCCCTGCCTATCACAAAGCAATAATCCAAATCCCCCTCAAGGTATTCCTGCAGGAGGATCGCCTCCGCCTTTTCCTTAACGCCCTTTGCCATAGACATAAGTCCGCGCTCGGAATCCATGATTACGTGCTGGAGCTTTTCATGCCCGGAGAAGGTTTTGAAAAGCAGGGGAAATTTGAAGCCCTTGACAGCCTGCTCAATCATCTCAACACTCTGGATAATTGTTGTTTTTTGCATGGGAATTCCCGCCGCGTTAAGGGTTGCATACATGAAGGGCTTGTTTGAGGTTACGTAATATGACTCCGGCTTTAGCTGGCAGTAAATTCCGCTCTCAACAAGATTGTCAAGGAAGGGCTCTATGAACTGCGTTAAATGCGGCCCCGCCTTTAAGAAAACGGCATCGTATTTCCTGAAGTTCAGTTTTCCCACAACAATCCTTGTGCCGGACTTTTTTGTTATAAGCCCGAGTTTTGAAACACCTATAAATGGGGCGCGCTCAAAGCCCTTTTTCAGGAAGGCATCGGTCAGCATCTGCACGTCTTTGCCTTTCTTTTCGGAAACCGTTACAACGTTCATTGGGAATCACTCCGCCTTTGCAGCGGGTTTTTTCAATTCATGCTTTGCCGCGGGGCCTGTTTCTGCGGAACTGTCGGTCTTGCCTGTTTTCTTTGCCTTCGGCTTCCACACGCGCTTCACGCCCGGACTTGTCCTTTCCATAACACTTGAGACAGGCGCGGAAAGAATCTGATGCATTGTCCTGTTGCGCCTTATTATTTTCTTGAGGTAGCGCTCGAATGATTTGCTGAGTTCCTTATATGCGGAGAGGTCGGCATATACAAGCCCCTCTGAAAGGCGCCAGTATGCGGGTGTGCCCTTCTTTGCGAAAATGATGTAACCGCGCTTCCTGTCAATCTCACTCATTGCCTCCTCAAACAACACATAGTCTATGAGGTAAACCCCTGCCGTTGATTTGCTCGGGTCCATTATTATGAGTTCATCGCCCTCAACACCGACACAAACAACATAGTGGCCGCGGCCGCGGGATGTGTGGAACAATGTGGGCTTGTTGAACCAGAGGATTACCAGTGCGCCCTCGCTGAGCCAGGTTTTTAATTCATCACGCAGGTTTCCTATGTCATCATAACGGACAAGCGTGCCTTTAACTGCATCCGAAGTTACACTGCGCACAGCTGAAATTAATTTGCGCGGGCCTGTTCCCCCGGGAATCCTTGTGCCCGCAAGCTTGCCCAATTGCTCCTGGGTTGTCTCATATCCGAAGAATGAAAGCATCATTGAGGCGGAGGCAGGCCCGCAATAAGCGGGCATCTGCGCAACAAACTTTGAGCGGATTGCCTCAAGCTTGTTGATGTCCTGCTTTGTGCGCTTTATGTAAACCCATTCATTAATCATGTCGCGGTTGGGGACAAGCAAATTATAGCCGGTGGGAAGGCGCAGTATTGTGCCGTGCGGGGTTACTCCCATAACCTCCCCTGATTCCTGCCTCACAATTACGTGCTGTCCGGGCTTTAGGAGGTTTTTTTCAAGGTAGATGCCCGCGAAGAAATTCGCAACCTGCTCCTTGAATGTGAAATATATGAGCGCAATGCCGAGGAGGACTATTCCGTAAACCAGTGCGGAGAACATCTCATCAACAAACGGAATGTTCAGCCCAACAACACGGAAGGAAACGCTAAGGAGAAGTATGAAAAGGAAAATTTTTATCATCTTGAATGTGTTGTTCAGGAAGCCGGCGGAGATGCCCGCCTCGTCAAGGTATTCGGAAAGGCCGACACGCAGAAGCGTGCCCTTTATTATGTCGGCAATAAGGTTAATCAGCACAACCCCCAAAAACAGCATAAGCAGGAGGTTCACTATTTTCGGCAAAGGGTCAAGGAGGCTTTCAATTATGTCCTTTGCAGCGCCAAGCTGTAAAAAGTTCAGCGCTATTATAATGGAAAGAATCACAATAAAAAGCTCAACCATGCGCGTGAATGAGCGGAGCATGCGCTCGCTTTCCACAAAGTCAAGCTTCCTGCCGAACCTGTTTATCAGCCCACCTATTATTTTTGCGAGGATTACCCCACCTATAATTGTGAGAAATGCAAGCAGGAGGTTCTGAATCACGGGGCTGTCCAGAAGCACGAAATAGTCGCTCAGGGATGCAAGTGCAGTTGTGAAATCCGCCATGGTAATCACTTCGCTTTTTTAGTATTTTAATTTAACTGAAACACAGGGCAATCCTGCCATTTATCGCTATTAAGTAAGGTTTATATAGTAATATAAAAGGGTAATAAGTAGATGAGAATCCGCATTCTTAGCATTGAGAAACAGCACGAAATTGCCCGCATTTCCAGCGAGGCGGAAAGGCGCGGGCACACTGTGAAGTTCATTCTGCTGGACGGGAAAACAAAAACAGATTCGGAATTCGGCTTTGATTTTGATGTTCTGCTTATTCGTGCGGTAAGGGGGTTTGCAGGGAAGGCGAAGGAAATTGCGCGGCTTGCGGTTAAGCGCGGGATTAATGTTGTGGATGCGCGGCTTGCGGGCGCGGGCTCGCGGAGCAAGTACGAGAATTATATGCTTTTCAGGAAGGCGGGGCTTTATGTTCCAAGGATGTTTTTGCTGCGCAAGGCGGGGGATGCGGTAAAGGCGGGAAGGCTGCGCACGGAAGATGTTGTTGTTAAGGATGTCAATGGCAAGCGCGGGGAGGGGTTGTATAAGTGCAAAAATGATGTGGCTGCTGTTAAGGCACTGTTTGCGCGCCTGCACAAAAGCAAAAAAAACAGGAAAAATAAATTCATGGTTCAGGAGTTTGTTCCCGCGGAACACGAACTGCGGATTTTTGTTGTTGGCGGGAAGGTGCTTGGGGCATTTTCAAAGGAAACAAAGAAGTGGAGGCATAATGTTGCGCGCGGGGCAAGGGCTGTGAAGTTCAGGGCAACCCCTGCGCAGAGGAAAACCGCAATTAAGGCGGCAAAGGTTTTGGAAACCGAAATTGCGGGCGTTGATATCGGGATTGCAAAGGGCAAAAGGCTGTTTGTGCTTGAGGTTAACAGAAGCCCGCAGTTCCGCGGGTTTGAAAGGAGCACAGGGGTTAATGCCGCGCTTGAGATTGTGAAGTATCT
>JBDRDO010000021.1:0-10335 GCA_043820655.1 Candidatus Iainarchaeum sp. | reverse complement strand
GCAATGGGCCTGCGCGAAAAGCTTAATCTTTTGATTTCAATTTTCGCGGGTTTCTTCGGCAATGCGAAGGATGAATTAACAGCGGACAAAATTGAGGAACTAAAAAAGAAAGATATGATGAGCGAGTTGATGCAGCAGCTTTCGCGCGAGATGCCGAATGTAAAGCATGTGCTTGTTGATGAAAGGGATATGTACATCGCAAATAAAATCCTTGCCGCGCCGGGGCAGAAGGTTGTTGCTGTTGTCGGGGCGGGGCACATCGGGGGAATAATGCACTATCTGGATAAGCCGCGCGGCGTTCAGCACCTTGAACTTTTGCCCGCAAAGAAGGGCGGGGCAATGAAATACATGAAATACCTTGTTCCCGTGATTTTCTTTTCAATTATAGCATATGCATTGCTTACAAAGGGCGCGGCGGCAAGCCTTGACATGTTCATACTTTGGTTTTTGATAAATGGCACACTTTCCGCGCTTGGCGTATTGCTCGCGCGCGGGCATCCCTTCACAATCATTGCCGCCTTTCTCGCGGCGCCGTTCACCTCTTTGCATCCGATGATAGCGGCGGGCTGGATTGCGGGTGCAGTGGAGGCAAAGGTGCGCAATCCGAAAGTTAAGGATTTTGAGGGGCTGCGCAATCTGAACTCATACCGCGATTTCTCAAGGAATCAGGTAACGCGCATACTGCTTGTTGTTGCGTACGCAAACCTCGGAAGCACGCTGGGCACGCTGATTGCACTGCCTTATATTGTTTCATTGCTGGCCTAGGGTGCGTACTTATCCCGTTTCACATAATGTGTGTGCAGCAGTTCATGCGCCTTTTTTGAGCCCGGCTTTTCAAGGAATTCCGAATAGAGCGCCTTAACAGAGGGGTTTTCATGGCTTACCCTTAACTTCGCATTTTTATCCGCAAGGTAAATGCCCTTCATGCGCGCCCTTACTTTTTCCATGCTGTGCGGCACGGACTGCCCGCCCCCTCCGATACAGCCTCCCGGACAGCACATAATTTCAATGAAATCAAAACAGCCGGGATTCTTTTTCATTTCCGCAATTGCCTTTTCGGCATTCTCAAGGCCGTGGGCAACGGCAACGCTCAGTTTTTTGCCGCCAATCTTTACGCATGCCTTTTTAACGCCCTCAAGGCCGCGGACTTCCTTAAAATCTAATTTTGATTTTGTCAATTCTTTCCCTGTTATGTAGAAGTTAGCAGTCCTTAATGCGGCTTCCATCACCCCGCCTGTTGATGCGAATATTTCCCCTGCGCCTGTCGTGGTTTCAAGCGGGCTGTCAAAGTTTCCATCCTTTACCTTCGCAAGGTTAATGCCAAGCAGTTTGAGCATGCGCGCGGCTTCGCGAGTTGTTAATACGTAATCAACCGTCCTCATGCCGTTTGTTTTGTGCTCAACACGTGCGGATTCCGCCTTCTTTGCGGTGCATGGCATTATTGAAACAACAACAATGTCTTTCGGGTCGGTTTTTGTCTTCTCGGCATAATAGGTTTTAACCGCGGCACCGAGCATTATGTGCGGGCTTTTTGTTGTTGAAAGGTTCTGTGTAAGTTCGGGGCGATAATATTCAACATAGTAAACCCATGCAGGGCAGCAGGATGTAAATTGGGGGAGTGCTTTGCCGGTTTTGATGCGCTCAACAAGTTCGTGCGCCTCCTCAACAATCGTCATGTCCGCCCCCAACGAAGTGTCAAGCACGGCATCAAACCCGCACATCCTCAGTGCAGTGGAAATCTTCTTTGTCGCTATTTCCCCCGGCTTCATTCCGAAATACTCCCCAAGAGTTACGCGGATTGAGGGCGCAATCTGCACAACCACTTTTTTATTCGGATTATTAATCTCGGCAATAACCTCATCAATCTCATCCTTCTCAAAAAATGCACCTGTCGGACAGTGCAGTGTACAGCGCCCGCAATAAACGCAAGGGGTGTCGCTCATCTTCGCGCCGCCAACAGGCGCAACTATTGTTTCCCAGCCGCGGTTCTTCAGGGCAAGGATGCTTGTCTTCTGCCTGTCGCAGACATTTGTGCAGCGCTCGCAGAGTATGCACTTTTTCGGGTCAAACTGAATTGCTGTAGAACTTTCATCCCTTTCCGCGGAGCGCTTCTTCCCCGCATATTTGAAATCACTGATGCCGAACTGTTCCGCAAGTTTCTGCAGTTCACATCTCCCGTTGCTTGCGCAGTCCTCGCATTCAAAGGGATGGTTTGCAAGTATAAGCTCAAGGTTTGTCTTTCGCTCGCGCAAAACACGCGCAGTGTTTGTGCGTATTTCCATTCCCGCAAAAACCTGCTGGTTGCATGAGGTTTTCACCTGGCCGTTAACCTCAACAAGGCAGAGCCTGCATGTTGAAAGCGCGGGCAGATCGGGATGATAGCAGAGTGTTGGAACTTCAATACCGACTTCCTTCAGCGCGGCAAGCAAAACTGTTTGCTTTGTCTTAACCTCTGTGCCGTTTACTTTTATTTTTATGCCCTTACCCGCAGTTACATTCTTTGCCGCACTCATTTTTTCACACTCTCCAGATGTATTGCATGGTAGGGGCATGCCTCGGCGCACCTGCCGCACCATATGCACCTGTCCTGAATAATTTCATGGATTTCGCCCTTCCCGCCCGAAATTGCGTCCGTGGGGCAGACGTGCGTGCAGGTATCACAGCCCTTGCAGGTGTCTTTGTTAATTATGAACTGCGAATTTTCGCTTTCAGCAGAGGGCATGCCCTTTATGTGCTCCAGATATTCGTCCTTGAAATACCTGAGCGTGCTTTGCAGTGCGTTGGGGGCTGCCTGCCCCAGCCCGCAGAGCGCGGAGTCCTTCATGCTTGCGCTTAATTCATCCATTTCCCGCAAATCCGAAAGCGTGCCTTTATTGCCAAGCACCCTGTCCAATGTTTCAAGCAGGCGCATTGTGCCTTCCCTGCACGGAACGCATTTGCCGCAGGATTCGGAAACAAAGAACGCAACATACTTGCGCGCGAATTCAACTATATTTCTTTTTCTGCCGAGGAACAAAACGCTTCCCGAACTTACGCTCGCCCCGACATTGCACAATGAATCGTAGTCCATGCGCGTGTTTTTTAACTCAGCGGGCAGGCAGCCGCCGCTCGGCCCGCCAAGGTGCACTGCCTTTAATTCATGCCCCCCCACGCCGAGCAAGTTTACCACTTCCCCAAGTGTAATTCCGAGCGGAACCTCAATATACCCTGTCCTTTCAATGTCACCGCTGATTGAAAATATTTTCGTGCCGGGGCAGTGTGAAACCCCCTTTTCCCTGAACCATTCCGAGCCATTCTGAACTATATACGGAATGTTCGCAAGTGTCTCAACATTCTGAATCACTGTTGGCTTGCCCCACAGCCCCTTTTCAGTCGGAAAAGGCGGGCGTGGAACCGGGCGCCCCGCAAAACCCTCAATGCTGCGCGTGAGCGCGGTTTCCTCCCCGCATACATATGCCCCCGCACCCTCGCGGATTTCAATGTCAAATGAAAATTTGGAGCCGAGGATTTTATTGCCGAGGAAGTTTTTCTTCCGTGCTTCGGCAAGCGCATGTTCAAGATGTGCAATGGATGACCGATATTCCGCGCGGATGTAAATAAAGCCCTTCACTGCCTCAAGCGCGTAGCCCGTGATTATCATCCCCTCAATCACGGCAAAAGGATCCGATTCAAACAAAATCCTGTTTGAAAAAACACCAGGGTCGCCTTCATCGGCGTTGCAAATCAAATATCTTTCCTTTTCCTTATTTTTTCGCAGGAATTCCCATTTCAGGCCTGTGGGGAATGCGGCACCCCCGCGGCCGCGCAGTTTGGAATCCTTAACATCCTTCACAATCTGTGCAGGCTTCATTTTCAGCGCCTTTCGCAGGGGCCTGAACCCGCCCTGCGAAATGTAATCATTTATATCATCAGGATTAATCAGCCCGCAGCGCCAGGTAAGCCTGCGCTCCTGCCCCGCGAAATAGGGCAAATCATCAAAATAACCCGAGTCAATTTCTTTCGCGATTTTCCCGTCTTTCCTTTTTGCAAAAATTTTGTTTTTTGGAATTTCCCCCCTTGCAATTTTCTTCGCATCCTCGGGAGTTACATTTGAAAAAATCAGGGTTTCGCCCGCCCCGAATTTTGCCTCCACAATGGGCTCGGCATAGCAAAGGCCGAGGCAGCCCACCTTCTTCGGATTAATTCCCGCCTTTTCAAACTCCGCAAAAACCTCCGCAGCGCCTGAGGAAACCGCACAGCTTGCCATTCCGATTGAAACAGCAGGCTTCCGCAAGGCAGGCTTCATTTTTTCACCCCCTTAGACCCCGCCCCCAGTTTTGCAAGGAGTTTGTTCAGTTTGTCGGTGGAAAGATTTGTGTATAGTGTTCCGTTTATTTCCGCAACAGGCGCCATGCTGCACGCACCGAAGCAGTTCACTGTCTCAAGCGTGAATTTTTTGTCCTTTGTTGTTTCACCCGGCTTTATTCCGAGCGCCTTCTCAATCAGGCGCAGGTTAATGCTGCCGCCCTTTACACTGCAGCTTGTTCCCGTGCAAACGCGCAGGACATTTTTCCCTTTCGGATTCAAATTAAATTCCGTGTAAAATGTGGCTGCCTCATAAATGTGGCTCAATGGAACATCAAGCCCGCGGGAAATGAAAATCAGGTTTTCCTTTGAAAGCACGCCCTCGCGCCTGCGCAGTTCGTGCAACAGGGGGATAAGCGGCGAGCGCATCTTTTTGTAAGTTTTAATCTCTTTTTCAAGCCATTCCGCGGGCAAGGGGAAAACCTCACACAAAGAATTTGCGAACGTGCTTTAAAGGATATGCAATAACGCTTCCCGCAATTGCTGTTGCGAACTGCATTATGCCCATTGCAACAAGGAACACCGTGGGCACCGCGCCCAGCATATAAAGCGCAAACGCGGAAGCGAACAAAAACACCGCCTTTGCCGCGGATGCAACCGCGGCACTGAACCAATAGTTCTGCCTCATCTGCAAATGCGCAAGCTTCAGCCCATAAACCATAATCAAATTTCCCGCCCAGATGAAGGGAATCATGTAAACAAGGTATATTGTAAGCGGCCCGAACAATAATCCGCCTGCCAAAGCGCCAAGCGAAGGGAGCAACACTAAGGGCAATATCTTCCTTCCGCGCAAAAAGAGTGCCGAAGCCACGAGCATTGCATTAACAACAGGCCCCACAAACAACTGCACATGCCCCAGAAGGAACGGCACAAGAAAGCCGAAACCAGCAAGCAGGAACAATGTAACGGTTTCCTGCATGTAAGTGTTTGAATAAACCTGCAGGTTAAGCACATCCCAGAACCCGCGGCTTCGGGAGATGTTTACATTGGCATTAATTCCCTTTTCCATAGGATAACACATGGCACTTTTTGTTTTTATAGGTTGCGGTTTTGTACGATGCTCGCACTATTCAACCCTCGTTCCCGCCTTTGCCTCTTTATCAGTTGTTAACAGCGCAAAGTCATCCGCGCCCTTTCCAACGGCAAGCAGCATGCCGTTGCTTTCAATTCCGCCTATGTTCGCGGGCCTTAAATTTGCAACAACAATTATCTGCTTCCCCTTCATCTCTTCCTCTGTGCGGAACTGCTTTATGCCCGCAACAAGCGTACGCGGCTCTTCCTCGCCGACATCCACTGTTAACTTGTATAATTTATCCTTGCCCTCAATCTCCTCCGCGCTCTGAACTATCCCGACTTTCAGTTCAATATTCTGCCATTCCCCGAACTCTATCATTCATATCGCCTCCAGTTTGAAAATTAATTGCTTCACCTCTCCCCCAAAAGCCCGCGCTTTGCAAGCCAGGTCTGCACATGCACCCATCTTCCCGCATACCTGCCGTTCCAGGTGCATCTGCCCTTCAGAATTGCGCGCCTTGCTTCCTCAACTGTCTCCGCCTCAACTTCCGTGTAAGCATTTCCTAACTCCTCGGGGGTGTGCGAATCACTGCCCGCAATTCCCGGCAGGTTTCTGCGCTGCGCGAAACGCTGTGCCTGCTTATTGTATTTCTCAAAGTGAGTTCTGGGATTAAAAACCTCAACCAAATCAAGCCCGCCTGCGCATTCATGCGCGAAAATGCGCGGCACGCGCAGCTTGTCAAAAGGGTGCGGTATGCTCACAAGCGCATCCTGTGAATGCAAAGCATCGGTAACCTCACCATGCGAACCCATCTTCACATGCGCCTGCATGAAAAAGCCCATAAGCTCGCCTATGAATGTTTCATTGTCAAAAACCTTAATTTCCTCGCCGCGGATGAATGGAACGCCCTCCTTCTTCGCAAGCTTTTCCGTTTCAGCCCAGCCCTTTGTTGTGTTGTGGTCTGTCAATGCAATTCCGATGCCTAACTTGGCGGCGCGCTTAACCAATGTGCGCGGCTTTGTGATGGCATCTTTGCTGTACTTGCTGTGCACGTGCATGTCCAGGCGCATGGTATTATTCTTTTATATATTAATTATTTATATTAAGGTATGCAGGCAGGATGCAAAAAAAGAGCATGTAGATTGAAAAGTGAAAAACACCTATTCATCGAAAACTAAAAGGGAGCAGCGACCTCCGTTTCGGCTAAAAGCGCCCTAAAAAATGCCGAGAGTTAGAAATCTAACTTAATTTGCCTTATTTTCCCGAAAGGCGCTTTTCGGTTTTGTCCGCCCATTCCTCCATCTTTTCCTCATAGCGCACCTTCAATTTGCCGGAGAAATTTATGTCAATCCCGTACTCATCAGTAAGCTGTGAAATCCCGGGGAATGTGTGGATTATGAAATCGTCCTGCGCGAGCATCTCACTTTCAATCACCTTCCAGTCAAGGCCGAATCCGAGGAGCAACTTCATGTCCTCAAGGTCGCGCTTCCTTTCAGTTATTGATTTCAGGATGAAAATGTCCTCATTGGAAAGGAGGAGCGCGTTAAGGTTGTGAAATTCCCTCAACGGCTTTGCGCGCTTTTTCATTGCATGCGTGAAGCGCATCTTTCCCGCGAATCTGCCGAGGAAAATGTCAAGTCGCCAGTTGTTTTCGCAATTTTCAAGCAGGCAGCTGATTTCCAGCCTTTCATAAGCGCGCGGGATTTTCACGGTTGCGAAGCCCGCCTTTTCCGCGGCGGAAACAAAGGTTTCCATCTCTGCCCGGTTGTCAAAGATTAGGTCTATGTCTTTTGTTGTAACCTTCAGCCCGCGGAAGACCATTGCAGCGCCGCCGAATATGTGGCAGGGCGTTTTTTTCGCAAGGTGCTTCCCTATCGCGTCCAGCATGGAAAAGATTTCCCCTTCCTTGAATTTATCCTGCATTTTCTCGCCTCAAACTAAGGCCGTACTGCAGCGCAGCCTCCTCAATTTCATTGCGCGAGGGCCAGCCGCGTAATTTCCTGCCGGAAAGCACGCTTTCAATCTGCGGGTTTTTGACGAGCTTCTTCCCGTTCTTTATATAAAAGAGAACGCAGAGCAAGCGCTCCCTCACGCTGGCTGCGGAATGAAGGGAATGCGTAAAAATTTCCCCAATTGAGAGCTTTTTTTTCGGGAGGAAGTAGTAATCGTAATTCGAGGAGAGACCTATCCCAAACTCGCCGAGCCTTGAGAAGGATGTTTTTTCGCCCGGCAGTTCCGTGCCCTTCGGCGCCATTACTAGCATGCCGCCATTCCTGAAGCGCTTCAGCACTTTAACGGATGCCGGCAGGCCCTTTGCAGGAAGGGAGAACACGAGGTATGCGGAAAGGAAATCCCGCAGGCCGGGGATTGTGTCCGCGAGCGAGTATTCACGTTTCTTTTCCTTAAGGAGCCCGTGCTTTCTCAGCGTGCGGAATGTCTTGAACACCTGCGCCCTGGAATACCCGCTTGAAAAGGCAACATCCCATGCTGTTTTGGGTTCAAGGAGTGCAATCATCACCTTCAGGTTTGCGCCCGCAAGAAATTCGAATGAATAGGGAGTTTCCCTCATCAGGTTTGCAAGGTGCTGGGCGTGCGCGTTTTCGGAAAGGGAGCTGCCCTTTGCAAGAAAGCCCTCCTTCCTGAGGCCTGTGAGCGCCTCGGAAATTGTTGAGGGGCCCAGGTTCAGCGCAGCGGCTAATTCCTTCAGGCTGTTGCGCCCTTTTTTCACTATTTCCTCCAGAATCCGAATCTGGGTTCTTGAAAGCATAGTATACTATAGCCGAATCCTATATATATAGGTTTCGGTAATAGTAGACTTTTTGCCGTTTAGCTCCCGCAAAAAAACGAAAAAGTATATTCCTGCCGAACATGGGGAAGGCTTAAGCCGAGAAGCGCCGAGACGTAAGAAAAAACCCTAATAGCGGCGGTGATGGTCTGGCGCGTGGCACCGAAAATCTGCCCTAAAAGCCTTTATAGGGAAAAGATGCTTTAAATAAAGAAAGGGGTAATAAGTAAATGAAAAACATGACACGATTAAAGGAAATAAAAAAACAAAACCCAAAACCACGCGGCGGAAATTCAGGTGAGAGTTCCGGTCCGGGCACGAAGTTTGATGCGGGCGCAGTCCTGCAGGGGCTGGGGGAAAACAAAAACAAAATAATGAAGATTGCGACTGTTGCTGCTGTTGCCGCAATTGCGCTGGCAATTATCGCAAGTTACTTTGCAGTTGAGGGCATAAACAAAAACATTGAAAATTCAGGCCCGATAACCATTACATATTTCTATTCAAACGCATGTTCGGGCTGCGCGGCACAGAAGCCAATCCTTGAAAGTGTTGTTGCCGAGTTTTCAGGCGCTGTTGAGGTTGAGAAAAAGTGCGTAACCCTGATAGGGGAAAGCTCGGATCAGTGCGTGCTTGAGCAGGGGCTTGAGGCATACGAGAAGAACATGGCGGAAATGCGCGGGCTTGGCGCGGAAGGGGTGCCGATTGTAATTATCGGCAATGGCGAGAGTAAACAGCAGTTTGTTGGGAAGCGCGAAGCCGCATTTCTGAAGGGTGCGGTGTGTTCGGAACTGTACGGCTTCTGGCACACGCTCAACTTTTTCGGGAATGAGATTAGGGGCTGTAAATAGGCGCATTGGCTAATGTTTTGAATCGGGTTAAAAAGCTTTGTGCTTTTTATTGTATCATCATATAAGGGTGTGAAAGATGATCTGTTTTATTGCAATGTTTGTTTTCGCAATTCTCGGCATTTTCTCCGCAACACACAGGGCATATGCATTTGAGGCGTTTGACTGCGTTTTCCGCAGGGTAACGCTGAGGAAGTGCACAACCGCATTTGACAAGAAAGTGAAGATGCGCGTTTCAACAGGGCTTATGAAGCGCAATGAGGCGCTTGGCGGGTTTGTATTCAGGCACTTCGAGCTTATTTCATGGTTTTTCACAATAATAACAATCGCAAGCCTGATTTACTCCGCGGTCTCCATTTACAACATCGCGGTTTACGGCACATGCACGCCCGAACATCCTGAGCAGTGCGCACTGACGCCGCAGGAGATAGATGCGGGGGCAATATGCAGCTGCGAGGACGGAACCGTGGGCACGGGCACGGATGCCTGCACAGCGGCCGGGGGCGGTTAACATTGGATGTGCAGAAAATCAGGGAAGATTTCCCGCTTCTGCAGCGCAGGGTTAAGGGCAAGAAAATAACCTACCTTGACAATGCGGCAACCTCCCTGAAACCGCAACAGGTTATTGACGCAATCACACACTACTACAAAGACCTCAGCGCAAATGTGCACCGTGGGGTGCATAAGCTAAGCGAGGAATCCACGCGCGAGTGGGAGCAGGCGCATAAAACCGTGGGGAAATTCGTGGGCGCGGAAATGCAGGAAACAATCTTCACGCGAAATACAAGCGAAAGCTTAAATCTGCTGATGTATTCCCTCCGCGAACAGGGGCACTTCAAAAGCGGGGATGAGATTGTGCTCACAAAAATGGAGCACCATTCAAATATTGTTCCGTGGCAGTTTCTTGAGCGCAGGGAAGGGGTGAAAATTCAGTTCGCGGAATTGAATGAGGATTACACTTTGGACATGCAGGATTTAGGGCAAAAAATAAACAAAAACACAAAGTTAGTTTCTGTTATGCACGCATCCAATACAGTTGCAAGCATCAACCCGATTTCCGAAATAGGAAAACTTGCGCATGAGAACGATGCGCTGTTTGTGGTGGATGGTGCACAGGCAGTGCCGCACCTGCCTGTTGATTTCAAAAAGCTTGGCGCTGACTTTTACGCATTTTCGGGGCACAAAATGCTCGGCCCGACAGGCATAGGCGTGCTCTGCGGAAGGAAGGATTTGCTTGAGGGACTTCCGCCCTTTCTGTACGGCGGGGATATGATTATGGAGGTTAAACTGCACAGCGCGACATGGAATGATTTGCCCTATAAGTTTGAGGCAGGCACGCCGCACAT
>JBDRDO010000020.1:0-11225 GCA_043820655.1 Candidatus Iainarchaeum sp. | reverse complement strand
GCCTTGCACCAGAGGATTGTGTCGCATTTCTTGCACGAGTCAGTCCAGTTGAGGCGCACGGGCAGGGAGTCCTGCCAGGTGTAAGGGCTGTTGCACGCTGCAGCCGTGCCCTTGTCGCAGTTCTCAACAACAAGATAGAGTTGCGCACTGTTCTTGTTATAGAACGAGGGCAAGCCGCCAATAGAAGACGGCACTATATTAAACGTATTATTCACCGGCGGGCTACCGGGATTAGCCAGATAAAACTGCAAAGTACTCCGATTATCGTTCTTCCACTTCTTTCTGGCTTCAGCGCTTAGATTAGGGTCGGTAAAATATTCGAGGTCGTCCGCGCCCAGCGCCCAAAGCTCAAGTGTAACAAATTTTGCGTTTGCAATTGAATTATATGTAACCGTGAATGAATCCATAGTCGGCTCAAATTTAACTTCCGCGCCGCCCTCAGGCACGCCGTCGGGGCCGATTTTTACATCGCCGATTTGCGTTATTGCAGGCAGGGTTGGGGCTGCGGGCGGGGTGGTGGTGGGCGTTGCGGGCGGGGTTTCGCCGGCGGGTTGCCCCTGCTCAACAGTGTCAAAGAACTTGTTTAACGAATCCAAATACTTCTTTTCATCCTGCGCCACCGCAAAGGCGGAGATTAAAATCAGAGTCAACACAAAAACTCCTAACATTTTCACTCTCATGAAGCATCACCTTTCCTGTATTCAAAATCCTTATCCTCCAAAATCTTATTGAAAGAAACGTTCCAGTGTTTTTTGTTTAGCGCAATGTCGGGGATTGTATTTTCGGCATATTGCCCGACAAGAATATTGGATCCGCAATCGGCTGCAAAAGCATCCCAATCAGCATAAGTCAGGCTTGTGTCTTTGCCGTCAAGCTTTTCAGCACTTTTCGCCAGTTCGGTCAGACCGTCGGAAAAGGATTTGCCGATCTTAAGCCCGCCGCCCTTCTGACTATCGCACAAATACCAAAGAATGTTCAGCGCGCTGTTGTAAGGGGGTGGATTTTTTAATTGCTTGGCAAGCTCGTCCTTCTGCTTCTGTTTTAGAAAAAGCAGGCGCTCATAGCGCGCCGCATGATCCGGAAATTTCACGGAGACATAGGCATAGAACATCGCATCATCCCATAATGCCTTGTCTGCATTGCTCCTAAGTGAATCAAACTGCTTCCTGAAGTCAAGATGCAGGTCAACACTTGTGGCTTTCTTGTCGAAGCCCTCAGTTCCGCCGGCATAGAAATAGCCGTTGCCGGCAAAGTCCTTTTTCAGGAGCTTGCCATTATACATAAAACTAAAAGCACCGGAATACTTCTTCAGCCGTTCATCGGAAAGCCCCTCAATCCTGACCTTTGCATAGAGGTTTTCCGGAAGCCCCGAAGTAAGCCAGACATCTTTGCCTTCGCCGCTGGCAGAAACCGTTTCCCTATCCGCCGCATACTTTGTTCCAGAATCGCCGTCGGCATCATAAGTTATTGTATAGCTGGCTGCACCGCCCTTGATTACCAGTAGTTTACACGTCCAGACCTCGGGCTCGCTCACTTGCTGGCCCGAGCCTAAATACGCGCTCCACGTATTCTTAAACCATGCCACTGCCTCTTTCGTCATATTGGATGCCTTCGTGGCATCATAACAGGGAATATTGAGCCTATTTCCCTTGTCGTCAAAAACATTAACATATTTTTCAGAACCCGGAATGTACGGGCTGAAATAAACATCATACTGCACCATATTTGCAGGAATCGGGGTTATGCCGCGCGCCCTGTTGTATCCATCCGCACCCCCCTCAATGGCGGCTCCCACTATGTTGCCTGCTGTATCAAACACCTTCTTTGCGCCGTCCTCAATCGTTACACTCGCATTATCAAACCAATTCGGATTGCAGTCCCTTATCCGCGGGTTGTTAGATTTTATCGACTCCACAAGCTTGTCCGAAAAAATGAAAACAGGGAGGACTAGATAATATTTAGCATCCCTCTGTTTGCCGCTGTAGTACGCGCCGTATGAAAAGAAAAGCGCCTCTGAAAAGGCATTATTCTTGGAATCTAATGAGGCATACGAACCCTCGGTGCTGAGAATTTTCAAGGCGGCTCTAAGCAAAGAGGGCTGGTCGACCTGCGGTGCGCTGTCCTCAATAAAGATTTGCTTGCCTGAAAAATATTTCGTTGCCACGGGGGTCATGACAAATCCATCATCGCCCGATAGATTCCTCTTTGGCTGAAGCGTAAAATAAAGCTCCCCGTTCAGGCATATTTTTATCACGTTATCCTTTTCACTGTCTGTTATTTTATCCTTCACATAAAATGCATCTGTATTGCACCAATAGTATAGTTTAGGCGCACTCGAATCGCAAAATGACTTGACCTTGTCATAAAGGCCGGCATCAATAAGCCCGTTGATAAGCTTATCGTAATCCTTGCGTTCGCCCTCGGGCGGCTCGAATCCGCTCTTGTACTCGATGTCACCGAATATTCCAAACCAGGGCCACCAATTGCGTGACTCTCTGGAGGCGCCAATAGAACGGCAATATTCACGCAGGTCGATGGGCTCACAATTGTCACCGGTTATGTCGTACTCCCCGCCTGTGTTCGGCACGCCCTCCTGGTTGAGCATTGTGTCGAGTTTGTTTGATGCGCCCATTGTGACTGCATTCATAACCCCTTTTATCGCCGCAGGCAGCCACAGGGGTGAACTCACAAGTGCGAGAATGACTAGTGTCCAGAATATATAGATTACAATAGGGGCCACGCCTTTGCTATTCATGCCATCCCCCCGCACAAGCCCTTCAGGTTATCATATGCGGTATTATGGCTTGCATATTCGCCCTCAAGCAGCACCCTCAATGACGCAACCTCCCAAAAACCGCCGCTGTTGGAGCCGTCGCCATAAGTTTCATCAAAATGTTTCAGCCCGTCTTCCAGGCCCTCAAGTGACGCAATGAGCTCGCCTTCCAGCCTGTTCCGCTCCGCATACATTTCTATTTCAGAACACGGCAGGGGGAAATTGGCAGATATGTAATCGTTCCTTGATTGAAGCAGTTTGTAATTTGCGGTAAAATCAACAAGAGAGAGTACAAGCCCCTGCGTGTCGCTTACAATTACAGGAGCGGGGGGGAAAAGGGAGCTTCCGTCAAAAGAAGAAAGTTCTGCCTTAAGGCTTTCCAGCTCATCTGTGGAAAGTCCGCTGAGGTCTTCATACATATTATCAGTCGAAACCCCGTGCTTCACAAGCACCGCATCAAGGCGCTGCAGTGATGCCTCCTCAGAGGGCTGCATAAACATCACAACAGCAACAGCCACAACAACAACCACAGCCGCGCCTATGAGAACGTTCCTCGAAACCAAGCAAGCACCCGCATTTATTTCATTTTATTTCTATTAAGGATTAAATACAAATGTTATATATATTACTTGCGCCAAGGGCTATTTAAAGATTGGCGCGGGTTTGCGGGGCAGGGGGCAGGCGAATCACGACTTTTACAGGGGCAAGAAAACTTTATTAAGCGCAAGTGAGTAATGAATATTGGCTTTATGCGGGTGTGCTGGCATGATTGGTAAAAGGAAAAGAAAGGTTACACTTCCCGGTGGCAGGGTGGTTAAGGAGAAGAAATTCCATGACGACCTTAGGAAGATGAGTGACCACGAGTGCTACAGCACTTTGCACATGCTGTTCGGGAAAAAACAGAGCCTTGATTTTGCTGCTTCCCTTCCGAACGACCTCCAATCAAAATTTTGGGGCGGGCGGGAAATGGCGGAAGGGGGCTCGGGGCAAATCCCGCAAAACCCGGCAAAGCCGGGGGCAGGCGGCACAAATAACCCCGGCATGCAGGCACGCGAAGGCGGCGGGATAAGGATAAACGTAGGCCCTGAAAACCTGAAAAGGCATGTGCCATTTGGCGCAAGGCTGGAGAAAAGGCCCGTGCATTACAAAAGCAACGAACTCTCAACATATTATGGGGATGGCGGAGCCGTTGGCAGGGTTTACAGGCAGGTGGCGAGGTCTGCACAAAACAAGGCTTTCAGGGCAGACCCTAACAAATATGTACGCAACGCCATTATGCAGGAGCGGCTGCTGAACCCGGAATTCAACAGGTTTACAGTTGAATACCCACACGTGTATTTCAACATGAAGACCGGGAAAATATTCGGAACAACTGCCGAACTGAAAGAAGGCATGAACAAGAGGTTTCCGACCGAAAGGTGGGTGCACGTTTCAGACATGGAAAGAATATCATTTCCAACAGGCGTAAATGCCGGGAGGGGGAGGTTCAACAGGGACCTGCAGCGGATGAATCCTATCGAGGCATACGAGACGCTCAACACGCTGTACAATGGCAGGCCTGAACAGTTCCTCCATGAATTTCCGGAGAAAGTGAGGGAAAAATATAAGTTGGGCAAGGAGATAACTGAGATAGTTGAATTCCCTTCGGGGATTAAGGCCCAAAGGGGGAAACTGTACAATGACCTTTACAAGATGAGCAATTACGATTTTTACAGCACTGTGCATATGCTGTTCCAGCTTAAGGGCAACAACATGCAAGAGTACCGCAAGTTTGTCGGAAGCCTGCCCAATGACCTGCGGGCGAAATTTACCGCAGGCAGGAAACAGTACCTTAAGGAAACGCAAACCAGAGGCGCCGGGCAGGGGGCTGCCCCAAAAGCCGGCGGGGAAAAATCAACTGCACTTGTTAAGTTTACTGGGGCACAACAAAAATCGCAGGGGGGAGGGGGTTCGACTGCGATTGTTAAAAGAGGAAGCAGCAGGTGGAATTATGGCGGTCAAAAAGCAGGCGGGGGAGCGGGGGAGCTAAGCAATATCAGAAACATAAACTGGCAGCGCGGGGGGCAAAAGGGCGGCTCCGAGGGGGGCACAGGGGTTACGGGTGTGGAGTTTGACCGCAGCGGCGGAACAGGGGCGGGCGAGAAAAAGGGCTGGTGGCAGCGCACAAAGGAATGGGGAAGAAATGTTTACAATTCCGCCGCAATGGGCGGACTTAAGTCAATGGAGGAGGAGACTGGCAGGAAGCTGAAGATTGCGGAGAACCCGCAGGCAGCGAAAAAGCAGATGCTTGCCGAGGACCCGAGGCTCAGGTATTTGCGCGGCAAGGGCGAGTTCTTGGACTGGCGCGAATACAGGGCAAAGAGGAAGGCAATAAAATCGGAGAAGAAGATGGCAAGGCTTGTAAGAAAGAGCGCGAAGGCAGAGCAGTGGGCGGAAACACCAAGGGGCGTGCGATGGGCGCTTGCGCAGAGGAAGCTGAGGAAAACTGCTGCAAAGGGCGCGGTGGAAACCGCGAAATTGCAGGAGAAGATTGCAAAGGCGCGGGAAAAGGGCAATATGCAGAGGCTGGAAAAGAAACTTGGGAAGGCGCAGGAAAAGGGCAAAGAAAAGAAGGCGGCAAGAATCGGGAAGAAGATTGCCAAACTGCAGGACTCAAGAAATGCAAGGGTTGCGGAGCTTGAGAAAAGGATTGTTGCAATTGAGGCGGACATCAAAAGTAAGCAGGACATGCTTACTAATATGAGGGAAAGTAAAACACGCAGGAGTAAAATCCTTACGGGAAAGGCAGGTCTGCTGGAGCTGAGGCGCGAGATTTTAGGCGCTAAAGCCGAACTGCTGAAGGCCAAAAGGGAGAGGAACCTGCAGAAGATACAAAACCGCAGCAGGAAAGTTGTTAGGAAGGTTGTAAGGATACAGGCAAATAAGGACAACTATGAGGAAGCACTGGCTAAGAACAGGGAAATGCAGGAAGCGCTGATTGAGAAGCAAAAGAAGGCGGAACAGGCAAGGGCGGCATAAGTAAGATAATGAAGTCTAAAGACGATAAGTCCAATGCAATGGACGATTACGGAAGCGTTAATGTAAGGTTGAACAATGACGCACAGGCTGGGCTCGGCAGGCACTACGGCGGCAGCTTTTTCGAATACAAATGCTCGAAGTGCGGGAACTTTGATACAAAGGAAAATATGTTTGACCTGGAGGGCAAACTTATCTGCGAAAAATGTGCGCGCCTGCTCAAGGGTGCCGATAAGGAAAGGCTTATTTACCTGCCAAAAAAAGTTGGTTATGAACTAGGTAAGATACATTAGGGTTATTACACCCACATCCATCAAAGTGCGCACAAGCTTTTTAAAGGTTCATATCCAGCAATAATGTATGGTGAGCACCGGCGAGAGGTAAATAATGCCGGCGGATTTTAGTTTCATTTTTGCACTTTGGAGGTGTTAAACTATGGCAGGACCAGGAGAACAGCATATGAACCAGAACGTTATGTTCCTTAGCGACGGGAGCAGGAGAGTAAGGGGGAGAGATGCGCAGAGGATAAATATTTTAGTTGCACGCGCCGTGGCACAGGCAGTGAAAAGCACGCTTGGCCCGAAGGGAATGGACAAAATGATTGTTGATGATTTGGGCGATGTCACAATAAGCAATGACGGCGCAACAATTCTGAGTGAGATGAGCATTGACCACCCCGCGGGAAAAATGATGGTTGAGGTTGCGAAAACACAGGATGATGAGGTTGGGGACGGAACCACAACTGCAGTTATAATTGCGGGAGGTTTACTGCACAAGGCGGAGAAAATGCTTGATGATGAAATACACCCAAGCATTATAATCAAGGGTTACAGGGATGCGGCAAAAAAGGCAAAGAAGTTTTATGATGAAATTGCGGACAGTGTTTCATTTGACGACAAGAAAATGCTGCATGACATTGCAATGACCTCAATGACAGGCAAGAGCGCGGAGGGCGCGAATGAACTTGCGGGGCTTATTGTCGAGGCAATACAGCTTGTTGCGGACAAGGAAGACGGCAAGATAAGCATTGAAATGGACAACATAAAGGTTGAGAAGAAAGTCGGGGCAAGCATAGGCGACAGCGAACTTGTGAAGGGAATTGTAATTGACAAGGAAGTTGTGCATGCGGGCATGCCGAAGAAAGTGAAGAACGCAAAAATTGCATTGCTTGATGTGGCGCTTGAAATAAAGGACACTGAGACCGATGCGAAAATTGAAATCACTTCCCCCGACCAGATGCAGGCATTCATAGATCAGGAAGAGAAGATGCTGAAGGATATGGTTGATAAGGTAAAGGCATCGGGCGCGAACGTGCTGATAACGCAGAAAGGGATTGACGATTTGGCGCAGCACTTCCTGGCAAAGGAAGGGATACTTGCAATAAGAAGGGCAAAGAAAAGTGATATGGACGCGCTTGCAAGGGCAACAGGCGGAAAGGTGCTGAGCAGGCTTGCGGACATTTCAAAGGATGACCTTGGGGAAGCGGCGCTTGTGCGCTCAAGGAAAGTTGCGGGCGATGACATGGTGTTTGTCGAGGGCTGCACAAATCCTAAATCAGTATCACTGCTCGTAAGAGGCGGCTCGGAGCATGTTGTGGATGAGGCGGAAAGGGCGGTGCACGATGCAATTGGCGCGGTAAGTTCCGCTGTCAAGAGCGGGAAGGTTGTTGCGGGAGGCGGAAGCGCGGAGATAGAGGTTGCCATGAAACTGCGCGACTATGCAAAGGGCGTTGGAGGGAGAGAACAGCTCGCAATAGAGGCATTTGCGGAAACCCTTGAAATAATCCCTAGGACTCTTGCGGAAACCGCAGGCATGGATCCGATAGACACGCTTGTGGGTTTGCGCAGCAGGCACGCGGGCAAGGACGGCAGATACATTGGAGTGGATGTCTACAAGGCAAGCTTCGCAAATATGAAGGATGCAAAGGTTATAGAGCCGTTGAGCGTTAAAACGCAGGCAATAACCTCGGCTTCGGAAGTTGCGGAGATGCTGCTCAGGATAGATGACATAATTGCGGGCAGCAGCAAGTCCTCAGGCGGAGGAATGCCGCCCGGCGGAATGGGCGGGATGCCCGGAATGGATATGTGAAGGTAAATAAAAACGGCACGGTTAAACCAACCGTGCCAACCCTCTTTTTTTAATTAACTTTGCCCCATTCTTTGATTGATTGAAATGGGCTTTTCAAAAATGCTTGGCATAACTCCCGCGAAAGTTGCTGCCGCGGCACTCCTTGCATTTGTTTATCTCAATCCCTGGATAATGGATGCGCCGCTTATCGGCCTGCTGGCAATGGTATTTATTCCGCTTAAACTGCTTGCGGAAATGTTCTCCACAACAGTGCCCGGGCTGATGCTTTATGAGGGGGGAACATGCTTTCCCGCGTCCCCTGCAATGGCTGTAATTTCATTTATTTATTCTTATATAATAGTGGGGGCGGCAATTTCACTCCGGAACTGGCTGGGCGCGGGCTTTAAGGCGCCAGAAAATGGAAAGGGGGCTGTGGAATGAACGGCAAAGAGGGGGCGGGGAAATGAGAACTATTATAGTAGTAGGGCTGGCTAGGAGCGGTAAGGATACAGCGGCAGAAATGCTCGCGGAAATGCTGGGCTGTGCAAAGTATAACCTTTCGGATGTGCTTGCGGATGAGCTGAAAGCGCAGGGGAAAAGTGTTGATAAGGAGGCGCTCGCAAGACTGGGGGATGAGATGCGCGCAAAGCATGGGATGGCGATTGTTGCTGAAAGGCTTATGGAAAGAATTCCTAAAAATAAGGATGCCGTTATTTCAGGCGCAAGGTCGGAGGGGGAGGTTGAGCATATCAAAAGGGAGCGCAACGGGGCTGTTGTGCTTGAGGTTTATGCGGAGGAGGATGCACGGTTTGCGCGAAGGAGCGGCAGAGACCCTGAGGAAAGGGAAAGGTTCTTTGCGCGGGATAAGGCTGACATTGAAAAAAAAGGCCTGAAAAAAGTCCTTGAGGGTGCGGATTTCAGGGTTGTGAATAACTCGTCAATGGACGAACTAAGAAAAGAACTGGATAAGCTAATCCGTAACATTTAAATAGTGGAACAGCGTTGTAGGTTACGGTGATTTGCAATGGCAATGGATCTAACACTAGCAAACATGGTAGCAAATCCTCAGGCGGTATTAAACTACATACTGTTCACATTCCTAGGCGGACTTTTTGTGGCAGTAGTGCTGGTTCTTGCCGGCTGGATTGTTGGAATGGTCCTGAAACAAGTAATAGCGAAAATACTCCAGGCACTGAAGTTGGACGAGTGGGCTGCTAAGCATAAATTAAAAGATGCTGTTGGCGGCGTGCCTCTTTCACAGCTTGTGGGAAGCTTTGTAAAGTGGTACGTGGTGCTGCTCTTCCTGCAGACTGCAGCGGACTACATAGAACTAACGCCGCTGGCAAATTTTGTCGGGCTGATCCTTGTATGGCTGCCCTACTTCATTGCGGGAGCGCTAATAGTTGTTCTGGGACTGATGCTGGCGAAGTTCGTCAAGGATAAGATATTGGCGACAAACCTGGCCCATAAGAAGACAATTGGTCTTGCGCTGGAGCTCATAATTATTTATGTTGCTCTTGTGATGGGTCTGTCAAACGCGGGCATTAACGTGACAATCCTGGAAAGGGCATTCGAGATCGCATTCACGGCATTCGTGTTTGTTTTCGCGATTGTACTGGGGGTTAGCTTCGGCTTGGCGTTCAAAAAGGACGCGAAGCAGTTCGTGATAGACATTAAGAGGGACTACGGGCCAAAATAATTGGATTCGGAAGTCCACCCCCCCCTCTTTTTTTATTTATTTATTTGCGTGCGTAAGCCGGAAGGCGGGGCAGAGAATACATTTAAAACAACTTTCAGGGAGATTACTGCTTATGGATGTGGCCGAAATCAAGCCGTTTTCGAAAAAGGTTGATGTTACAGTTAAGGTGCTTGACAAGAATGAGGTGCGCGAGGTTACAAGCAAGCTTGACAATTCACAGCATAAGGTTACCGAGGCGCTTGTTGGGGATGCGACAGGCACGATTCTGCTTACGCTTTGGGATGATGCAATTGAAAGCATAGAGGTCGGGAAGAGCTATGCGATTACCAATGGCTACACCTCTACTTTCAAGGATTCGCTCAGGCTGAACATCGGGCGTTACGGCGAGTTCAAGGAAGCGGAGAAAGAGGTTGCGGAAGTGAAGGAAGACAACAACATCAGCGGGGAAGATAAGGAATGATTGCCATGCAAATACAAAGAAGGCGATATCCTATACGCCCGCTATTCGCGCCTTGAACCGCTGTTCCGGCTTTTTCCATTTTGCGGTCTTTTTAAAAATCTAATTACGCTGGTTAGTTATTGCTCCAGCGCACGCGGTTTTGCATGTGCGGGAGCGGGAGTTAGTGTCATCGAGCGAAGCGAAGATGGCACGGATCTCCACCGGATCCTTCCGGTGAGGGCGTGTAGCTCAGCCTGGTTAGAGCATTGGTCTTATACACCAAGTGTCGGGGGTTCGAATCCTCCCACGCCCATTTCAGGAAGTGAAAAGATATGAAAAGGTTCCAGTTTGTGAGAAGGATAGGGGACGGGGCGAAGAAGATAAACAATGCCCTGAATCCAGTGGCAAAGAAAAGGAGGCTGAGGGAGAAGGCGGTGCTGGAAACGCTTGGCGGGGAATACGGGAACTTACCCGGCGACCTCAAGGTTGCGATGGAAAAACACAACATCAAAGAAAATGAGCTTGAAAAAATGCTGAAGAAGGGGCTCATAGAAAAACACAAAGACATCCCGGGAGTGAGTATTTACAGTATGACTAATAAGGGCAGGGACCATTACCTTAAATGGCTTAAGGAAATTGGCAAAAAGAAGGGTGGGAAAAATGCACAAGAAACCGCTTGAACCGTACTCTGTTGAGAAGGAGCAGGGTGTTAAGGAGTTCTGGCTAAAGAACAAGATATCGGACAGGGCAAGGGCGCAGAACAGGGGCTCAAAGGCACACTGGTACATGATGGACGGCCCGCCATATGCCACGGGGCATATCCACATGGGCACCGCGCTGAATAAGGTTATTAAGGACTGCATGATGCGCGCGAAAAGGATGCAGGGGTTTGATGTTTTTGACAGGGCAGGGTATGACACGCACGGCGTTCCTATTGAGTATCAGATTGAGAAGGAGCTTGGCACCAAAAACAGGCAGGACATTGAGAAGTTCGGCGTCGATAAATTTGTAAAGAAGTGCAGGGAGTTTGCAACAAGGTTTATTGACACGCAGAATGATGAATACAAAATGCTAGGGGTGTGGATGGACTGGGAGAATCCGTATCTCACTTTGAAGAATGAGTATATTGAAGCGGTGTGGTGGACCTTTAAAAAGGCGGAGGAGAAGGGGCTTCTGTATACGGGGCACTATCCCGTTCACATCTGCCCAAGGTGTGAAACTGCTGTTGCGTA
>JBDRDO010000019.1:0-15363 GCA_043820655.1 Candidatus Iainarchaeum sp. | reverse complement strand
TAACTGCAGTTATTGTGATAGGAATATTTATTGGGGAAGTAGTAATAGAACTGTTTAACGGTGACGTTACTGCCTATTTATTTCCGACGCCAAATTGGACTCAAAACACCACGGACTATGTGGTGTGGAGGAGACATGATGATGGCTGGGATAATGATATTGGTAAAATGGAGAGGGAATGTAAAGAAACGCTTGGTGATGAGATGATGCCCCACTTCACACAAACTTCGGACAAAAGCATAATAGCATATAACCAAGCTGAGAAAATATTTGCAATTATGAATAAAGTAGGTGATGTTATAAATTGCTATCGGGCGAAACAGAAATATGTTGATGGAAAAGTACGGCGCGGAGAAGTAACATCTTGGGCCAAATACAACAATATCTATGTGCCGCCAGAGGCATTTGGCTAAGTGCCGTATTTTAAAAGTTTGGTAATTATTCTAAGTGTGATTCTATGCCCGCAAGATTTTCCTGCAATTTTTATGTTCCGATGCGTGATTACTCAGAGGTAGAATTGTACAAAAAAGCCGAAGAGTTTTATGCCGTTAAGAGGCACAAGCTGATTAAGAAAGAGGGCAAGTTTCTAATCTTCGAGTATGATATGGACTGGGGCACCCGTATAGAGGAGCCTAAAGACCCTCTTTATGACAATTTGCTGGTAGCAGTAATCTCTGCAGAATCATTAAGTAAGTTGAATCATGGCGGATTCAACGATTGCTGGATTTTGGGAAATTCCATAAATCAAGAAACGTATATTGACGGCTATGGCGGCGATGGGGAGATTAATAAGAAAGCAATTTTGAAAAACAGAACGGATTTTGTAAATCTGATGAAAGATTTATTCCTGCATCTGGATGCTCCTTTCGGCTGGATTGAATATGAAGACTACTGGCCTGATAGGTCATCCGATGATGTTCTTGACGGCAAGGTCCCGACTGGCAACTCTTATGTCTTCATAGGAAAAAAATATGTGGCTAAACTCAACAAGGCTGAACTGAAGAAAACAGACTTTGCGAAATTAAATAATGGCGGCATTTTGATTCATAATCGGAAACTTGAAAACGGACGTTCGGCGTTTGATAGCACTCCATCTACAGGTTAAGGCATCAAACATAAATTCTTTCGTATTTCTCCAGAATATGCCTTGGAACAACATAAGGCTGGTCTAGATTTCTGACAAAATATTTCTTTGCCAAATCCCCAGGCGTTTTTATTTTTGTCCAGAAGCAAATGAATTTTGATGCGTCCGCTTTCTTGTATTTCCCCCTTTGCTTAATGTAGTTGTCGACATGCCTTGAATAATGGTATGTCGGCATATTGGCGCGCTTATTTCTGCATTTTTTCAGGTGCGCCCAATCGCATGCCGCCCATATTTTCACATTTGGCGATTTCTTGTTCACGATGTAAATATCGGATGCATCACTGGCTCCGCAGTCCGAGCAATTATGGCTGCCACGTGTAATTTTTCCCACATCTATTTTCCATTCATTTTTCCTAAAGCCGTAATTAGGCATGTCTTCCAGCAACTGCTTCGCAATTATTTTTGCAAGTTCCCTCCGCATCCGCTCCCTTAGCCTCTTCTGCTGCTTGCATATTTCCATCTCGTGGGCGGAAGTCCTGTTGCAACCCTTCTCCATTTCGCGGATGTAATCGGGCTTTTCAAAGCCATCCTTTGCTTTGATACCGTATTTTTTGGCGAGGTCTTTCGGCACTTTGAGATAATCCCAATAATAAATAGACTTGCCCGGGTCAATTTTCCTGTAGCGCTCCTTTTCGTAAGCCTTCTTCATATCATTTACATAGTATTCAAAATCCTTCCCGCCGCGCCATAACGAGTAGCAAGTATCGCCCTCGGAATATTTCTCTCTGCACCGTTTAATGTGCGCCCAATCGCACCACCCCTCCACCCATTCTTTCGGGTTTTTCTTATTTCGTATGAAAATATTGGACCTATTTTCTGTTCCGCACTCGGAACAATCGTGCCCTTCAAATACTGTCTGGCTGAAATCCAGTTTCCAGTCCTTTGGATTGAACCCGTAGTGTTTCAGGTCTTCAAGTAGTTGTTTGGTTCTTATTGCTTCGCTTTCCTTACTCCTTCGTGCCCTTATCTTCTCCGCCCTTTTCCGGATTTTCATTTCTGCAGGGGAAAAGTATTTGTCATAGCGTTTTTTAAATTCTCTGAGCATTCGCTTTTTGTACTCCCTGCGCTTTTTTTGCTCCTTTTTGCTGAGCGGCTTCATATTCACTTAATCAGGCGAATATAACTAAAACCCTATCGTCTGAAAACTCCTGCAAAAATTCAACCAAACGGTTGATTTTTGTTCAACCTAAAGTATATTAAGGATTTGAGAGAAAGATAAGATATGGGAATAAAGAAAAACGCCGTTGCCACTAAACTATTTCTGGTTTTCGCTATTCTGGGACTTATTTTGCTAAGCGGTTGTGCCGCGCCTGCCAACCACGATGCGCAATGGGCTGCGGTAATCAAAAATTTCGGCGGGCGGGCGCAGAAGGTAAACGGCTTTATGGAGGGAACTCTTAATAGTCCCGATTCGGAGAGAAAATTCTCCGCACCGGAGGGCGAGGTTACTCTCGCAACCAAAGGCTTCGGTGGCGCGAGTGCTATGGTGTTGGCGGTTGATGGGAAGGCTGTTTCGGGATTTCCGGTTATTGATTCTGGCAGCTCTTTTGAAGCGGAAGTGATATATGTCGGAAGTATTGACGACGGACTTGAGGAGTATGTCGGCATAGGTATTGGGGGCTTGCCCGTACTTTATTTTGCTGCGGATTATGCATATAACTACGATAAATATGCCGCGCTTGAGGGAAAAGAAGCCGAGTGCTTGCTTTGGGGAATAGGCTATAATATGCGTGAGATTGAACTGCCGGAAACGAAACCTGCAACAGCGGGAGAGTACTGGGTAGGCAAGGGGTTTACAATGTTGTTTTCTGTGGATGGGCGGCCTGGCGATTACGACTTTACTGGTGTTGTGCGGGGCGTTAAGGAAGTCAAGGCGTTTGGGAGCGATGCGTTCATACTTGATACAAAAATTGTTGAAACCCTTGACGGTGTTGAGATTGTAATTCCAATACTTGTTCTAAAGTCAAACTTTGAGGGCACGCCGCAGGTGGACGACGGGGTGGAGGGCACTTTCTGGCTTGGCGGGAAGCTCGCCGATTGATTTTATTGGTGCATGAGAATGGGTTCTGAAAGCAAATTTATTGAGTTCCATCGAAAGCATAAGGAAGAGACTATCTGGAAAGCCCTTGTTAAATTTACTCTTTCATCCGGATTCGACAGGTTCAGGGTTGAGTACTATCTGGCGGGCGAGCTTGACAAAAAAATCTGGGATTTCAAAATAAGTGATGAGCCGGCGCCTGAGTCGAGTGGTAGTGCTGTTTTTCTTTGTGACTTTAACACTAAAGGTCACGTTGGCAAACCTTCAATTAACCAGAGGCGCATCCTTATAGGTAGTTTTAATGAGAGTTCTGCAAAGATTTTAGGTAAGATGCCGCCTAGTCATTCATATGGCTTCATACGTCGTGAAATTCTTTCGGGGCAGGGGGGTGCCTTGGTAATACCGGGCAGTGACGAGCCAGTACTAAGCCTTCCTTCTAATTCACTTTTCGATTCTCTTTTGAAGTTCATTAAAACTGAGGGGTTAAATTATAAAATCCACGACTCTTTCCCTGGAAAGTCTGGGTCGGTTGTTTGCTCTGTCGAAGTAGGATGATTAAACCACAACCCGTGCATCCACAGCCAAAACGCCCTTCTCAGTTGCAAACAACGGGTTCAGATCAAGTTCCTGTATCTGTGATTCCTTTTGCATTAATTTTGCAACAGCCAGAATTGCGTTTTCAACTGATGCAAGGTCTGCCTTTTTTGCCCCGCGGAAGCCTGTCAGTAATTTATAGCCCTTTACACTGCGAACCATGCGCTTTGCATCCGTGCGCGTAAGCGGGCAGACTCCCAGTGAGAAATCCTTGAAAACCTCAACGAAAATTCCGCCCAATCCAAAGAGCACAGTCGGGCCGAACTGCGGGTCTCTTTTTCCCCCAATTATAATCTCAGTCCCCGAAGCCATCTGCTGAACCAAAACCCCTTCAAAACCCCTTAATTTGGACATTTTTTTGAAGTGTGAGAGTGCCTCTTCCCTGCCCTTAACTCCAAGCGCAATCCCGCCCACATCGGTTTTATGGGTTAATTCCGCGCTTACAAGCTTGATTGCGCAGGGGAAGCCTGTGTATTTCACGGCGGAGGCAAGTTCTACAGCGGTTTTGGCGTGCCTTGCCTTTGCAAATTTAATGCCGTATTTCCGCGCCAATTGCGCACTTTTGACAACATCAAGCGTTCCCATGCAAGTATAAGGCGCCTGTGATATTTAAATATTCGCCTCTGCCTTCACCCTGCGATAGGCATCGCGGAAAGCCATGCCTTTTGATGTCAGGGCATGCGCCTTCTCCGCTGCGAAAAGCCCGGGGCTCATTGCCTTTTCAAGTGCGGATTTGTTTACTTTCAGTGTACTGATTGCGGTTTCCGCAACAGAAAGGCACTCATGCATGGTTTCAATCCCTGAAATAAGCGGCGCCTTTGTCAACTGCAAATCCCTGTTATATCCTGAGGGCAGGTTCTGCATAACTGAAAGTGCCTGAAAGAGCTGTGAATTAACAACATTTGTTTTCCCGCGCAGGAGTTCAATAGCATCGGGATTTTTCTTCTGCGGCATCATGGAACTGCCTGTGCACAGTGATTCATGCACCGTGAAAAAGCCGAATTCATGTGTGGAGAACAGCATAACATCCGAGGCAAACTTATTCAGCGTCAACGCTAACTGGGAGAGCGCGGAAAGCGCAAGCGCCTCAAATTTCCCCCTTGAATTTGCGCAGTATATCGGGTTTGCCTGAACCTTTTTGAATCCCAGCACCTTTGCGGAAAGCGCGCGGTCAAGTGCAATCGGAGTTCCGTAACCTGCGCCGCTGCCAAGCGGGCTTTGGTCAAGTATGTCAAGTGCGCAGTGAATTAATTTAATGTCATCTTCCAGTGAATCCGTAAATGCATCTGCCCAGAGTGAAACTGAGGATGGCATTGCGCGCTGCATATGTGTGTAGCCGGGCATGGGCTTGCCTGCATTGGCGGCGGAAAATGCCGAGAATGCGGCGGCTAACTTATCCGCCCTGTTTTTTATCCCCGCAAGTTCGCATTTCATGTAAAGGCGCAGGGTGGTTAGTGCCTGGTCGTTTCGCGAGCGGCAGGCGTGTATTTTCTTCCCTGTTTTGCCGAGTTTTTCAGTGAGTATTTCCTCAATTTTTGTGTGCATGTCCTCCTCTGCGGGAGAAATATTGAATTTTCCCTTTTTGCAGAGCTTCATTATTTCCACAAGCTCTTTTTTCAGCGCGGAACATTCTTTCTGTGAAATTACTTCCGCATCCGCCAGTGCTTCGGCATGGGCGATTGATGCAAGACAGTCGTACTGCGCAAGCTTTATGTCAAGTATTGCATCATTCCCTGAAAGAAACTGCTCAATTTCAGCCCCGCCCTTATGCTGTGCACTTTTGCCCTTGCTTTTCTGCTGCCATAGTTTCATCCTTTTCCACCCCCGCGTTCTCTGCCTTAATTTTGTTGGCAATCCTGCTCTGCAGTGTCCAGAGTTCAATAAACCCTGCCGCGGCGGAATGGTTGAACATGCCGCTGTTTTCATATGAGTTAAGTTTCGCATTGTAAAGGGAATTTGCAGATTTACGTCCCGCAATCGTGCATGCCCCGCCGGAAAGCTTTAGTTTTACCGTGCCTGAAACCTTGCTGTTTACGCTTTCAATAAATGCATCCAAATCCTGCATTAGCGGGTCAAACCATAATCCCGCGTAAACATTGAATGCCCACTGCCGGTCAACTGAAGGCTTGAAGTTGTTTTCGTGGATTGTGCAGACCATTTTCTCAAGCTCCTTATGCGCCTCTATTATGCAAACCGCGGCAGGGCACTCATAAACCTCACGGGTTTTCATTCCGATTATCTTATCCTCTATTGTGTCAATAATTCCCACTCCGCATGCGCCCGCCATTATATTCAGTTCCGCGATTAGTTCATGCAGTGGCATTTGCTTGCTATTGAGGGCAATTGGAATGCCTGCGGAAAATTCAATTTCAGCGTATTCTGTTTTGCCATTGTTTTTTCCGTTCGCCCACATGAAAACATCTTCCTGCGGTTCAACATCCGCATCCTCAAGCACGCCGCCGGCAATTGCCCTGCCCCAAAGGTTTTCATCCACGCTGTACGGCTTTTCAATGCTGACAGGGATTGGAATGCCGTGCTTCTGTGCATATGCAATTTCCTCGGAGCGCGAAAGCGCGTACTTTCTCACAGGTGCGATTATTTTCATTTCAGGATTAAGTGCAAGCACACTTCCATCAATCCTTACCTGGTCATTGCCCTTGCCTGTACAGCCGTGTGCAATTGCCTGTGCGCCGTATTTTTGCGCAATTTCAACCGCGAGCTTCGCAATAAGCGGCCTCCCGAGCGCAGTGTGTAAAGGATACTTCCCCTCATAAAGTGCATTTGCCTTTATTGCCTTTGAGATATATTCATTGCAGAACTCCTGCTTTGCGTCAACCACAACCGCCTTCTCCGCGCCGAGGGAAAGTGCCTTCTCTTTCACCGCGGAAAAATCGTCCGGCTGGCCCAGATCAACGGTAAGCGTGATTATGCCCGCGCCGTATTTCTCATGAATCATTTTCAGCAAAACAGAGGTGTCAAGCCCGCCTGAATACAGCAGGACTGCCTTTTCAATTTCTCCCGGCTCTGCCTCATAATTTTTTGAATGCATATTAACTTCCCGCGCCGATGCTTCATATACTTTCCGCCCGAAATCGGACAAATTAAACAAAAATGTCCGAAACAGAACATTTATATACTTTTTATGTAGAAGTTATATTATGAACACAACAAAGGCAACGGAAGATTACATCCGCGCGCACCCCGTAATTAAGGAGTGCCTGGCAAAGGGGCTTGTGAATTACTCGGCCCTTGCGCGGCTTATTGCAACTGAATTGGGGATTGAAAAGCAGGGCAGTTTTGACGCAGTGCTTGTTGCATGCCGGAGATATGCCGAAAAGGCGGGTGCTGAAAAAGGGCTGGAAGGGAAGATAATAAAACTCCTGAAAAAGAGCAAGTTTGGGATGAAGAACAAGATAACTGTCGTTATATTCGGTGGCAGGGCGCCTGTGGCAAAGTTAACGGAATTTGCCGCGAAAATAACTGAAAACGGCGAGCCATTTCATATGATCCAGGGTTCAAACAGCGTTACACTGATAACTTCAGAGGACTTTCTGGAGGACATTAAGGGCAAATTTTCGCCCTTTATAGAGTCATCGCGCACAGGGCTGGTTGAGATAGTGCTGAAAAGCGGGAAGGAAATCGAAACAACGCCGGGGGTTGTTGCGTATGTAACATCGCTCCTTGCGGAGCGCGGCATAAACATCCTTGAAACAATGAGTTCCTGGACAGATACGCTCTTTGTTATTGATGAAAAGGACGCTGCAAAGGCAATGGAGGCCCTGAAGTTCTGATTAGGGTGTTTTCAGGAGGCTGCCTGAATCCCTATATAAATCTGTTGTTTTTTAAATTATTCAGAAAAGCACGAAGGTGAGCGGAAAATGGCGAAAATCAAGTTTTTAGGCGGAGCAAGGGAAGTGGGAAGGAGCGGTTTCCTGCTGGATGTGGGAGATAAAATCCTGATGGATTACGGCGTTAAGCTGAGCACTGCCGCAACTGAATACCCTCTGCCTGTTGACACAAACCTTAATGCTTCAATCACATCGCACGCGCATCTCGATCACTCGGGAAACCTGCCCCATTTATTCCAGACCGCGAATGCAATGGCGTATATGACCCCCCCCACTCTGGATCTGGCAAAGATGCTGTGGTTTGACACTTTGAAAATTGCGGGTTTGGAAGGAATGGATGCGCAGTTCTCAAGGGATGAGATTGCGGCAACTGAAAAGCACACATTTAAGGTTGGTTACAACCAGCGCATGGACATAAGTGAAAATACTGAAATGCAGTTCTATAATGCCGGGCATATTCTTGGCTCCGCAATAACAAAAATCTGGCACAGGGAAGGAACATTCGTTTACACAGGGGATTTCAAGGCGGAGGAAACAAGATTGCACAATGGCGCGGATTTAAAACTCGGGGGCTGTGACACATTGATGCTTGAAAGCACGTATGGGGACAGAAACCATCCTCCAAGAAAGGAAACCGAAAAACTTTTTGTCGAGCATGTGCAGGACACAATTGATGCAGGGGGGCACGCACTGATTGCCGCCTTTGCTGTGGGAAGGTCGCAGGAGGTTATTGATATTCTGCATGAATACAATATCAACGCCGACATTTACCTTGACGGAATGTGCCAGAAGGCATCACGCATTTACCTTGATTTCCCGAAATATTTGAAGAACCCGCAGTTCCTGAAGAAGGCGCTTAACAGTGCCAAGTGGGTTAAGAGCATGGGCATGAGGAAAAAGGCGCTGTCAAAGCCCAGCGTGATTGTCTGCACCTCGGGAATGCTGCAGGGCGGGCCTGTGCACGCTTATCTTCCTGAGATTTACAAGGACAAAAATTCAAGATTAATGCTTACTGGCTATCAGGTCACGGGAACGCCGGGCAGGACACTTTTGGAAACAGGGAAGATTAACCTTGACGGAATTAATGTGGAGCCGAAGATGCATGTTGAGAAGTATGACTTTTCAGCGCATGCCTCGCACGACGAGCTTATCCGCGAGATTGAGAGGCTTAATCCCGAGAAGGTTATCTGCGTGCACGGTGATACGGAAGTCATTGACAAATTTGCCCGCGAGATTAAGGAAAAGGGCTTTGAGGTTTTCGCACCAAGTGTCGGAGATGAAATTGAGATATGACTTCGCTGGCAAAGGTCTTTGTTGGCTCGTTCCGAACGCTTAAGAAATGCCCAAAACTGTTTCTGCCAAAGGTCCTGATTGCGTTCCTTTACGCCTTTCCCATAATTGCGGTTGCGGGAATAACTGTTGATGCATTCACCTCCCCGAACATCGAACTGATTTATTCCTCCATTTTCTGGATTATTTTCATGCTTGCCGTGAGTTTCATCGATGTTTTTGTGAATGCGATGTACTCCGTAATGGCGGGGCAGTTCCGCAAAACAGGGGATGTTTCCTTCCGCGCGGCGGCGGGGACGTCGTGGAAAAGGTTTATTGTTGTTGTGCCGTCCGTGCTTGTTGTTGAAATGGGGGCATTTGCAATAAGCGCCGCGCTTGGCTCGGTTATAGGCATAATGATTGCCTTCGGAAGCGCGGAGGGAACGCTGATTATGGGCGCGGTTTCACTCGCCGCGATATTTGTTATGCTTGTCGCGTTCTTCCTGCTTTACCCTGTTGCCGCGCTTGAAAATCTTGGCATCATCGCAACACTGCGCAGGACACTTTCCCTTTCACGCGGAAACCTGAAGGATGTTGTTATTGCTTCCGCGGCAAGCATGGCAATTTCATTGCTCTCATTCCTGCTTGCGTTCGGGTTTGAATTTGCGCTCAGGGCGGGAAACGCGGCGGGCGTAATTGTGCTTGTGCTGTTCATTCTTGCGAGAATTTTTACGGGGGTTTTCGCGGCATATCTGTATGTGCTTAACCCCACATTTTACCTTGAGTACGGGTTGGGGAATGCCGGCATTGCGCGCGGCAAAGGGAAGGCGTTAAAATGAAACGCTTCTGCCCCAAGTGCGGGAAGGAGGGTAGTGCGGAAAAATTTGTGCGCGGGTTCTGCGCGGAGTGTTATGCCTCCGAGCATGAGATTATTATTGCACCTGTTGAACTGAAGGTTGAGCACTGCAAGAGGTGTGCGAAGGTGCTTGTGGGCGGCCACTGGGTTGAACAGGGCGCGGAAAGATCCGCGCGTGATCTGGAGGGCACTTCGGCCCGCCTTGCTCGCTTGGGCTCGCAGGACTCGGATGCACTGTGCGAATTTGTTGAAAAGAACATAAAAATAAGGGGGATTGCCGAGCCCGAGACTGAAATTTCACTTGAGCCGCAGAACAACGGCATTACGCTTGCGAATATTTCAGTGGACGGAAAGGTTGAGGGTTCGGATGTGCATGTTGAGAAACAGGTTCTGCTTAAGCCCGCAAATGTGCTGTGTGATGCATGCATGAAGCTTGCATCAAATTATTTTGAGGCAACTATTCAGATAAGGTTTGATGAGAAGCCCTCCCAAGAACAGCTGAATGAAAAACTGCGGGAGGCTGAGGGGTTCCTGCGCGCGGAAAGGAAGCAAGATCCCCTTGCGCAGGTAATCGGCATGGACAGGGCGCGTAACGGGGTTGATTTGCGCATAGGGAGCAAGCGCGCGGCGAAGGTTACTGCCGAGGCGCTTGTGAAACAAACCCACGGAAAGGTAAAGCACTCTTTTACTCTTATGGGCGTTGATACCAGCGGGAAGGCAAAGCGCAGGTTTACATTCTGCGTGCGGTTCTGATGCCCTGTAAAGCGCATTTCACCGCGTGAAAATCAGCTTTCGTATTTTTTCAGCGTGGAGATTATTTCCTCAATCGGCTTTGTTGTCACAAGCAGGGGTATTTTCTCGCTCTCCGCAATTTTAATCGCAATGGGATCAACTTTCTCAAGCCCGTGCAGGACAACTATGCTCGGCCGCATGTCCGTTGAAAACCTGCCTACCTTAACCGCAATAAGCGGGGAGCGCCCTGTTTCCACATGCCGGAAAATCAATGCCCTTTCGGGAGTTTTGCCGTACATTGTCATGTACTCGTGCACAGGAACATCCAGAATAACCTTAAGTGAATCTATAATTGTGTAGCCGTAAACCTTGGTGCCTTTCAGCTTGCCCGGGTTTGCCACTGCAGTTGCGTCTATTTTTTCCGCAAGCTTCTTGCCCTCCATAGCCTCGCTGAACTCGTGCACATCAAAGACATCCTCTTTGGGCGTGAAGTCCTTCTCAAGCTGTTTCTTAATCTTGCCGCCGTGCCTGTCATCAAGCTCTATAATCGCCGAAACAAGCCTCTTTATCACGCCGATGCCGGGGCTCTGCCTCCTGCCTCCCTCATAATCGGAAATTGTTGAGGATGAAACCTTGAGGTATTCCGCAAGCTCGGTCTGTGAAATGCCGAAAATCTCGCGCCACTTCTTCATGCTCTTGCCCGGATTCTGCGAAAGCGTTATTTCGCCGGCAATTGTGGTTTGAAGCTGATCCATACCTTATAATAGCGCATTTCCCTTTTAAAATGGTTTCGGCGATTGTGGAAGTGCCTAAATGGCACGCAGAAAATTAGTAACGGACGGAGAGGGATTTGAACCCTCGACCTGCTGCTTAGGAGGCAGCTGCCCTATCCAGACTAGGCTACCCGTCCTTAGAGGAATTTTTGGCATGAAATGGTTTAAAAAAGCAACGCAAGGCTAAATCAGCAGAAGCATAACAAGCCCCGCAACCGCGGGTATGCTGTATGAATCATCAATCGGCAGGTATTCCGCAAGCATTCCTGCGCAGGCAACAATTGCGGCATTTAATGGCGTTGTGAGGAAAAGCAGTGCAATGAATGCAGCGGCAATTCCCGCGGCAGTGCCCTCAACTGTCCTTTCCCCTATTGTTTTGTGCCTGCCGAACCTGCCCCCTGCAAGTGTTGCCGTGGTATCGCCGAATGTAAGCACCATAAGCCCTGCAACAGCTGCCTGCAGGGGAAAAACAAAAAGCGTAATTGCAACCCCAAGCACGAAATACATCGCCGAAATTCCCGGCAATTTTCCCTGCTCGCGCTGCCTCTGCACATTTCCAAGGATGCGGTTAATTAATGGAATATCCAATCCGTGCAGGATAAGGAATGAAAGCACGGAGCCGGCAATAAAAATTACAACAGCGGCCTGCAGTGCAATTGCCCTGCCGAATGAAAGCGCAAGGTAAATGAACAAAAGCCCGAGCAATAAGTGGATTGCCTGGCGTTTTGTCCCGTGCATTATCTGGCGCCTCCGCGTATTATTTTAAGCGAGTTGTCAAGCGCCTTTTTGTTGCTGTAGCGCGCCTTTATTGAATTTATTGCCGCGTTTCCGCCGCGGCACTTTTTCAGGTTCCGCACCTCTTTTGTGAGCAGGGGCAGTGCCCTGCAGACATTGTCAACTATTGTTATGTCCGCCTTTTTTGCAGTTCTTGACAGCGGATTTAAATCAATTGCAATAACGCGCTTGCCGAGTTTGCGCAGTGCCTCTGTCCTGTCCCCGTCCTCAAGCATAACAAGCACGGTGTCGGCATTTTTAACCCCGCGTGCATCAACAATCCTGCGCGCGGAATCAAGGCCTGTTATTCTTGTCTGCATCTTGGGGTCAGCCCCTAAAATTTTCTCCCCGAGTTTTGAGAACAGTTTTTTTATTTTAATCTCGCGTGTGCGCGAGCGGTAAAAAAGATTTACCTCAATTGCCGAGTTTGGAACTGCCTTGCGCAGTGAAATTATTTCACGCGCACATAGCGCTGAGGTGTTCCCGTTCACGCACAGTACCGGCCTTTCCGCAAGCAATAATTCAGCCGCAGCGGCGCGGATTGAGCCCTTTGCATTTTTTGTTGTCCTTTCTCCAATCAGATAATCAAACGCCTCGCCCCTGCCGTGCGCTGTCAGTCCCGCGGGGGCAACAATGCCATTGTGCATTGCCTCCTCTAACATGTGCCTCTGCAGAAGTGACTTATAGCGCGGATGTGTTTTTGGTATCTGCGCCTCTTTGCCCGAGCTCATAAAACATGCGCCCCCTTTTTTGCAATCCTGCTTACAATAACCCTGTGCGTGTGTTTTTTTAATGCCGCCCGCGCTGAGGCAGGGCTGTTTGTCAGCATAAAAACAGTTTCCCCAAGCATTGCCTGCCCTGCTTCCGGAATTTCATTCATTACTGCACGCACCCTGCGCGTGGCAAGCCCTGTTTCAACCGCAAAAACACGCGCGCAATGCATCAGCGCATCCACATTCCTGTTTTTTTCAATATGCCCCATGCACCATGTGCCTGAGCGGTTTATTTTTCCCTTCCATTCCGCGCTCCTTATGATATTTTTTGTTTTTATAGGGGCAAAGAAGCCGAGGGCAACATGGCGTTTTTTTGTTTTTATCCGCACCGCAGTTTTTGAGGGGTACGGCTTTTTCCCGTAAAAAACCCCCGCATTCATCTGTGCCGTTGTGTCGCCGAGGCCTGTGCCGCATTCAATCTCCGCGCGCCGTGCTGTTTTTTCACACAGTTTCCTGGACAGCTTCGTGCCCAAAGCACTGTTCAGTGCAAGCGCCAATGAAAGAGCGCCCGCACCGCTTGCACCCATGCCGTATCCAATCGGCAGTTTTGTTTTGTGCCTGATTGTGATATTGTAATTCCCGTTCGTGTGTTTCAGAAATTCACGGATAACCGCGCGCGAGGTTTCCGCCGCGCTTTTTTTTCCGTTTATTCTGACCTCTGCTTTCCCGCGCCCCTTTGCCGCGCCAACGTGCACCTCTGTTGTAACGCCCTCCTCAATATTCAGCCCCGCGCCTGTTGAGCCGTTCGGATAAATCTTGAAGAATGCCGTTACGTGCGCGGGCGCCCACGCACCTGCAGTTTTCACATCTCCTGCCGCGGGCATTTCAATTCCCCCTACCTTCCCCTGCAGTAAATTACTTCATGGAACTTATCATATGGCTTCAGCCCGATGCGCTGGATGATTTCAAAATCCTTCTCCAGCTTTTCACATGTCTCGTCAAAAATCTTTGAGGCGCTTTTTGTCGAGCTTACGGAACGTGCCTTAATCGCAAGCATCCCGTAGCCGCGCTTTTTCAGGTACTGCCGCGCATTGCGCATGAATATTTCCGCCTGCTCGCGCTGGGAAACATCCTGATACAGGAAATCCGCCTTAAACTCGCCAAGTTCATGCTTATAGGAGAGAGGCTGGGCGGCATCCCCCATTATCGGAAGGAGATTCTCGCGCCTTTCGCAAAGAAACAGGAACTTGCGCATGGTGCGTGCGGAAATATCTACCCCCACAACAACCCCTCCTTCTCCCACTATGTCCGAAAGGTGTGAAATTGTTGTGCCCTCCGCGGCGCCGAGGTAAAGTATATTCGTGCCTTCCTTAACCACAAACTCTTTAAGCCCGTTTTTAATTACCGCCGCAAGCTTGCTCCTGTTCGGGTTCCAGTCCCTGTATTCCGAGCCCTGAAAATTAATCAACTGCTCGCCGTAAACCTTCTGCCCCGGGGTTAGATTTTTGGTGAGCAGGAATTTCCCAAGCCCGTAAATGCCCGGGAATTTTTTTATGAGTTTATCGCTTTCCGCCATTGAATCACTTTCTGCCGTGTCCTGTCGCTATATTATTACGGGCTCGCCCTGCCTGTTGTAATGCCTTGTTATGCCGAAATTCCACTTCACCTTAAGAATTTTTTCCCCTTCTTTTTGGCCGTCGATTATCCTGCACACTCCTTCCTTGCCGGCAAAGGTCCCTCTGTGGTATTCCGCCTTGCCCCACATTTCGGCAATTTCCTTCCTGCCAAGGAGGTTCAGCGATATTCTGAGGCGGCGCAGTATTTCCCAGGTCTTTGGCAGCTGCCTACCGCCGACCCTTTCCCCTGTGTCGGCATAGTAAAACGTTTTTTCGCCGATTAGTTTCTTGCGGAAAAGATTTTGCTTGCTGACAACCTTCTTATCGCCGTGGGGCATTTCAGTTTCATATGTTGCGCCAAGGAAATCAGTGTGCTCTCCGCCCTTTTCCTTTGCTTTTCTTATGCCCCTTTTCCTTATCGGATGAAACGCCATGCCTCTTCCCCCTTTCGCTGAGTTCGTTTGCCCGCTTCTCAAGCAAGTTTGCGGTTTCCTTTAAATCACTGCTTTTCTCCTTTAAAAAGTAATCCCCTCTTGCGGCTATTGCAAGTTTCCCTGAAATTGTGCGTGCAATCCTGCCCCTGTTCCACGGCTTGGCAGCGCGGACAAGCGCGTGTGAGTAAAGCAAACCGTGCTTCGGTCCCTTTGCCCCTGTTCTGAGGTGCTGGAACAGCGCTTTCTCGGCGCCAAGAACCTGAATTGTTGAGGATGGCATGAATGCAAGCCTCTTCATCCCGCCAGCCTTTGACAGAAGGCGCGCCCCAAGAACAGGGCCTGCAAGCACTGAAAAGTTAGGCATCTCGCGAGCCATGCCTTTCTCAATGTATTCTGTAAGCGCGCGGCGCTCGCCGCGCAAATTGATTGCATTTGCGGCAAGCAATTTAATCTCATCCAAATCGTGCTTTTCAATTTCCGAACCGATTGAACTTTTTGATTTATCCACTATTCTTTTTATTGCCTCTTCATTATCATAAAAGCCCTTCATTTTCTCCTCCGCGCCGCTTTTT
>JBDRDO010000018.1:0-5053 GCA_043820655.1 Candidatus Iainarchaeum sp. | reverse complement strand
TTAATTCTGCCTTGCCAGAAAAATTACCTTAAAAATCGCCGTATATGCTGGCATGCCAGAATTGTTACGAGTATTATTCAATGTTCAGCCTTCGCCTTACCAAACCCTATCTTGTGTTCGAGTTTATTCCACTTCCTTTCCCTCTTTCTGAAAATCTCGTCTATCTCGTCCTTCATCTTGCCGAACTCCTTCCACTCCGCCCAAAGGCTTTTCTCCGCTGTTTTTTTGCTGAGGAACTCAATACGGACATAGGCATCCGTCATCGCCTGAACCTTCATCTCCATGCCTTCAGTCCATGAAACAATCCCCGTTACCATCGCGTTCCTGAGTATTGTCATCTGGTTGCGGTAGTTCAGGTCGTGCGTGAAAATGTAATGGTCAAGCCTTTTGAATTGCAGCGCCTTTTTCAGCCTCGGATCTACAAGGCCACCGGTAATTGCGAAGTCTGATGCATCCATGCCGAAAATACAACGCAGAAACTATTATATATAGGTTTCGCATTAGTTTAACAGGTGAATTTAATTTGATTCAAAGAATTCCTACAGGCGTAACGGGCTTTGATAATTTGATTCAAGGAGGCTGGCCCAAGGGCAGCACAGTATTGGTAAGTGGCGCGCCGGGAACAGGCAAAAGCATCTTCTGCATGAATGCTCTTTACAACAATTCCCTGAAGGGAAAGAAGTGCCTCTACATAAGTTTTGAGCAAACGGCGGAGGACATCAAAGAGCAGATGAAGCAGTTCGGCTGGACAAAAGTAAACAACCACCTGACAATCCTTTCAGTGGGCGCGGACGACCTTGCCCTGGCCGACACAATAGTTAAGGCAGTTAAGAAGGAAAAGCCGGACATGGTTGTAGTGGACAGCGTTGCATCAATATTCGGTTCTACCCCTCAGTCAGGCAAGAGTTTCGGCATGAAGCAAATTTCGGAGATGGTTTACCCTTCGGTTGTTGACGAGAGTACTATTACAAGAAGTCTGATAAGGTCTATAATTCTCGGAGTGAGGGCAACCGGCGCAACCTCTTTTTTCATCAGCGAAATTATGAAGGACTCCCCGACCTACAGCAGGGACACTATTTCGGAATTTTTGTGCGACGGCATAATCATGCTGAGTGCTTACAATGCATTGGACACAAGAAAATTGGAGATTGCAAAACTCCGCAATACGAAGCACACCCTGAAGCAACAGACATTTAAAATAACGAGCAAGGGAATAGCGATAGAATAAAACAGCCCTAGGACAATCTTATTTTGGTAGTTATGACTAGCCCATCAAGCAATGAAGGAAAAATTTTGGGGATACTGGACAATCTGCTTAGTTACGAGGATATATACGCCTGCATGGTCGTAAGAAAGGGCATCGAAGGAATAATCCCCCCTGAAAAAAAATTCAACAAAAAAATAAAAGATGTGTGGGGAATCCTGCAGGAGACAATGGGGTCATTTTTTGAAATTGTCGACAAGTATTCCAAACACGGCTACGGGCTGAATGAGCTTTTTTTTAAGGTAATGGATTATGAGGTCATATTTTTTATTTTGCCGGAAAGCGATACCGCACTGGTCGCCATTATCCCGGCTCTAGGGAACAGAGGGCTTCTGGAGCTTGCACTGCACAAGGCCAGAGAGGATATTGTGAAAGTGCTTGACGGAAAATAACGCCGCAGTGCTTTTTTGCCGGCAGCCAGAATTATTGCTCGGCAATTTCCCTTACTGATTCCACGATGTATTTTATCTCTTTTGGAGTATTGTAAAAGTAGGGGCTTATTCTGCAACTTGCGGGCGGATTGATTCCATAAAAATAATGTGCAAGGGTTGCGCAATGGCAGCCCGCCCTTGCCTCAATCCCCCTGGTTGCCAGTTGCTTGGCGATATCAAAGGTATCCTTGTTTTTTATAGTGAATGCCGCTAGGGAGGTCTTCTTTCTTGCATCGGTAGGACCGTATAGGGTGAGCCCCGGAATTGCGGTTAAGCCGTCAATCAGTTGCTGCCCGAGTTTTGTGCCGTAGTTAGTTATATTGTTCATCGCCCTCCTTACGCGGTGCCTTTTCATGTGCCCCCTGCCGATATCGGCGCAGTCTTCATCCTTACCGAGTGCGGATTCAACCAAAAACTTTGTCGCCTCGCCGGCAAGTATCGTTCCCAGAATGTTCGGGGTGCCGGCGGTGAATTTCCATGGCAATTTGTTGTAGCCGACTGTTTCGGGCGTGACCTGCCCATCCGCAATCATATCTCCCCCGTACTGAAAGCAGGGAATGGTCTCCAGAATTTCCTTTTTTCCGTACAAAGCCCCGCTGCCAAATGGGCTGAACATCTTGTGGAACGACCAGCCCAAAAAATCAATATCCTGCTTAACAACGTCTACATAAGAGTGGGGTACAAGCTGGGCTCCATCAATAAGCAGATAAGAACGTCCTATTCCGTTCGGCTGCTTATACCCTGAGTCATTGGCGATTTTCCTGATTTTGGATATTGGCTGTTTCGTTCCCAGAAAATTCGAGGCGCCTGTACAGCAGACAATTTTTGTCCTTCTGTCCACAAGTTCCGCCAGATGCCTCAGATCTATTTCGCCTGTTTCCTTGTCAAACTTTGCAAGCCTGCATTCGACATTTATGCCGAATTTCGGGAGTATTTCCTTTGTCAAGCCATACCAGGGGACATAATTTGAGTTATGCTCAAGATAAGTCGTTACAACATTGTCCCCGTCCCTGAACTCCGTCATAAGCGAATACATCACCGAATTTATGGCTTCCGTTGTCCCGCGGTAAAAAATTATCTCCCTCCACGATTCCGCCCCGATAAAATCCGCAACCAGGGAGTAGGCATTTTCAAACAGGCGGGTGGTGTGTATGGATGCGGACGATTGCCCTCTGTGGACGTTCTCATACATCAGCGCCAGTTCCCTGTGCAGGTCCAGCAGGCAGTCGGGAGCCTGCGTGGTTGCGGCGTTGTTTGTAACGATTCTGCCCGCCCGTATTGCGGGAAAATGCTTTCTTACAGTTTCAGCATTGAACATTTTCACAGGCCCCTATTGCGCCATTCATTTTATAATTATCTATGGTGAAATGTCCTTTATAATTGTTGTGCAATAGCAAAAATATATAAACAAAAAAGGCATATACATAATTGAATATTATGGGCAAAGACGGCATTTACGCAGGGCTGGGGTTCTCAGATGAACAGAACCCTCTGCAGGCGGCAAAACAGGCGGCAACAGAGAGTGTGCGGGGCATAAAAGACCCCAAACTGGCGATAGTTTTCACATCCGTCCATTACGGCGGGAATAACCTCAAAAAAATACTGGGCGAAATCAAAAAAATTGTCAAAGCGCCTGTTGTGGGCTGCACAGGCGCCGCAATATTGACTCCTGAAGTTACCTCCCCCCATGGCATCGGAATAATGACGCTTGCCGGGCAGATGGATGTGGGCATTGGCGTCGGGAAGAAATCAAGGATGCACCCCATTGAAAGCGGCAGGCAGGCTGCGAAAGCCGCCCTTGAAAATCTGGGAAAAAGCGGCTATAAAAACAGGTGCGCGCTTATTTTCCCCTCGGGAATGAAATTCCCCGACCTGCCCGGAATGAAGGCCATGATGAAGATGGGGGTAAGCAAGTTGATGTTTCCTGCACTTTCAAAATTTATGGCGTTGAAAGGGACAGGCCCGGCAAGGTATGAGGAGGTTCTGGAAGGCGCAGCATTGGGCACCAATAAAAGCATGCCCATCATAGGCGCGGGGGCATTTGACGATTTTAAGGGCAAAAGAAACTTCCAGTTTCTCAATGAAGAAGTTTACCAGGATTCGGTTGTTTTTGCGGTCATTTCATCGGATGCCTCCATTAAAATCAGCTACAAGCATGGATTGAAGCCCACGGGCAAAAAAATGGAGATAACCAAGGCCAAAGGCAGCCTTGCGTTCGAGATAAACAACAAGCCCGCATGGCAGGGGTTTAAGGAATTATATGAAATTCCGCCGGAACTTGAGGACAAATGGAAAAGCAACCCTGTTGCAATGACCATTTCCGAGGTGCCTGCGGACCGCGACGAGAACGGCAAGTACTGGATTGCCGCGCCGTTGTGTGTTATAGGGGATGCGATTCTTTTCGCAAGGAATGTTGAGGAAAAAACCCTTCACATATGCAGGGGCACGGGGGAGCAAATTCTGCAGGCAGCGAAGGATGTTGCGGTTGATGCCACCACCGGAATTACGCCCTCTTTCGGGCTTGTCTTCAGCCCCGTGCCGAGGGTGATGACCATGATGGAGAAAATAGATGTTGAAAGGCGCTATATAAAGGATGTTTTCAACAGCACGCCCTTTTTCGGGCTGTACTGCTGTGCGGCGGAAGTCTTCCTGCCCGCGGAAAAGGGCAAAAATGCCGAACTGCTCAAGTGCCTTAATGAAACAATTGCAATCATTACCTTTGGCAAATAGGCATTGCCTAAAGCGCACTCTGATGCGAACGATTGTTTTTTATCCTGTGTCTTGATAATAATATAGTCTCTGCCAAAGAACATAGGGATGCGAACGCATGAACCTTCCAGTTGGTGAATCAGTTGCGGAAGGCGTCGGCCTGCGAGAGTTCGACGCAAAGGGCGTAATCAACTCGCTCTTCGACAAGCTGTTTTCAGGCTACCTAGTCGTAACCATAGACGGCTACGACGGTATGGAAGAGGGCGTGCTACTGTTCAAGAAGGGCGTGCTGATTGCCTCAATATATGAATACATGAACTACGACATAGTGGTTTTCGGCGAACCCGCGCTCATGCAGTCCTTCAACGCGCTTGTTGCAGAATTTGGCGCGGTGGATATATACGCCTTGAGCAACCACCAAGTAAGCTTGGTTGGAATGTTCAGTGAGAAAATTATTCTGCCCAACCCGATTTTAAAAAGGGATTCCGGCAGGCTTTACGTAAAGGAGTTCACGAACCAGTACGCCAAGCAGGTGCTTGCCGAAGTTATAAAAACCCACGAAAGCAGGGAAGCTGTGTTCAAAAGGATCGGCCTCAGCAGGCTGGGGTAGATTATCCTGAAAAAGAGTTACAGGCCATATCTGCCAAAC
>JBDRDO010000017.1:0-10160 GCA_043820655.1 Candidatus Iainarchaeum sp. | reverse complement strand
GGAACTCTTCGCGCAATTGATAATTCTTTTTTTAATTACCCAGGCCATTGGTTTGTGGACCGCAAACACATTGATAAGGGAGAATGTGCACGCGGAGATTATTCCGGGAAAGGGGCCTGAGGATGTTGAAAGCAGTGTCGGGCTTTTCGGATACATAATAGGGTTCACAATCATCCTTCTGATTGCGATAAAGTTCCTTACTGGAAGATTGCTATACTGGCTTATGAAAGTCCTTGAGAGCGCGGCAATACTTGGCACAAGCTTTTTGGTTTTTGCATCTTTTGTGGACCATGTTTTTGTCGGGCTGGTTTCAATCGCGCTTGTTGCACTGAGGAACATTTACTCAAAAAATTTGTGGCTTAGGAATGTGACAAGCGTGCTTTCAGCAGCGGGTGCAGGCGCATTGATAGGGGTTTCACTTGGTGTGTTTCCTGTGCTTGTGTTCATAAGCATGCTCGCAATTTATGATTTGGTTGCTGTTTTCAAAACAAAGCACATGGTTACGATTGCAAAAGCAGTAACAAAAAAGAACCTTTCATTCACATTTGCCATGCCAACAAAGGAGCACACCTTTGAACTCGGCACGGGAGATATGGTAATTCCCCTTACCTTTGCGGTTTCGGTTATGGCTGCGGGAAAACAGGCGCTTGTGTTTCCGCTTTTCCTTGTTGCGCCGATGCTGATACTTGCGGCATCACTTGCGGGTTTGCTCTGGACTATTGATTACTGCGCAAAGAAGCCCGGCCGCGCGCTTCCCGCACTTCCGCCGCAGACAGTGCTTATGATTCTTGCATGGCTGTTAGCAGGCGCACTTGGCTTTTGATGCGCCATTGAGGCAGGCATTCACACCGGCTCAGATGAAAAACAGAGTGCCTATTATGCCCCAGCCGTAAAATCCTGCAAGCGCGATGAGGACATAACGCACCAACTTTCCCGCGAGCGCGGCAATGAAAAATTTCTTAGGGGGGTATTTTATTATTCCCGCGGCAATCCCGACAAGGTCAAATGGGAAAGGCGTTAACGATGCAAGCGCAATGAAAACCATGCCTGATTTTGCAAGGCGCCTGCGCACCTCCTTCATCTTCTCAAACTCGTGGTGCTTGGCTCTTTCCGCCGCACTTACACCGAGAAGTCCCAGAATGTACGCAGTCATCTCCCCGATTGCCGCGCCTGTGCCGCCGACAATGCCGATTGCAAGCGCGTACCAGAAGCCGGGCGCTATTGCACCGGCGGCAAGGACAATGAAATCGATGGGAGTTGGGAGGAAAACCGAGGCATTGCCTATAATTGCCGCAATGAAAAGCCCGAGCAGGCCGAAATCCGAAAACAGCTGTGTGAAAAGCGCCTCAACCATTTGCATCACAAACCTACAACAGCAATTAGAATGTTCACGGGAATATAAAAGGGTTTGTTTTTTAAAGAAAGCGTGGGCTAAATCCTTCATGGAATACGAAAAAATGCTTGACCGCGCGTACAAGAACCTGCCAGAGAAGAGCAAGGAAAGGGTAAGGTTTGAGATGCCGGTGCCGGATTCGCTTATTCAGGGGAACAAAACGCTTGTGAGGAATTTCAGGCAGATTATAAATTCCGTGCACCGCGATGAAAAGCACGCGCTTAAATTTTTGACAAAGGAATCAGGCACAAGTGCGACTGTCGATGACGGAAAACTGGTCCTGAACAGCAAGTTTTCGCAGATGCAGATTGCAAACTTTTTTGGCGCATATATGAAAAGGCACGTGCTATGCGGCGAGTGCGGAAAGCCTGACACAAAGTTCATTGAGCACAGGGGCACGAGAATGATGAAGTGCGAGGCATGCGGGGCAATGTCTCCTGCGGAGAGGTTATAGGTGCGCGGGCGCAATTTGTCGGGGGTGTGCTAGCTGTACGTTAAAATCCACAATGCGCAGGGCAGAAGCGTGCTTGCGTGCTGTGATAAGGAACTATTGGGGAAAAGGCTGAAGGAAGGGAAGTACGACGTTACTGTTGAGAGGGATTTTTACGGCGGGGAACTAAGCACGCCTGAAAAACTGCGCGAACTTCTTTCCGAGGCAGAAAGCGCAAATATTTTCGGGGAGCGCGCTGTAAAGGTTGCAATTGAGGAAGGTTTAATAAGCGCGGGGAACATAATTAGAATCGGCGGGGTTCCGCACGTGCAGATATTCAGGATTTGATTTTGGAAAGGATGTGAGGAATTGGCGGGCAAGAAAGAGGCGGAGAAGAAGCAGGAGGAACAGCAGGAACAGCTGCGCAGGATAAGGACTCCACGCAGGGACGAGCTGGAGATGTTCGGGCTTGTTGTGCAACTGCACGGCACAAACCAGATTAAGGTTGCATGCGAGGACGGAAAGGAAAGGATGATACGCATTCCGGGAAAGATGAGAAAGCGCGTCTGGATAAGGCAGGGGGACGTTGTTATTGTCAAATTATGGGACTTCCAGCCGATTAAGGGGGATGTTGTCTGGCGCTATTTAGGATTTCAGACCGAGCATCTGAGAAGGAAGGGCCTGCTGGATAAACTGCCGCTCTGAACTTTTTGAATTATTTGTCCCAGCACCCCTTACCTACTTCACGCAGAATTTTTTCAGTAGAACGCGAGAACTTCAAAGTTCCGAAGGTCGCCTTCAGGGGATTTCTTTTTCCTGCCATTTGCACAATATATTCTTACAAGAGAAAAGGTTATAAACTTCCACGTATATACAAGTATATTATGGAAAGTCCAAAAAGGTGCAAATTCAGGCCATCAAGACATGCAAAGGACAAAATGATTGAAACAGGAATAGCAAAAATTGAGATTTTGGAGGCGGTGCTGAGGGGCGCAAAAAGGAAGCTCGAAAACAAAATAATTTCAACCTTCGGCGGGTTTGAGGTTGTTTACAGGCAGCTGCCTTGCAATTATTTCATTATAACAGTTTATTGGAAAAGGAGGTGAGGGGTATGGAATGTCCGGTTTGTGAGGAAAAAATGAAGAAGGTTAAGGAGCCGTATTCTTACGGCGAAACAAAACTCGGGGTGTTTGAGGCCGAGAAGTGTGGGAAATGCGAAGAGGTATTTTTCAGCGAGGAGGCTTCGGACAGGATTGACGAGAAGGCAAGGTCCCTCGGCATTTGGGGCATGGGGCAGGAGGGAAAGCTCGGTTACAGCGGGAACAGCATAATTGTGCGAGTTCCGAAAAAGGTTGCGGAATTCCTTGAATTCAGGGAAGGCAGGAAGGTTTACATTCATCCTGAAGGCAAGAAGAAGCTTGTTGTGGAGGCGCGCTGAGTGACACGCGGAGATGACAGGCAGACTAAGCAGTTCCAGCTTAACCTGAGCTCTTACATTAAGGAAGAGGACGCAAGGCGCATTTTTGCGCAGGTATTTGACGCGCGGGCAATTCAGGCAATTCACAAGCTTGCAATGCGGGGATTATTTGAAACCCTTGAATTTGTGATAAGCACTGGCAAGGAAGCGCACGTTTTCAGGGCCGTTGACAAGGCGGGGAATTTCAGGGCAGTTAAAATTTACAAAATTGAAACATCTGATTTCAAGCATATGGAAAAGTATGTTTTCGGCGATGAGAGGTTTGCGGATGTTAAAAGGGCGAAAAGGGATTTGGTTTATGCATGGACAAAGAAGGAATATAAAAATCTGGAGCGCGCAAGGAAGGCGGATGTACGCGTGCCGATGCCCATCAGTTTCCTGGATAATGTTTTGGTTATGGAATTTATAGGGGATGAAAAGGGGGAGGCAGCCCCGACATTGAAGGAAAAAGGGCGGAAGGTTGAGAATGTGGAAAAACTGCATGAAACTGTTGTGGATTGGTTTGCAAAATTATACGCAAAGGCGGAAATGGTGCATGCGGATTTCAGCGAATATAACATTCTTATTAATGATAAAGAACTGGTTCTCATAGACTGCGGGCAGGGTGTGCTGTTAAACCATCCGAATGCAAAGGAATTTTTCGAGCGGGATGTGCGGAATATGGCGCATTATCTGCAGAAGCTAAAGGTTGAAACTGATTATGATGCGCTTTATGCCGAGATTAAGGAAAGGGCTAAAAAGCACGAAAAAGGTTCAAATGGGGCTAAAAACCCCTAAAAACGCGAGTTAGGTTTATAAAGATTGCACGGATTATATATTATATATAATACAAATAGGGGGGGGCTTATAGCAGAATTTAATGTCTTCAGATGCAAGTTTCAAGGATGAGAGATGCCTGTGGAATATGTAAGAATACCGCTTGAAAGGACTGCCGTGCTTATAGGCACGGGCGGGAAAACAAAAAGAAGTGTTGAGATTGCCACAGGCACGAAAATTGACATTGACAGCAAAACAGGGGAAATAGAGATTAAGGCAAAGGGAGATGCCATATCAGCATACAAGGCAATGGAGATTGTGAAGGCAATAGGCAGGGGCTTCTCGCCCGAACATGCGCTTGTTTTGCTTGATGAAAATACTGCACTGGAGATTATTGATCTGGAGGAATACGCGGGAAAATCAGATAAGGGGCTTGCGGTAAAGCGCGGGCGCATTATTGGCACGCGCGGCAGGGCGAGGAAAATAATTGAGGACGAAACAGGGGCATTTATCTCGGTTTACGGCAAAACTGTCGGCATCGTGGGAAAAATGGAGAGCGTTGCAAAGGCAAAAAGAATGGTTGAAATGCTGCTTGAAGGCGCGAAACATATAACAATTGAACGGGAGCTTAAAAAATCAGGCAGGGAAAAATTCAAAATTTAGGGATTTGAATTGGAAAATCAGAAAAATGGTGAGCAAAATGGTTCCGGATGTTACAGCACCCCCCATAAGTGCGGATGAACTTTCAAAAGAGTTCAAGGTGCACAGTGTTGCTGAATTCTTCAAAAAGAACAAGCAGATGCTTGGGCTTGTGGGGAAAATTCGCACATTGACAACAATTGTGCATGAGTACACAACCAACAGCGTAACATGGGATACCCCCACGGTAATCAGGACAAACGACGGCGTAAGAATTGCGAGAATTGGCGAGGTGGTGGACGGGGCGATGAACACCCACGAAATAGAATACTCGAATAATGGCGAGGTTGAATCCCTAAGGGAATTCCCTAAATTTGAAGTGCTCTGCTTCGACAAGGAAACTAACAAGCTTAAGCTCAAGGAAGTGAAGTCCCTCCATAGGCACCCGATGAAAGAGGATGAAAAAATCTTCAAAATAAATCTTGTGGGAGGTAGAAGCGTTGAGGCGACAAAGCACCACAGCCTTTTCACTTTGAGAAATGGCAGGGTGGAGGCGATTAAGGCGGAGGATATGAAGGTTGGCGATTACGCTGTTGTGCCGAGGAAGGCATGGATTGGCGGGGGGCAGTGCACTGTGGAAATTAACCTGATTGAAGAGGCACTCAGGCTGAGTGATGGGCAACTCGGTGAGTTCAGCGTATTTGGCGTGAGGAAAATACTGTTTGGGGACAAGGGGCTGATGAATGAGATAAAGGCAGGGCTGCCGGCAAAGGAAAGGCAGTACGGCTTTTACAATAAGTACATGAAGTGTGACCGCCTGCCAATAAAAATGCTTAGGAGGCTGCCCCCTGAAAAAAGGAAACTGTTTTACTCCTGTGAGGTTGGCGCAAGGCATTCGAAACACCATCTCCCCGCAATTATGCCCGTGGGAAAGGAACTGATGCAGTTTTTGGGCCTGTATGCGGCAGAGGGAAATACAAGAAAAACCCTAATGAGCACATCGCTCTCCTTCGGAAGCCATGAGGGGGAGCTTATTGAATTCTCCAAGGAACTGGTTGAACGGGTTTTCGGGTTTTCGCCCTTGGTAAGGCCTGCACACGGTAGCGCAACAAATGTAACCCTCAACAGCATGACCGCGGCATTTTTAATTTCCAAAATATTCAGGTGTGGCAGCAAAGCGAGAGAGAAGCGGGTTCCTGACATTGTTTTCAACGTTCCACAGGATTTTGCAAGGGAGTTTCTCCTTGCCTACCTTGCAGGGGACGGTTACCCCTCCGCAAAATTGTTTGAGTGCATACAGGATGGGAAATTTGAGGTCACGAAAAAAATAACTGCCGCTACTGCCAGCGAGGGGCTTGCCACAGGCTTGCAGTACCTCCTTTCCACGCTGGGTTATTCCTACAGCTTCCAAAAAGTAAAAGGTGAGAAAAGGGCCGTAAATAATGTAGAGACAGTGTTCGGGGAATCATATAGAATAGAATTTTACACGGCGCAGAAGAACTCGCCACTCAACTTTTATCCAATAGAGCGGGGCGGCATTTCTGCAATAACTGAATCGCAACTAAAGTGGGCAATAAACGCTCGCAACCAGAAAATCCTGATGATTGATAAGGTTGCCTCGCTTGCAATAAAGGGGGCAAATGTCTCAAAGGAGGCTGTCGCATTCTGCAACGGCGATTTGGGCGTGCTGCAGGTTACTGGGATTGAAACCCGCGAATCAAAAGCAAAGGAATATGTTTACGACTACTCAGTTGATGGGGACGAGAACTTTGTGGGGGGCTATGGTGCAATCTGCCTCCACAACTCACTGGATGCATGCGAGGAGGCAAAAATACTCCCTGATGTTGAAATCAAGATTGAGGAGCTTGGGAATGAATATTATGAAATTACTGTAAAGGACAACGGTCCCGGGCTGACAAGAGACACTGTTGGCAGGGCATTTGGACAGCTGCTTGCCGGAACTAAGTTCCACAGGATGATGCAGATGCGCGGCCAGCAGGGAATCGGATGTGCGGGCTGCACAATGCTTTCCCAGATGACAACAGGCCAGTCAACAAAAATAATTACAGGCACGGACAAGGGCAGACCGATGAGCCTTGAGGTCACAATAGACCCCAAAAAGAACGAGCCCAAGATTGAGAACATACAGGAACTGAAGCGCGATTTTCGCGGCACCGCTGTCAAGGCAAGGTTCAAGGATGTCAAATACATAAACAGCGAACAGGCGCCGCTTGAGTATCTGAGAAGGACTGCAATAGCAAACCCGCACGCGAGAATTAAATTTACCGATCCATTTAACGAAACAACAATATTTGAGCGCACGCTTAAGTCAATCCCCGAGAAGCCGCTGGAAATGAAGCCCCACCCTAAAGGAATTACTGTTGATGAAATAATCACATATGCGCGCGCCACTGACGCAAGGAAGACGTCCTCATTCCTGAAAAGCGCATTTGACAGAATGGGCGACAAGGCGATTTCGGAAATTTCCTCAAACGTTTCGTTTGACATGAACAAGGACCCCAAACAGCTGAACTGGGACGATGCATCGGAAATTGTTGCCGCGTTCAAGAAGGTTGATTTTATTGCACCAAGAACTGACGGGCTAAGGCCGATAGGGGAGGAGCGCGTTAAGAAAAGCCTGCAGGGAATTGTGAAGCCCGAATTCATGTCCGTAATCGTAAGGAAGCCGCAGGTTTATTCCGGAGGGTTTCCGTTTCAGGTGGAGGTTGCAATTGCATACGGCGGGGAGGCAGGCAGGGCAATGGGCACAGACCAGGAGGGCAATGTTGAGAAGAGGATTGAGGTTATGCGGTTTGCGAACCGCGCGCCCTTGCTGTTTGATGGGGGGGGATGCGCGATTACAAAGGCAGTGAACAGCGTTGACTGGAAAAGATACGGAATAAAGGATATGGAGAACGCACCTATTACAGTTTTTGTTAATTTCATTTCAGTGCACGTGCCATACACGGGTGCGGGGAAGCAGGCGATTGCGGAGGAGCCCGAAGTATTGGAGGAATTGCGGCTTGCGCTTATGGAAAGCGGGCGCAGGACGGGAAAATTTATTGTAAACAAGATGCGCGAGAAGCAGAAGCAGATGAAGAGGGAGATGTTCTATAAGTACATTCCCGAGATTGCCATGGCACTGAGCGCAATTACAACAGCCTCCGAGAAGGCACTGAAGAAGAACCTTGAGGATTTGGTGCTTGAGAAATTAAAACTCGAGGATGCCGAGGATGAGGAAGAGGTCAAGGAAGAGGTTGATGAAACAGAAAAGGCCACAAAGAAGAATCTGAAGAAGGCGAAAGAAAAGGCCGGCGGCAAGGGGAAAAAGAATATAGAGATTGACGATGAAAGCGAGGAAGGCGGGAAACAGGAGGCTGATTAGGGATGGCTAAGGAAAAGGGCGGGAAAAAGGAGGCTGTAAAATCCGGGATAAAGGGCGCGCGCTCGGGCAAGGAAACCCCTAAGGAAATTGCCAAGCGCCTGCGGGATATGGCGGACGGCATTTCAAAGGACATCCTGAAAAAAAAGGAGCCGAAGTTTGTCACAATGCAAAGGGGAAAGGGCAATGTTGAGTTCAGCGAGAAAAAGGGGATTCTTGAACTCGGTGATAAAAGCACGACAAGGACATTTTTGAATATAGGGCACGCGAAGAAGTTCATGCAAACCATGCTTGTCACCGCAAAGACGCATGACTATCTGATGCACAATAAAACCGCCGCCATTCGTGAAGTTTATTATGAATTAAAACACACAATAGGAAGCAGCAAGGAAAACACGTTTGAGGACCAGACGGAATCCGACGGCGTGCTTGTGGATTTGGAGCATTCAGTTGACACAATCCGCGAGAAGCTGAACCTGCACGCAAACCCCAAGGGAACGCTTTACGGGGATGTGACTTTGCGCGATAAGGTGCACAACAACGACACGTTCAACTGCGCGAAGTTAGGAAGGGGCGGATGGAGCATTATGTCAAGGATTGAGCCCGAGGAAATTGAAATCAAGAGCATGGACGCAAATTATATTCTTGTTATTGAAACAGAGGCAATGTATGAGAGGCTTGTTGAGGAGCAGTTTGCGAAGAAGAACCGCGCGATTCTTGTCAGCACAGGGGGGCAGGCCGCCCGCGGGACGAGGAGGCTTATCCACAGACTGCACGCGGAAAAGAAAATGCCTGTTTATGTTTTCAGTGTTGGCGGGAATGAAAATATTGTTATTGAGGAGAACGGACTGATAAAGAATGTCAAAATAAAGAACCTTATGGAAGGAAAGCCAGTGGTTAAGGTCAACGCGCCCTTTGAAAACGAAAGGGCGGATGTGCTTGCAAATTCGGTTACCTTTGACAATGAGAAGCCGAAGATGGAGCCCATCTATCAGGTCATAAGGCACCCCGTAAATGAAGAGCTGTTTGAGATTAAATCCGAACTGGGCTACAGTGTAAAGGCGACAAAATCGCACAGTGTAATCGTCTATGATTCGGAAAAAAGGCGGTTTTTGGAAAAGAAGCCTGCTGAAATTGACATTGAAAAGGACTTCCTGATTGTGAACCACGAAGCCCTGAATAACGAATCATTGGGGGAAGTTGACCTTGGCGAATTCCTGCTTGACGAAAGCAAGGCGGAAATAGGAAACACGGCAATAAAAAACAGGAAATCGAAGGTTTCTTTCCCGCGATTTGTGAAAGGGCAGAAACTCGCACAGTTCTGCAGGCTCTTGGGCTATTATGCGGCGGAAGGTCACGCCGAGGATTACTGCGTTGTTTTCAGCTTTAACGCTTCCGAGAGGGAATATATTGATGATGTGAAAGGGCTTGCATTTGAATTATTCGGAACCGAGGCAAAAGAGCACAGCCCGCATTCAACGGAAGCACAGTTGAAAATAAACAATGTTCTGGCGGCGGGCATTTTCAGAAACCTTGGCAAGACAGGCGCGCACAGCAAGGAAGTCCCTTATGTTATTTTTAACGTGCCGGCAGAAGCAAAAAAGGAATTCCTCAGCGGCTACTTCAGGGGTGACGGGAGAGTTGACTGCAGGAAAAACAGTTCCGTTGAACTTTGGGCAAAAACAGTAAGCAGGAAGCTTGCATACGACCTTGTCCTTCTGACATCCCAGCTCGGAGCAACAGCCACAATACAAATGCCAAAAATCAGCGAGGAAATCCACGAGATAAATCCCATAGTAAGCGGCAACATGAAATCATATTCAATTATGTCCACGAAACAATCATATGTAATAAGCATCTCAAACAAACCCGCCCTTATGGCGCTGAAAGGCATTGTTGTTGAATTAAATCCCAATGCAGAAATGCACCTGAATAAAAACTTTTACAAGTGTGGAAAAATAGAGAGCCTGCCGAAGGAGTTTGTGGAGCAGTTCAGGCCAGCATTCAGGGATTTGTTCAGGGGCAGTGTTGAGCAGGTGCTCCCGCCCAGCACTTTCCAGTGGAGAAGGGTTTCAAAGGAAAA
>JBDRDO010000016.1:0-11452 GCA_043820655.1 Candidatus Iainarchaeum sp. | reverse complement strand
TGCAAAAACCCAATTTCTGAATTCCGCGGTTTTGTTTTTGCCCTCTGCGATTTTTTCAAGGATTGAAATTGCCTCCGGAATTGCGAGGAAATCATGCGCAATTTTTCTTTTCTCGCGCGCGGTTTTTATGTCAAGCAGGCACAAGGTGTGCAAACCAGCCGAGCGGTTTTTTTCAATCATTGCAAAGAATGAATCAGGGGCGTAGCCCTTTTCAGGTTTCACAATTGTTGCTGTCCTTCCGAACCTGTATTCATCAAGCCCTGTCTTCCCGAGGAATGAGAATATTGAAATGCCCGGAAGTGCGGCGCACTTAACGCCCGCGTTCTTTGCGTCAATCATCAATTGAATGTGCGTTGTTGCGCTGAATATATTGCCGAAAACGCAGAGTGCAATATTGTTCTTTTTCGCGGAGGCGATTATGTTCCCCGAATTCGCGCCCTCAACCTGCCCGCGGTCAAGTTCCATAACTTTTTTCCCTATTTCCTGTTCAAGCTCGCGGACAGCGCCTTCGCTGTATGAGGATGTGTAGGACTCAACGAAAATGTTGTCGCACGTTTTCAGCGCATCAAGCGCCTCGCGCGAAAGGTGCGCGGGCTTAAGGCCTATTCCTATCAGATAAAGCATGTTTTTCACCTTAATTTCGCCTTAATTGCCTAAGTAGCCATAAGGTAGAAACAATTATATGCATAATCTGTGTACTATAAACAGGGGGTGTAATTTATGCACAAATTTACGAAAATAGGGCTTGTGGTTCTTGTTGCCGCGATTCTGCTGGTTTCGGTTGGTTCGGCAGCTGCAAGGGCAAATGATAAGGGCAATGCAAACGAACCGCGGGTGAAGGAAAAAATGGTTTTTATCCACTACAAGAAGGATAAGGATAACGGCAATGCAAAGCCGCCATGGGTTGAGGAGAAAAACAAGGACAAAACACCGGACAGTTCCTGTTATGGCTTTCTTGCAAACGGCGTAAAGTGGAAAAGCACGCCTGTGAATTATGTCATTGACCCCGACAACTACTATGGCATGAGTGAGGGTTACATAACAAGCGCAATACAGGAGAGCGTGGAAACATGGGATGCAAACACATCCAAGGAGCTGTTCGGCGGCTGGACAATAGACCACGACGCAACCTGGGACGGCGATAACGGAGATGTGCCTGACGGAAGGAACGAATTTGTGTTCGACAATTACTTGGACCCGAATGTTATTGCAATAACAGTCACATGGGGCTACTTCTCAGGTCCGCCGAAGCAGCGCGAGATAACTGAGTTTGACGTGCTGTTCAACACGCAGTACTGGTGGGGGGACTCGGACACAAACAGCGGCTTTATGGACCTGAAGAACATAGCGGTGCATGAAACCGGGCACGGCATAGGTCTTGGAGACTTGTATGAAACAACATGCATGGAAGAGACAATGTACGGCTACTCGGATTATGACGAAACCAAGAAAAGGACGCTGAATGTGGGTGATATTACAGGCCTGCAAAAACTGTACGGAGCGTAAATTCACGCGGCAGCGGGGGTGCAATTACCCCCCATGCCCTTTTTCTTCTTTTTGTTTCTTATAATTGCACATGAACCTGAGAAAAAGCGAGATTGTAATGCTCGCAATTGTTGTGCTTTCATTCGCAATTGCGATTTACTTCTTCCCGCAGATGCCCGAGCAGGTTGCCTCGCACTGGAACTCAAACGGGGAGGTTAACGGTTACATGGATTCATTCTGGGGCACATTTTTGATGCCGGTTATTTCAGTTCTGCTTCTGCTTATGTTCCTTGCAATTCCGCGCATAGACCCTTTGAAGGCGAATATTGAAAGGTTCAGGAAGCACTATGACAGGCTGATTATTATCACAATGGCATTTATGCTTTACATTTATCTGCTTACAATTGCATGGAATTTAGGTATGAGGTTTGACATGGCAAGGCTGTTATTGCCCGCGCTTGCCGTGCTGTTCTATTTTATAGGGGGGGTGCTTAAGGAATCAAAGCGGAACTGGTTTGTGGGCATAAGGACACCGTGGACATTGAGCAGTGATGCGGTGTGGGAGAAAACGCATAAGAGGGGTGCACTGCTGTTCAGGCTTTTTGCGCTTGTTGTGCTTATCGGGCTTTTCGTACCTGGGCAGACAGTGCTTATAGTGCTTGTGCCCGTGCTTGCGGGCACTATCTACCTTGTTGCATATTCCTATTTTGAGTACAGGAAGGAAACAAAACACGCGGGCAAAGGCAAACGCTAGAGGCAGGTGCCAACAGCAACAGTGAAAATATCCCTTAAACCAGGGGCGAAGCCCGCAATTGCGACAAATATCTTTGCAAAGCCGCGCATGTTCGGGCTTTCAATCTCCTTGTTGATGTAATGCAAAAGCAGAAGCACGAGCGCAACTTTTGCAAGCGGGAACAAAAGAGGATGCAAACCAAGCAGGAATCCTGAAGTAAAGTGCTGTTCCCCGCAGTTGTAGTATGCTGTTGCAACAACAGTTGCCGTGCCGTCAAGCGCCTGCCCTCCGAGTGCAAAAATGCCGAGTTTGTCCGCGAAGATTGACGGCTTTATGCGATTTGTTATGAACACAACAATTCCCGTGAGCAGGAGGGTGAATATTGCGATTGCGGCAAAGCCGCCCCACTCGGTGAAATGCATTAAATTGAGTGCCAAAAGAGGGAGCCACAAAACAAAACCAATTCCGCCGAAGATTTTCAGGAAATCCTGATTTTTTGCAGCGGCAATTTTGCGGGCAATTAAAAGGCATGCAACTGTAAGCACGCCTATGAGAATCCAGATTCCGGGGCTGATTGTGTAATACCAGATTTCCCAGGGAAATGGGGAACGCGGCAGGAGGTGCAAATCCTCAAGGATGCGGAATGAAATGCCCACGAGGATGTATGGAAGGAGGGCTAACATGAACTTTATGTTGAATTTAATGCCCCTTTTGTCAAGCTTAGGAAAAATAATGAAAAACGCAACAGCAATCAGGATTGCGGCATAAACAATTGTATTCACGGGATTATAGCCCGAGTATTGGGTTATGGGGTCAATAAAGTACTGCTGAATAATGTCAAAAACCATAAAAACGCCCCCACAAAAAGCCTGTGGAACTATTTATATATCTGGTTGGTTATTTTAATTATTGCTATGAAACACGAGGGAATTAAGGTAAAGGCGAAAAAGGCAAACAAAATACATGCCTTCCTTGCGGAGGCAAAACTGCTGAATAAAAAAATGAGGCCATTGCGAGGGAAGGATTTTGTTGTTTTTCCGCTTGCGCGAAAGCCAAACGCGGGGGAAGGGGCGGAAATAAAGAAAATAATTCAGACGCAGAAGCAATTTGATTCTTTTTTGGTTCGGCAGGATTTTGAGGCGCGCGTTACAAAGCCGCGCTCTTTGCGCTCGGCACTGCAGGGGAAGATGAAAAAGGGCGAAATTGAGGAAGTGACCCGCGCGTTTGATTCGCTGGGGGATATTGCGGTTATTGAAATTCCGCGCGGCCTTGGGGAAAAGGAAAAATTAATTGCCGAGGCATTGATGCGTGCGCACCCGCAGATTAAAACTGTTTTGAAGAAGGCGGGCGTTAGGAGCGGCGAGTTCAGGGTGCAGGGGCTGAAGGTTATCGGTGGGGAGAAGAAATTCAGGGCGCATTACATTGAGCACGGCTGTAAATTTGTTGTTGACCTGGACAAGGTGTTTTTCACCCCGCGTTTGGGCACCGAAAGGGGGAGGATTGCGGGGCTGATAAGAAAGGGAGAAACCGTGAGCGTGCTGTTTGCGGGGGTTGGGCCTTACGCTGTTGTTTTTGCGAAGCATTCCCAGCCGGATAAAATTTTTGCCGTTGAGCTTAACCCTGATGCGGTGCGGAATATGAAGGCAAATATTGAACTTAACAAGGTGCAGACTGTTGTTGTGCCTGTGGAGGGGGATGTGAGGAAGATTGCGCCCACACTTTTGTACGGCACGTCGGACAGGGTTGTGATGCCCCTTCCTAAAACAGGGGAGGATTTTTTACAGGAGGCGCTGATGTGCCTGAAGCCCGAAGGCGGGGTTGTGCACTTTTACACTTTCGGGGATGTGGGGAAGCCGTACGATGCCGCGGTTGAGGCAGCTAAGCGCGCGTGCAAAGCCGCGGGGAAGAAATGCGAAATCCTGCGCAAGGCAAAGTGCAGGTCATACTCGCCTGAAACAGTGCAGATTGTTGTTGATTTTTCAGCTAAGTAATTGCAGGGCTATTTGAAGGGCGAAAGCATGGCAGAAATTATTAAGAAAACAGACGAGCGAATAATCCCTGAAAACTTTGAAACCAGGAACCAGTACCTGCTCTATCTAAGGCATTTATTTGCATATGAATTCGCAAAGGGCATGCTTCGGAAGGGCTGCGCTGTTCTTGAGATTGGGTGCGGGGAGGGATACGGCACAAGTGCGCTGGCAGGAAAGGCGGGGATGATTACCGGGCTTGATGTGGATAAGAAAACAATTGCACATGCTTCGGAAAAATACGGCTCCGGGAAATGTGTTTTTGAGGAGTACGATGGCACGAAAATCCCGCACAGTGCAGGAACGTTTGATGCTGTTGTTTCATTTCAGACAATAGAGCATGTCAGGGATGACGTAAATCTTATTTCTGAGGCGCGAAGGGTGCTGAAAAAGGGAGGGGTCCTTATACTCACAACCCCAAACAAAACCCACAGAATAAAATCGGGACAGTGGCCTGTGAACAAATTCCATGTAAGGGAATATTATCCTAAAGAGTTTGAAAATATTCTGAAGGAAAAGTTTTCGGAAGTGAATGTCCGGGGGATTTGCGGAAGCCCTGAAGTGCAGAAGTTAGAGGCGGAAAGGCTTCGCAGAAAGAATGCAATAGAGAGTGCGCTTAACAGGGTTGCACGCAAAATAAGTTCAGGGGACAGGGGCTTTCTTGGGAAATACGGCCTGAATGATTACCATGTAATAAAGGGCAATATAGGAGATAGCCTGGACCTTCTGGCAGTGTGCAAAAAATAATTCCAGCCAAATCCCGCAAAGGGAACCATTTAAAACCCTTTTTAGTTTTTCTTTGTAACGGAGAAGTGGCAAATATGAATATCATACTCTTAGGCGCGCCCGGCTCGGGGAAAGGCACTGTAGCGCAGTTCCTGCAGGAGAAGTACGGCTTTTCGCAGTTAAGCACGGGGGACCTGTTAAGGGGCGAGGTGCAGAAGGGCACTGAATTGGGGAAGAAAGCTTCGCCTATAATGAAAAGCGGGGGGCTTGTGCCTGATGAGCTTGTTGCGGAAATGGTTGCAAAGCAATTGGGCGGGGGAAAAGAAAAAACTGAAAACGCAGATTCAGATTCGGGCCTGGTTCTGGACGGTTTTCCGCGCAACTTAAGGCAGGCAGAGATTCTGGATACACTGCTAGATAAGAACGGGCTGAAAATTAACCTTGTTTTGTTTGTTGATGTTGCGGAGAAGGAGATTGTCCGCAGGTTAGCGGGGAGGCGACAGTGCGGGCGGTGCAAAAGGATTTATGGCGTTGATATGAAACCCAGCGAGGAGGGGACGTGTGACGAATGCGGCGGGGAACTTACACAGCGCGAAGATGATAAGGAGAGTGTTGTGCGCGAGAGGCTTGCACTGTATAATGAAACAGGGAAGCCGCTGATTGAATATTATGAAAGGCGCGGAAACCTGAAAAGGATTGAGGGCGGAAAGGATGTGCAGGATGTTTACAGGCAGGCTGCTGAAATAATCGACGCAATTCAGGGCTGAACAGGGAGGGGAAACCAATGGATAAAAAAAATCAGAAAGCAGATGTGTTGATAGTCGGGAGTTTGGCACTTGACACCATAAAAACCCCGTTTGGGGAGGTTAAGGATGCATTGGGCGGGAGCGCGATGTTTGCCTCTGTTGCTGCCTCGCTGTTCTGCAAACCCGCAATTGTGGGGGTTGTTGGGGAGGATTTTCCTGAGGAGCATTTGAAAATGCTTGAGAAAAGGGGGATTGATATAAGCGCTGTTGAGAAAAGTGATAAGGGCACTTTCAAATGGGAGGGTTATTATGAGCATGATTTGAATGTTGCGCACACCGTGAAAACCGAACTGAACTCATTTGAGCACTTTGAGCCCAAAGTGCCCGAACATTTAAGGGAAACGCCGTTTGTTTTTCTGGGAAATATTGCGCCCAAACTACAGATGTCAGTGATTGGGCAGATGAAAACAAAGCCCGGGCTTTCAGTTAGCGACACAATGAATTTCTGGATTCAGCAGGATAAGAAAGGGGTGCTTGATGTCATAAGGAAAGTTGACATTGGATTAATGAATGACGGGGAGGCAAGGATGCTTTTCAACACAAACAGCATTCTGAAGGCGGCGCAGGAAATCCTGAAACTTGATTCGGATATTGCGATTATTAAAAAGGGCGAGCACGGATGCGTGCTTTATACGGATAAAACGCACTTTGCCGCGCCCGGCTATCCGCTTGAGAAAGTGCTTGACCCCACAGGTGCGGGGGATTCATTTGCGGGGGCATTTATTGGTTACCTGGCAAAAACAAGGGATTTGAGCGAGAAGAATGTGCGGAAGGCGATAATTTACGGCTCAACTGTGGCAAGCTTTGTTGCGGAGGGGTTTTCAATTGACAATATAAAGGGCAAAACCGTTGCGGATATTGATGAAAGATATGCGGAATTCAAAAAAATCGTTGAATTTTAAAGGCTTTGCCAGTTGAAGATTTATTTGTTTTAATCAGGATTGGAGGAATGATACAATGGACTATGATGTGAAGGATATTAAGCTCGCGGAGCAGGGCAAAATGCAGATAGAGTATGCGGAATCCCAGATGGGGGCTTTGCTTGAGGTCAAAAAAAGGTTTGAAGAGGAGAAGCCACTGAAGGGCGAGAGGATAGCAATGGCACTGCACGTAACAAAGGAAACCGCGGTGCTTGTAAGGACGCTTATTGCCGGCGGTGCGGAGGTTGCGATTACAGGCTGTAATCCGTTAAGCACGCAGGATGATGTTGCCGCAGCGCTTGCTGAAGAGGGTGTGAAGGTTTACGCGCATAAGGGCGTTTCTACGGAGAAATATTACAAATTCATTGACAAGGTTCTGGATATTAAGCCAACTGCAACAATTGATGATGGATGCGATTTAATCGGGCATATACACCAGAAAAGAACCGAAATCCTTGAGGGCCTGAAAGTCGGGACTGAGGAAACAACAACAGGGGTTATCAGGCTTCGCGCGATGGAGAAGGATAACGCTTTGAAGTATCCTGTTATTGCCGTTAATGACAACAAAACAAAGCATCTGTTTGACAATTACTACGGCACAGGGCAGAGCACTTTGGACGGGATAATGAGGTGCACAAATGTCCTTTTTGCGGGGAAAACACTTGTTGTCTGCGGCTACGGGGACTGCGGAAGGGGCGTTGCCCAAAGGGCAGAGGGAATGGATGCCAATGTGATTGTTTGTGAAGTTGATGCCGTAAAGGCACTGCAGGCAAAGATGGACGGCTTCAGGGTTATGCCTGTTGCGGAAGCCGCGGAAATCGGCGAGATATTCATCACTGTGACTGGCAATAAGCACATTCTGAGGCCTGAACACTTCGAAAAGATGCCTGATAATGCAATATTAGCCAACTCAGGGCACTTTGATGTTGAAATTGATGTCGCGGGCCTCGGAAAACAAGCGAAAGGCAAGAAAAGGATAAGGCATTTTTTGGACAAGTATGAAATGCCGAGCGGGAGGAGCATTCTGCTCTGCGGAGAAGGCAGGCTTGTTAATCTTGCCGCTGCGGAAGGGCACCCCTCGGATGTAATGGCAATGAGTTTCTGCGGGCAGTCACTGGCTGTTGAATACGGCATTAAGAACAAGCTGGATGCCCGCGTACACCAGCTGCCGCAGGAAGTTGATTCAAACATTGCCGAGCTCCAGTTAACCGCAATGGGCGTTAAGAGGGATGTGCTGACAGCGGAGCAGAAGGAGTATTTGGCAAGCTGGAAGGAAGGGACATAAGAGGAGACAGCCGATGGCGGACATAAACTGGGGGGATTTCGAAAAAGTTGAAATTCTCGTGGGGACAATAGTCGAAGTGGATGACTTTCCTGAAGCCAAAAAACCCGCCTACAAATTGTTGATTGATTTCGGAGAATCGGGCGTTAAAAAATCAAGCGCCCAAATAACCACTCTGTATAAGAAAAAAGATTTGCTGGGCAGGCAGGTTATCTGCGTAACGAACTTTCCCCCGAAACAGATAGCTAATTTTACTTCCGAAGTCCTGACCACTGGGTTTGTCCTGCAGAACGGAGACGTCGTGCTGGCAGAGCCCGAGAGAAAAGTCCCAAATGGCCTGAAACTCGCATAGAGAACTGCGCCCCTACTTAATCGCTTCCCACATTATTTCATCTTTTGCGCGGACTATGATGCCTTCTTCACTGATGTCAAAAGGATGCGCAGATTTTGAATGGTTAGTGCCGCGCATCTTTCTGACAAAAATGCTCCTGTGCGGCGGGGTAAAGTAAAGCGCAATAATTCCGTCAGCGACGAATTCCTCAACCCCGAATGTTGAGAAGTCTGTTTTCCTGCCCTTTGTCTCCGAGGTCATCAATGTTGTGCAGTTCAGGTTTTTTAATCCGTTTGTGAAGCGGAAAAGCATATTCCTGAGCGCGCCTGTGTCGCTCATCCAGACCCCAAATGCCGAGGTGCTGTCAACAACAAGCCTCTTTGCACCGATTTCCTTTACCATATCCGCAATTGTGCCCAATTCAGCATCAACCTGCGACTCAACATCACTGCCCTTTTTTACCTTGTCCAGATTCAGCCTGTAAATTTTCATCAGGTCCTTGTCCTGAAGCCTTTTAATATCCCAGTGGAAGCTTGCCATATTCCAGGTTATGTTTTTCACATTGCCCTCCAAAGTTACGTAAAGCCCCGGCTCATTGTAATCCAGCGCGCCGCGGTAGATGTACTGCATTGATAAAATCGTTTTTCCGCAGCCGCTTCCGCCCCCCACTAACGCGGAACTGCCCTCGGGAATGCCGCCCTGTATAAGCTCATCCAAACCAGGAATGCCTGTTTTAACCCTAATCATGCCTAAACGCCTCTCTTAACATATTCTGTATACAGTAAACTGTGAAAGTTATTAAACCTTTGGTCTGTTTTTCCTTTATGGCAGAGGGTGAAAACGCGGCAGGCGCGGAAGGTCAAGAAGGCAAAAGTGAAAATGTCAAAGGAACCGCAAATGCCACGCAGGGACCTGAAAATTCAGGCGCGGAGAATAATTCAGATGTTGATTTGGTCAGCCTTATAGACCAGCCCGAGTGGAAAAGCATACTTATCGATTTGGTTAAAAGCGAGCGCATGGACCCGTGGGATATTGATGTGGCGGAGCTCGCGGACAAGTACATAACGAAAATAAATGCCATGGACGGCACGGACTTAAGGCTGCCCGCGAACGCAATTCTCTGCTCCGCTATTTTGCTTAAGTTCAAGTCGCGCATTCTAAAGCTTAGCAGTATTGATGAGGAGGACGAACTTTTAGGGGGCAAGGAAGGGGAAATGACAAGGGAAGAGATGCTGGCATTTGAGGATATGCTGCCCGAATTGAAAAGCATGCACAGGATGAAGGAGGGCAAGGTTTCGCTGGATTCTCTTGTTGAAAGCATTGAGCGGATGCTGGAGAAAAGCAGGGGTGTTAAGAAGAGGGTTGAATTTGCCGAACGCCCGGAATTTTTGATTCCCGCACTTCAGGAAAATATAGAGGCGAAAATGGACGAGGTTTACGCGCTTGTTAAGGGAAGTGTTGATAAGGAAGGGTTAGTGCTGTTCTCGCAGCTGGCAAAGGGCAGGAGCAGGCCGATGGATGTTATAATGGTTTTCCTGCCTGTGCTGTTTCTCGCGAATAAGGGCAGGCTTGAGATATGGCAGGATGAATTCTTCGGGGAAATATTTGTCAGCCTTGTGAAGGAAAAAGGCGCTGAAAAGGAAGCAAAGGTTTAAATTATTCAAAACTAAAGCGCCAGGCGGAAATAGACATGGGCTTCGTTAAAGAACTGGTTGCGGGTTTGGCGGACATCAGGGCGGGCAGGGTCAGGCAGGTCCGCTGATTCTATGCGCCCTTGCAGAACTGTTCGGGTTCTTTTTTGTAAATTTTGTACTTTTACAACCGTACCACAACAGTTAATAATTCCTTTATTTAATCATTGATTTGGCGTGAGCATTTATGGCCGGTTTGTTTGCACACGAGTTAATAGCAAAATTGGTTTTGAAAAAAGTTTCCAAGAGGGCATTTATATCGAGATATGAAAATGTCGACGATTACTTTTTCGGGGCGATTGCGCCCGACATAAGGTACATAAATAATTCCCCAAGGGAAATAACCCATAGGTCTAAAGGGAAGAATTCAATCTTTGAATCTTTGGAAAAAAGCAGCACTTCAATGCCTTTCATGGCGGGCTACGAAACCCATTTAATTGTTGATAATACATGGTCAAACGATAACAAAACAATGGAAAAAAGCATTTACGAACATTACGGCCTTGATGCCGGCAACCCCCTTCATAAATTTTCGCTGTACCTGCTTGCCGATGATTATTTCCAGGGCGAATCCGGGTGGTTTTTTCAGTTTGAAAGCGCGGGCAATGTTCTGCGTGCCAATGACGTCTCGGTTTTACAAAATTTGGGGTTCAGCCTGAACAATATTTTGCGCTATAAATCGGCGGCGGCATTCTATTTGAGAGAGCCCGGAATTGACACTTTTAACATATTCAATCTTCTTCCAAACAACTTCGATGAAACAATAATCCGAAAAATTTCAGACCAGATTTCAGACCAGAAAACTTCTTTGACTTCTTTTCTCAAAGACTTTAAAAAAATTTCAATAGAAAACTGCGTGGAAGCCTTGGGGAGATATTTATGAGGTTTGTTCAAAAAATAGTTTTGGCTGTGCTTGCAATAATCGCCTTTGTTTTTTTAGCAGCGTACTTGTTTGGTTTTGCCAATATGCTTGTCTTCTTCTATAATTTTATAACCGCAACAGACTGAATGGCGGCAGCCAAAAACCTTATAAATAAGTCTATACCCGTATATACTATGCTAAAAACAATAAACATAGGCGAATCGGTTGAAAAGGAAGTCGTGAGGTTCGGCAACGGCAGTATTGTTTACACGCCCAAGCGCTGGATAGGGAAGCGCGTTCTTGTCATTCTTGAAGAGAAGCCGCTGGACATAAGCGCGGAGGTAATGGAGGCTCTGAAGCCGCACCTCGGCGCGGTGCAGGGGGTTTTTCTTTTCGGGAGCTTCGCGCGCGGGGAACAAACAGCGGATTCGGATATTGATGTGCTTGTTGTTTCTGACGAGAAGATAGGACTGAATAAAAGAGGCAGGTTTGATTTTTCAGTGATGCCGATGGAAAGGCTCGTGTATGAGCTGAAGCACGATGCAACGCTTTTCTGGCGCCGCGCGGTGCAGGAAGCGGAGCCGATTTT
>JBDRDO010000015.1:0-5578 GCA_043820655.1 Candidatus Iainarchaeum sp. | reverse complement strand
CAAAATCAACGCACTTGCAAGCGCAAGGTTCGGCTTCACAACTCCCGAAGGAATGGCGCGGTTCTTTTTTACGGGATGTAATTTATCGTGCTCCCAATCAACCCAGTCATTTAATGTGTATAAACCGCTCCAGAGAAACACACCGACTGCAACAAACGCCGCGGCAAATAAACCCCAGTCCATCCCCACAAATCCCGCAGCAAGCAGCGCACCAATAACCATATTCCCGAATGTCTTGCTCCACTCCGCGGGCCGCATTAAACGCATGATTCCTTTTGCCCTTCTTCCCGCCATATGAATCACTTCACTTGCCTGCCGTAATTATCGCGCGAAGTTGTTTTTAAGTTAGCATTGCAAAAAACCATGATAAATTCCGTCAATAGCCGAAAAAAGGAGTTTTTTTAAATATTTTGTTCATTCAGCATTAGCCTTTGGGGGTGATTCATGTGAAAATAGGCGAAATGCTGGGTGAACTTAAAAAGGAAGGTGCCGACCTTAAGCGCTTAACTGAGCTGCGCAGGGAAACATTCTGGGTTGAAAACAAGTGCAAGCCAGCAGTTTCAACTGCAGAACTGACAGGCAGGATAAGGAAAAAAGCAGAGTCCATAAGGAAGAGGAAGCTTGCCATTCAGGAGAACAATCTGAGGACCGAAGTAGGCGGGCTCAGGCTTGCGGAAGCAATCCTGAAAATATCCGACCTGCGTGATGAAATTAGTGGGCTGAACGAACTGAGGAACGGCGACAACGACCATTTCCGCTTCAGGGACGAGAAGGAAAAAAAGATTGCGCAGCTGAACCCGTTGCAGTTGGAAGAACTTATAGGGCAGCTTGAAGCGGAGAAGGCAAAGCTTGATTCCCGGATACAATCAGTAAACTGGAAGGAAGAACTGCGGAAGGCATAATGCTCATTCAAGACTTTGAATGGGAGTTGGCAGTTGAAGGAATACCAGCAGCCTTTTGGACACAGGTGCTCAAAGTTCAAGGCACATTGCTCAAGGCTGTAAGGCTTAAAGTTCAAGGATTACACTCGGAATTTCTCGCTGCCAACTTTTTTAACAGGTGTTTTGATGAAGAAAAAATTAAGGAAAAGAAAACTAAAAAGGATGTGCCTTGTCTGCGGCAAGAAAATTTACACAACAGTATTTGAAAACGGCAGGTACACAAACAGCCATTATTTCGGCGTACTGAAACTGCCTATTGAAGGTACGGGCGAATACATAAAAACAGGCACAACCAAATTTGGGAAGACAAAAGCGGATGTCGTGAAATGGACGGGAAAAGAAAAAGAACTGGAGTACTGGGAATGCGATTCCTGTTATGAAGAGGCTGGGCATGAGTGCTGGCTGGAGGAGAAAATTGAAAAGCTGTTTGGAGAGCGGTGCAAGGACTTTGAGCAGGGCTGTGCGGTGTGTGAGGCATGGAGCGTTTATGATGCAATCAGAGAGGATACATAGTTGCAGGTAGCCAGCCGAAAACCTTAAATAAACCTATTATATCAATTGATATAGTGATGTTTTATGGCTTCAACGCAAACCGTTTTCAAACCCTCAAATGTCCTGCGCTATCCGCGCCTGGATACTGTGCTCATGGTTGAGGAGGCAATCCGCAAGGCGAAGGATTACCCGACAAAAGCACAGCTGTTCCGCAGCCTGCCGAGAAAAACCATGTACCAGACATTCAACCTCATTCTTGACTACCTCGAATACTCCGGCAAAATACATTTGGCAAAGGACGGTTCAATAATCTGGATTTACAATCCCGCGCTTGTTGACAAGTACATTAAAAGGAAAGACCTGGCATGGAGGCCTGAAAAATGATTCTCCCCTCCAGAGTTATTTTTGCCGACAAGAAAATAAAGCGCGCATTTTTCAAGCTCAAGAAAGGCAAGTACGAAGATAAAAGGCTTTACGAATTGCTTGAACGCGCTTTCAAGGATATAGAGGAGGATGCATTCAGCACAACACACATCCCCAAGGACCGGATTCCTGCTGAATACAAGAAGAAGTACGGAATAGACAACCTCTGGAAATACGACCTCCCCAATGGCTGGCGCCTGCTTTACTCTGTTGCCAGAAAGGAACTGATTGTTGTTTCAATTGTCATTGAATGGTACAAGCACTCCAAATACGAGCGCAGGTTCGGGTACTGAGGCGGCAAAAGAAACAGCCCGCCTTTGCGCGGGCAGGCGCGATAGGTTTAAATACCACTGAGCGGTTGTTTTTGTATGAAGCCGATGTTTACACCGAGCGGCAGGCTGTACAGGGGCGGAAGCACATATAATATTGTGCACCTAGATGGCACTCCAAGAATAGAAATCAACGGCGGTAAAGACTTTGCTGCGGGGGCACTTACTTATGGACTAGGAGAGTATAAGTCGCAAGCCGGAAGAAAAGTAATGATGGCATTCCCTACAGGCAAAGTAAGGTCTATGGAGCCGCAATTGAAGGGGATAGGTCTCGGCACATTGATGCTCAAGATTGCAGAGAACAATTGCCTCGCCGCGCATAAGTCGATAAAACCGTTTGAAAAATTATTCATAGGGGGGAACACGCGATATATTAGTGCCCTTTGCCTTTTTTTGGCGAACGGCTATAAGCTTACTGCTGAGAGTTGGCGGGAGCTTTCCATGTCTGGAATTTCGAAAAAGTTCCCCATTGAATTCAGGGAGGGAAATGAGGCGGTTTTGCGCAAGCACCTTAAGGTAATTTCCAAAACCGACTACCTCGGCGGAAGTTTCGCTTCCGTTATAGTGAATTTCTATAAGGAAATGAAAAAGCCGAACAAGCTTCCCGCCGGGTTTCGATGAACCAGGCGCCGGAGGCTCCGAAAATCCCCCGCGAAACCTTCATAACAACTTTTATGAGCGCGGGGTTTCGTTTTGCACTCAACCCCGCTTCCCAAAAGTTGGCAAAACTTCGCTATTGGCGGGTAAGTAATCTTTAAATATCAGAATAGTTATAACTTCTGCATGAAAACAAAACTTTTGTTTGCATCCCTGCTTATTGCAGGACTTCTGCTATTTGGCTGTCCCCAGCCGGCACAGGATTCTGTTAGCAAACCAATTGTTGAGCAGGCATCCCCTGACCAATGTGCTCAGAATGGTGAGTCCGGTCTTGGATGTTATACCGCACTTGCAATAGAGACAGGGGACCCGGAAGTATGCAATAACCTGACGAACTCAATCCTGGCCCTTGCCTGCGTAATGGGGATGGAATTGCAGGAATCTGACTGCGGAGAACTTGAAGCGGATTTGGCAAATTATTGCTATTATAGTGTTGCCACTCGAGACGAGTTGCCGGAAATATGTGAAAAAATTTCAGATGATTTAATTTTGAATGACGAGTGTTACAGGTCCTTGGCAATCACTATGGGCGATAAAACTCTTTGTGAGAACGTGGTTGACAAAACCACGAGAGCTGTGTGTGAATAGTTTGTGCTTTCTGCACCTGGTTTTATGCCTGTTAACGCCCGCGAAACCTTTATAAATCATGCAATATACTAATGTATAGGCAGAAATTTGTCACCGTGAAGGCAGTTTCTCGCTTTAGCGCTAAATTCGAGTTTCGAATTTTAGTTTTGCGCCGCGGCAACGCGGTGCGTGTCCGCAACGCAAAGTTGCGGAATTGTACAACCGCGAGGTTGTGCGTTTGCTCGGCTTTTGTGCTGAGTTCACGCGTTGGTGAGCGCGCGTTGCAGATGCCATGCATCGGCTTCCGCCTTGCTTACGTTTCACGGAAAATGATGAGCGCCCTGGCTTTTCTTGGCGTGATGTTTTAACCGGAGCAAATTATGTTCCGGCTGTAGGCAATCTGCAAACTATGTAGAACAAACCCAAAAATTCCATTATAGCGGATAGAACCCAGTTTTGGTTCGGCAATTCCAGCTGATCCTGCTGGCGGATACTGCTCTCGAAATTCGACTAAGCCATGCAAGTCTTGGAGTCTAACTATGGAGATTCCGGCGTACGGCTCAGTAACACGTAGTCAACCTACCCTAAAGAGGGGTTAAACCCGGGAAACTGGGCATAATGCCCCATAGGTGGGAGATGCTGGAAGGCACTCCCGCTTAAATGAAGTGCACCATGTAAGTACTTTGCTTTAGGATGGGACTGCGGCGGATTAGGCTGTTGGCGGGGTAACTGCCCACCAAACCTACGATCCGTACGGGCCTTGAGAGAGGGAGCCCGGAGAAGGACACTGAGGAAAGGGTCCTAGCCCTACGGGGTGCAGCAGGCGCGAAACTTCTGCAATGCACGAAAGTGTGACAGAGGGATTTCGAGTGCAAGTTCTACTTGCTTTTGCCAGCTTTAAAACGGCTGGCGAATAAGGGGTGGGTAAGATGCGTGCCAGCCGCCGCGGTAATACGTACACCCCAAGTGGTATCCCCTAATATTGGGCCTAAAACGTTCGTAGCCGGTTCTGTAAGTCCTTAGTGAAATCAACGGGCTTAACTCGTTGAATTGCTAAGGATACTGCAGAGCTCGAGGTCGGAAGAGGTAAAGGGAATTTCCGGGGTAGGAGTGAAATCTTGTGATCCCGGAAGGACCTCCAGTAGCGAAGGCGCTTTACCAGTACGAGCCTGACGGTGAGGAACGAAAGCTGAGGGAGCGACCCGGATTAGATACCCGGTTAGTCTCAGCCGTAAACGATGTGGACTAGGTGTCCTAGCACTCACGAAGTGTAGGGGTGCCGAAGCGAAGGCGTTAAGTCCACTGCCTGGGAAGTATTACCGCAAGGTTGAAACTTAATGGAATTGGCGGGGGCGCACTACAAGGGGTGGATGCTGCGGTTTAATTGGATTCAACCCCAGACAACTTACCAGGGGCGACAGTTGTATGATGGTCAGCCTGAAGGGCTTACCTGACTCTCTGAGAGGTGTTGTATGGTCATCGTCAGCTCGTACTATGAAGCGTCCTGTCAACTCAGGCAACGGGCGAGACCCACATCATTAGTTGCTACTTCCCGGTTTCGGGGGGGCACTCTAGTGGGACTGCGATCGTAAGATCGAGGAAGGAGTGGGCAACGGTAGATCTGTATGGCCCGAATCTCCTGGGCAACACGCGGCATACAATGGTTGGAGCAATGGGTTCCTAACCCGAAAGGGCACGGTAATCCCCTAAACCCAACCTCAGTTCAGATCGAGGGCTTCAACTCGCCCTCGTGAAGTTGGAATCCCCAGTAATCGCGTGTCACTAACGCGCGGTGAATATGTCCCTGCGCCTTGCACACACCGCCCATCAAGCCAGCTGAGTAGAGTCTGGATGAGCCCAACTCCTTCGGGGTTGGTCGATTCCGGGTTTTGCAAGGCGGGCTAAGTTGTAACAAGGTGTCCGTAGGGGAACCTGCGGACGGATCACCTCCTTTTAACTACAGAAGCGCGGGCTCTTCACTGAGCCCGCATGCTTCTAAAAAGTTAATACAATTCCTGATTTTCACTTTGTGAAAATCTAATTGTTCGCATAATTTGCAGGCCTTATACAGCCGGGCATTAACCTGCTCCGATTTCCCAACAGGGGTTATTGTGGGTTAATAATTATTTCGCCCATAACTTTCCCATGCGAAGGTTCGTGCTGCCGAGC
>JBDRDO010000014.1:0-22829 GCA_043820655.1 Candidatus Iainarchaeum sp. | reverse complement strand
GGATATTCCCCCAAGCGTTGTGCAGATTGGAAACGCAATAGAGGAAAAGAAGGTTCTGGATGTTGTTCTGAAGGCGCGTGATGAGAAGATGTACACCGCAATTACGGACTGCGGTGCCGGGGGTTTTTCATCTGCAGTGGGGGAGATGGGCGAGGATATCGGAGTTCGCGTTCAGCTTGAGAAGGCGCCTTTAAAGGCCGAGGGGCTTGCCCCGTGGGAAATATGGGTGAGTGAAAGCCAGGAGCGCATGGTGCTGGCAGTTCCCCCCGAGAATCTGGAACGCTTCACAAAATTGTGCGCGGAGGAAAATGTCCAGTGCGCGGTTATAGGGAAGTTCAATGATGACAAAATGCTGCGCGTTTATTACGGCAGCACAACTGTTTGCGAACTTGAAATGGACTTTTTGCACAAAGGGGTTCCAAGGCTGAGGATGAAGGCAATTTGGAAAGCGGATAAAAATAACGGCAAGGGCAAAAATAAAAACAAAAGCAAACTTCCGAATGAAAGTTCCAATTACAACAGTTCACTTATGCAATTGCTTGCAATGCCCAATATTGCGAGCAAGGAAACCACAATCAGGCAGTACGACCACGAAGTGCAGGGCGGCTCGGTTGTGAAGCCGCTCACTGGAATTGAAAATGACGGGCCGAGCGATGCCGCAATAATAACCCCCCTGCTCGGCAGGGCGGAGGGTGTTGCAATCGCCTGCGGAATAAATCCGATGTACGGGGATCTGGACCCGTACTGGATGGCTGCGGGGGCGATTGATGAGGCCTTGCGGAACCTGATTGCGACAGGCTGCGGGTTTGAGAACATCGCGCTTCTTGACAACATCTGCTGGGGCAGCCCTGAGGACAGTGAAAAGCTTGCAGGGCTTGTAAGGGGAGTGCGTGCATGCTATGATTTTGCCACTGCCTTTGACACGCCTTTTATTTCAGGGAAGGATTCATTTTATAATGAATATAAGGTTAAGGAAAAAACAATAGCGATTCCCGGCACGCTTTTGATTTCCGCATTAGGGGTTATGAAGGACGCGGGCAGGCGCGTTACAACTGACTTCAAGGAGGCAGGAAATCCCATTTACATTATAGGGGACACAAAAAATGAATTGGGGGGTTCGCACTTCGGCATGCTTAACAGCGGTTCAGGTTCCGCGGCTTCAGGCGCGGTTCCGATTGTTGACGCGAAGCAGGCGCGCAAGAATTTCTTTGGATTGAGCAGGGCGATTGCCGTGGGAAAAACAAACAAGGAACGTTATGTCCGCGCGTGCCATGATTGCAGTGAGGGCGGGCTCGGCGTGGCAATTTCAGAAATGTGCTTCGCGGGAATGCTTGGCGCGGAAATTGAACTTGCAAATGTGCCTGCGCAGGAAGGGCTTTCAAACAATGCCGTGCTTTTATTTTCCGAATCCCACTCGCGGTTTGTTGTTGAGGTGAATAAAAAATTCAAAAACGAGTTTGAGAAAATCATGCGCGCAAACAGGGCAATATTCGCGGAGTGCGGAAAAACAGTGAAGGGCAGAAAATTAATTGTGAAGGGCGCAAAAGGAAAGCGCGTTGTTGATGCGGACATAGGAAAACTGAAGGAGGCGTGGAAGGGCACGCTGGACTGGTGAGGGGGCATGCAGGGCGAAAACAAAAACAAGCCGCGCGCAATGGTGCTGAGAACGGCGGGCACAAACTGCGATTATGAAACCTTGTACTGCCTGGGGCTTGCTGGTTTCGAGGCGGAGGCGGTGCATGTTAACAAACTTATTTCAGGCGCGAAGAGTCTGCAGGATTACAGGCTGCTTGTGCTTCCCGGCGGCTTTGCGGACGGGGATTACCTTGGTTCGGGAAAAATCCTCGCAAATAAAATAACATACAGGCTCGGAAGGCTGGTTCCGCAGTTTGTCGAGCAGGGCAATGCAGTGCTGGGCATATGCAACGGATTCCAGGTGCTTGTGAAAGCGGGATTATTGCCGGCGCTTGAGGGAAAATACGGCGAACAGCAGGTTACGCTCACTTTTAATGAAAGCGGGCACTTTCAGGATGAATGGATTGAGATGCAGAACGTTAACAAGGCGCGCTGCGCAATGGTGAAAGGGATTAAAACAATTGAATGCCCGATTAACCACGGGGAAGGCAGGTTTATACCTGCCAGTGCGGACGTGCTGCGCGAGCTTTACAAAAAGGATTTGGTTGTTTTCAAATACGCGGGAAATGGCAAAGGCAAAAATCCCAACGGCTCAACAGATGATATTGCGGGCATTTGCGATGAAACAGGAAGGGTGCTTGGGCTTATGCCCCACCCTGAGAAGAATCACTCAGCACTTAACCACCCGCACTCAACGCGCGTGGAAATGCCGGCAGAGAGCAGAAACAGCGGGGTGCAGCTGTTCAGGAAGATTTTTTCTTCATTGGATGAATAGAAACAAGCCGTTTTTTGAATTTCTCCAGATCGGAAGTTTTCAGCCTTCCCGCAGCTGCTGGGGCATGCCCTCCCGCGCTTGCGCCTTTCATTCCCTTAACCGCGCGCTCCAATAAGTCATTAACTCTCACTCTCCCGTCCTGCCTGCGCGCGCTTATTGCCGCAATCCCATTGCTGTGCTTCTGCACAATCACAAATGTAATGTGCGGATTCGCGTTGCTCAATTTGTTTATAAGGGAGGATTTCACATTGTATTTGCTTTTGAAAATGAAATATTCCAGCCCCAGTTCGGGGAACTGCTCGCGCCCCCTTGCAAATTCCTTTTCAATGCGCGCGACTTCAGTATCAAGCTCCGCCTTAAGCGCGAAGAATTTGGAATTGCACAAATCCGCGGGCCTTTCAATGGTGCAGAGCTCATAAAAAAGGTCAATAAGCATATTCTGCCTAAGGGATTCAACAGCGGAAATAAGCTCCTCAAGGCAGTGCAGTTTTTTTAATGAAATTTTATTGCGCTTTGGAACCGTGCAAAGGAAGCCCGCCCAGCGCTTCACCGCGTTATCTCCCATAATGCCGACAGAGGCAATCCAGCGCAGTGCGTCAAGATTGCAGACACGCGAGAACAAATCAAATGAAAGTTTTGATGCGGGATAACTTGCGCCGTCCCCTTTGCCAATCAGCTGGGGCTTTATGAAAACAATGCGCGCGGAATTCATGTCATTGTAAATTTTATGGTGGTCTATTACAAGCACATCAAGGAAGCGCGAGGCTTTCTTCAGTTCCGCGGGGTTCTGGTCTGTTGAAAGGTCCACAACAATAAGCTTTGTGAATTTTCCGCGCTTCAGCGTGCGCACGGTTTCCGCGGAAATGCTTATGTCCGCGCGGGGCTGGAAAAAAACCCATTCCGCCTTCCTGCCACGCAGCTGCTTTATCGCATTTGAGGCAATAACCGCGGCACACAATCCATCCGCATCGGGATGGAATACAATGCATACCTTATCCTTTTCGGAAATGCCACGCGCGAAGGAATCAAAACGCGCAAGAAGCCCTTTTTGTTTTTTTACCCCCGCCATACTAAACTGACGCCGACCCAATATATTAACCTTTCCGCGAGCAACTGCCAAAAAAGCAGGGTTTATAAGCAGGAAACCCATAATTATAACGAACCAAGGAGGTTCAAATATGACCTATGAACACACAAACTCAAAGGGAACGAAGTATTACCTGCACCAGAAGGGCAGGCTGTATTACTTCGGCAAGGTAAAGAAATCCAACGCAATCGACATGCCTTCAGGTTTCACTGTTGTTGAAAATCCAAAGACAGGCCTGCCGATGCTTAAAAAGGGCTGAATGCGAAATTCGGAAAGGCCATGATTGGCTTTAAAAAACAATCTGCCCTTTTGTCATGTTGGGCAATGCTCTGCTTAATTACGGATGTGAAAAATTGGAAGTCACTATTGATTCACTTGAGCCATTGAAGGGCAAAATTGGCAAAGCAGTCACTTCTTTTAAGGACAGCGCGCTTTATTACGCGGATGTAAGGGTTGAGGTTTCCGAGGGGAAGGGGGCAGCAGCTTTGCGCGGCAACTCAAAGGGCGCGGGGGAGGATTTTGGAATTGCAATAGGCACGCGCGTTTATGCAAGGGCCGCGGGAAGCGGCGGAAATGCGGGGGGCGGAAGGGCAAATGTTATTGCCGCGGGAATGTGCGGCCGCGTTTTGGGAAAGGAACAGTTTGCATCCGCGGAAAAGCAGGCGGCGGACATGCTTAATATTTCACTTGCGCGCGCAAAGGCAAACCTTGCGCACAAGCAAAGGCTTATGAAAAAATACCCCGTGCTCGGCCGTTCTCTCACGGGAGGGAAACTTGCGGAAACAAAGGCATATGTTGACACAGTCAAGGCAAAATTCAAAAAAAACCCGCGCGACATGGATCTGGATGAAATGATTAAGCGCACCGAGGATATTTCAAGGGAGGTGCAGAAAATCGCGGGGATTGCATCAAACAGCATCGGCATGTACACCGGCATTGAGCGCGAGATTTTTGCAAGCAGTGAGGGCGCACTGATAGACCAGGCAAAGGCGCTTGCCGGCGCATTTGTTTTTGTTGTTGCAAAGGGGAAGGCAATTGAAACATATCATGAATCAATGGGAAATTATCTTGGCACCGAGGTGTTTGAGGGTGAAACTGAACATGGAAAAACAGTTGAGCAGTTTGCCGAGTTCCTTGCAAAAGGAACTGTTGACCTTTCAAACGCGCCCGCGATGAAAACAACCGAGAATGTTACAGTTATTACAGACCCGTGGTACAATGCATTACTTAGCCACGAAATTACAGGCCACCCAAGCGAGGCAGACCGCGCGTTAAAAAGGGAGGCGGCATGGGCGGGCAGGGCATGGTGGTTTAACGGCGTTGATGACAGCAAGCTCGGGCAGAAGGTTGCAAGCGAGCACCTCTCTGTTTTTTCAGACCCCACAATACAGGGCTACGGAAAGTACAAGTACGATGATGAGGGCGTGAAGGCAAAGAAGATTTTCAATATCAAGAAGGGCGTGCTTACCGAATTTTTAAACAGCAGGGAGACCGCCGCAATTCTGGGGGTTAAGCCCAACGGAGGAATGCGCGCAACATCCGCGGATTTAATGCCCATTGTGAGAATGAACAACACATGCTTTGCCCCCGGCAAGTGGAAAAGGGATGAACTGTTTGAGGAGACAAAGGAAGGGTATTATGCCTACGGAATGAAAACCCCGAGCATAGGGGAAACAAGGCAGAACTTCAAAATAACCTGCTGGAAGCTTTTCAAAATTGAGAAGGGCGAATTAACACAGCTTTACAGGATGGGCGGCATTACAGGCGACAGTTATGAATTCCTCACAAGCATTGATGCCGTTGCGGATGATTTCAAACTGTACAATGTTCCGAACTGCGGGAAGGGCGCACCTATGCAGGTTATGAAAGTGGGGAACGGCGGGCCGCACCTGCGTGCAAAGGCAACTGTAAGCGGAGCCCACACGGAGGGGGGAAAATGATCGAGGTTAAGGAACTGAGGGAGGCAGTGGGCGCGGGACTCGCAGTGTTAACAAAAAAACCCGATGTTAAGGAGGCGGAGGTATTTGCCTCCGCCAATGCAATGCGCATTATGCGGATATGCTACGCAACAAACGTTCCAAGCAATGCCCTTGAGGAACCGAAAAGCATGGAGAATTTTGGGCTGGGCATTAGGATTGCGTTCAGGGACGGGAAAACAGGGTTTGGAAAGGCGGATTCAGACATTTCAGCGGAGGGAATTGAAAGCGCATATAAGAAGGCAAAAATGAGCAGGATTTATGACGAGGATTTCCGCGGCCTGCCGGAACCCGGGGGAAAGCCGGGGCTTGACGATTACCACGACAGGAAAATTACGGAAATGGATGATGAAAGTGCAGTAGAGCTTGCATACGGTGCGCTTGACGGCGCCTTCGGCCACCTTGAGAAAAGGCACAGCGAGCGCAGCCTCAACATCACGGGCGAGCTTAATTTTTTGACAGAGAGGATGGCTGTTGCAAACAGCAACGGCATTGACGGATTTGATGAAAGCACAATCGCACTGTGCACGCTCACAACAATTTTTGAGATGAAACCCGATATTTCGGGAATGTGGTTTGATTCCGCAACATCCCTTTCCGATTTTAATCCGTATGATGCGGGCAGAATTTCAGTTGAAAAAGTGAGCGCAACGCAGGGCGGGGAGCGCGTTGAAAGCGGGAAGTATGATGTTGTTTTGGGCCGCACAGCGCTCGCGGATTTACTCTATAGCAGGCTTAGCGTGGGGCTTAACGCAATTGACATGCAGGCCTCGCCTTATGTGGGGAAGCTGGATAAGAAAGTTGCGGTCGAAGGGCTGAATATTTCGGACGACGGATTATATCCCGGGGCGGTAGGCACGAAGCGCGTAACAGATGAGGGTCTGCCCACAGGCAAAACCGAAATTATAAAAGATGGGAGGCTTGTGAATTACCTTTCGGACAATTATTACACACGCAAGTACAGGGATGATTCAAGATACAATATGCAGAACGGCTTCCGTTTTGGGGGCGGGGGCAGGAATTACGGCTCGGAACCGGGGGTTAGCGCAACAAACATTGTTGTTGAGGGCGGCAGTTATGACGATAAGGAGCTTATAAGTGAAGTTAAGGACGGGATTTACATAGGCAGGATATGGTACAGCTATCCTGTAAACGGCCTTACAAGCGCGGACTTCACATCCACAATCCGCGGGGATTCTTATATTATCAAGAACGGGGAAATTACACAGGGATTAATCCCTAATACCTGCAGGATAAATGACAATCTTGACCGCGTTTTCAACGCAATAACAGGAATAAGTAAAGAAAAGCGCGCCACGCTTGCATGGGGCGAGGAATCTGTTGTTATTACGCCTGAAGTTGCCGTAAAGGCCCTGCGCATTGATAGGATTGCCAAGGGGCTTTATTAGGCGAATTAAGGGCAAAATCCCTATATTTTTAAATAACACCCATAAGAGAATAACTATATGCTTCCCCCAGGCATGCAGCGCAGGCTGCTCAGTTTTTTGGAAGATGACATTGCCGTCAATGACATAACCACATCGCTGGTGCCTGCGAAGGAGTGCGGCGCAATAATTACTGTTAAGGAAGATGCCGTGCTCGCGGGTTTGGATGAAGTTTGCTTTTTGTTTGAGCAGCGGGCATGCAAAGCAACGAAAAAAGCAAAGGACGGGGAAAGGGTTAAGGCAAACACAATTGTGCTTGAAATTGCAGGCCCGAATAAAAACATCCTTGAGGTTGAACGCACCGCCTTAAATTTGCTCGGCAGGATGTGCGGGGTTGCCACCGCCTGCGCAAAGGCAAGTGAAGCCGCAAAGCCCGCAAGGGTTGCGCTTACACGTAAAATTATGCCGGGGATGAACGCATTCGAGCGGAAGGCCGCTGTGCTCGGGGGGGCGGACACTCACCGCTTCGGGCTGAGCGATATGGTGCTGATTAAAAACAATCACCTTGCGTTTTTCGGCTCAATTGCGGAGGCAATTGCAACGGCAAAGGAAAAAACATCATTCAGCAAGAAAATTGAAATTGAGGTGTGCACCGCGGAAGAGGCAACAGAGGCCGCTGGTGCGAAACCTGACATAATTATGCTTGACAATTTTGAATTTACCGAGGCGGGAAAGGCAATTGCGGAAATCAAAAAAATAAATCCCGCGATTTTAATTGAGTGTTCGGGCGGAATTACGATTGATAATTTGCAGGATTACGCAAAACTGGGCGCAGATATAATCTCAATGGGTTCGCTCACAAAAAGCGCAAATTCAGTTGACTGTTCCCTCAGCATCAGGGGGGAGAAATGATGGCGGAAGGCAAAGGCGCGGGGAAAGGCGTGAAGCGCGGATTGATTGTCGGAAGGTTCCAGCCATACCACATAGGGCATCACAATGCGATTAAGAACATACTTCAGGAAGTTGATGAACTCATAATTGTGATTGGCTCCACAGCGGATTCATACACAAAGAAAAACCCGTTCACAACAGGGGAAAGGGTTGAGATGATTTCGCGCGCACTGCACGCGGATTCGCTTTATGAGAAATGCATTATTGTTCCCGTTCCGGACCTGAAAGAGTACGCGCTCTGGACGGGGAGGGTGAGGGCATACTGCCCCTCTTTCAATGTTGTTTACACAAATAATCCGTTGGTGAGGGATTTGTTTGAGGATGAGGGCATGGAAGTAAAGCCCATGGTTTCAAACCAAAAGGATGTTGAGAGCGCGACGATGAGGAACGCAATGCTCAACAGCGAGAAGTGGGAACACTTAACCCCGCCCACAGTTGCGGAATTCCTTGATAAAATAAGGGCTGCGGAAAGGCTGAAGAGGATTGTTGAGGAAGAACACAAGCAGTAGCGCGGGAAAATACACGGGACTGGTTTTGTGGCGCGCGGGAAATTTGATTTGCTTGTTATTGGTGCGGGGCTTGCCGGGCTTAGCGCGGCATATGCCGCCGCGGAAAAGGATAAAAACAAAACAATTGCACTGGTTAGTTTGGATTCAAATTACGAGAGCGCGAGCATGAAGGCGCAGGGCGGGATTGCGTGCGCGCTTGGAAATGATGATTCCGAAAAGCTTCATATGCAGGACACGCTTTCCGCGGGTGCGGGGCTTTGTGATGAACGGGCAGTAAAAACAATGGCAAAGGATGCCGCGCCAAGGCTGCGCAAACTTAGAGAAATGGGGTTGAAGTTTGATGCAGATGCGCGCAATGAAATTGACTTGGGAATTGAAGGGGGGCACAGTGCGCGCAGGGTTCTGCACATTGACGGGGATGCGACGGGGAAGGGAATGCTTGAGTTCATGCACAAAATAGCGGGGGATAAAAAAAACATACGCAAAATAGAGGGAAAGGAATTAAACGAACTCCTTGTTTCGCAGGGGAGATGTGTGGGGGCGGTTATAGGGGGGCACGCGGTTCTTGCGGATGCGGTTCTGCTTGCCACGGGCGGGTTTGCGCCATTGTACGGGAACGCAACAAACCCGCAGGGGAACAAGGGCAGTGCAATTGCCGCCGCATTCCGCGCGGGGGCGAGGATGCAGGACATGGAATTTGTGCAGTTCCATCCCACAGTAATGATAGGGCAGGATGAGAACTATCTCATAACAGAATCCGTGCGCGGCGAGGGCGCAAAGCTTGTTGATGAAAAGGGCAGGCAGTTTATGCAGGAATACAGCAAACGCGGGGAGCTTGATACGCGCGATGTTGTTTCACGCGCGATTTTCAGTGAGATTGAAAAGGGGCACAGGATATTTCTTGATATATGCGGGCTTGCAAATATTGATTTGAAAAAGCGCTTCCCGAATTTGCACGATAAAATACAAAAGGAAAAAATAGACCTTGCACGCGGCCTGCTTCCGATTTCACCCGCGGCACACTACACAATCGGCGGGGTTAAGGCGGACATTAACGGCAGGACAAATATTCCGGGGCTTTTTGCCGCAGGGGAATGCGCCTGCACAGGGCTGCACGGCGCAAACAGGCTTGCATGCAACTCGCTTCTTGAGGCCGTTGTTTTCGGCCAGCGCGGGGGGGAAACCGCAATCAGGGAACGCGGGAATAAGGTTAAGGTTGTGCGCAACGAAGGGGGAAGGCAGGGGCAAAAACAAACGGAAGAACAAAAAACAAAAATCGGGGAATTGGTTGGCAAAATCCTCTGGGAGCGCGCGGGAATTGTGCGCAGCGCGGAGGGATTGCGCACAGGATTGCGGGAGATTGATAAAATAGGAAAAAGCACGGAGACCGCAATAGCGGAACTTGTGCTGCTGTCCGCACTAAGGCGCGAGGAAAGCAGGGGCGTGCATTTCCGCTCGGACTTCCCGAAAATGGCAAAAAGATTTGCGCAGCACACAATAATCTGAATTATAACAATTTACAGGGGTTTTTTGTTATGGATTACATTGCAGAAATTGAAAGATTGAAAAGGGGGAAAAATGCGCTCATTCTTTCCCACAATTATCAGATTGGCGAAATACAGGATATTGCGGATTTTGTGGGGGACAGCCTTGGCCTGGCAAAGCGCGCGGCGGAGGTTGATAATGAAACTGTTGTTATGTGCGGTGCGGATTTCATGGCGGAAATGGTTAAGCTGCTTAACCCTGAAAAGAAGGTGCTGATTCCGGAAAAGGCAATCTGCCCGATGGCTGCGCAGATGAAAAAGGCGAATTTGCTTGCTGCAAAGGAAAAACATCCCGAAGCAAAGGTTGTGCTTTATGTAAACTCAAGTGCCGAAACAAAGGCACTTGCGGATTGCTGCTGCACAAGCGCAAATGCCGCGGATGTTGTTAATGCAATGGATTCTGAAACCGTAATTTTCGGGCCCGATAAAAATTTGGGGCTTTATGTGCAGAAGCGCACCAGAAAGAAAATTGTGCATGTGCCTGATGATGGCTACTGCTACACGCACAGGAAGTTTAACATGAATGAGATTGCGGAGGTTCAGCGCGAACATCCAAATGCGGAGCTTGTTGCGCATCCCGAATGCGCAATGGATGTGCAGGATGCCGCGGATGCCGTGAGAAGCACAGGCGGAATCCTGAAATATGCAAAGGAAAGCGCGGCACAGGAATTTATAATTGCCACAGAAATCGGATTGCTGCACAGGCTTGAAAAGGAAAACCCCGAAAAGAAGTTTTACCCCGCATGTGATGAGGCGGTGTGCCTCCAGCAGAAGGAAATTACAGTGGAGAGCCTTTACCGCGCACTCAACGGGGAGAGGGGTGAGATTACTGTGCCGGAAAAAACCGCAAAAGAGGCTGTAAGGGCAATAGAGCGTATGTTTGGAATTTAATGCGCAAATTCAGGGCGCGCCTATTTCATAATCTTCGGCACTTTTTCAATTGTGACTTTCTCAATCCTCTGCCCTTCCATTGATGTAACTGTAATTGTCGCGTTGTCAAGCTTAATCTTTTCCCCGCGCTTTGGAAGCCTGTCAAGCTTGTTCAGAATATATCCCCCTATTGTGTCAAATTCCTCGCTTTCAAGAGTTATCTGCAGTTCCTTTCCCAAGCGCCCAAGCTCAACATCCCCGTCCACAGAATACGTTCTGCTGTCAAGCTGTTTTATTTCAGGCACATCCTCGGTTTCATCGATTATTTCCCCCACAAGTTCCTCAAGCAAATCCTCAATTGTCACAAGCCCGAGCACCCCGCCGTATTCATCAATTACAATCGCCATGTGCACATGCCTGTTCTGGAATTCCCTGAGCAATTTGTCGATCTTTTTGGTTGGGGGCACAAACACGGCAGGTCTCATTATCTTGCCCACTGCACAGGACTTCTTTCCCGCAAGCAGGCAGTCCTTGACATCCTTTGAATAAAGTATGCCCACTATGCGATCAGCATCATCCTTGTACACTGGAATGCGTGAGAATTGCACGCCCTTAAGCACCTTGGGCAGGTCCTCTATTTTTGTTCCGGCCTCAACTGCGGCAATCTCCGTGCGCGGGGTCATCACATCCTCAACAGGAATGTCATTAAACTTGAAAATGCGCTGTATCATCTCGCGCTCGCTGCGCTTTATCTGCCCCTCCTCCTCCCCCACTGCAACCATTGCGCGCACCTCATCCTCTGTAACGGTTTCAACCTTCTGCTTTTCACCCGTGATGGAGATTATTGCGCCGGTTATTTTCTCAAGAACCCATATTACGGGAGTAAGGATAATTGATAGATAGTGCAGAGGCTTTGCCGCAATCTGGCATATAAATTCCGCATTTCTTATTGCAATCGCCTTGGGGGTTATCTCCCCGAACACGAGCAGGAGGAATGTCATTGCGCCTGTTGCAATTGCAATTGCCGTGCCCTGTGCCTCGCTCCCCATAATATTCAGCGCAAGATTTGTTGCAACTGCCGCGGCCGCAACATTGACAAAATTATTCCCCACAAGAATTGTTATAAGCAGGCGGTGCGGGCGCGCCTTGAGCTGCTCTATAAGCACGGCAAACCTTGCCTTGCTGCGCACAAGCTTTCTCACCCTCAGCCTGTTAAGTGAAACAAACGCGGTCTCGACAGACGAGAAGAACGCGGACAGCAGTATAAGCACCAAAAGCGCCATCAGGTTTAATTCTATGCTGAATGCCATCATATCTCCCAAGAATAAATGCCGCCATTATATATATTTTTATGGTTCATAATTGTTTGCGCAAAATGCGCAAGAAAAGCGCTAAAGCCCCTTTATTCCGTAAGCGGGCCGTTTCATTTCGGATTCAATATGCAGAAGCCTGTTGTATTTTGCAGTTCTTTCACCCCTGCAGGGCGCGCCCGCCTTTATCTGCCCGCAGCCAAGCCCCACTGCAAGATCCGCTATAAATGTGTCCTCTGTTTCCCCCGAACGATGGGAAACCATAACATTCCATGAATTCTTCATTGCAAGCCTTGAGGCATCAATTGATTCCGTAAGCGTTCCGACTTGATTCACCTTTAACAGCAGTGCGTTTGCCGCCTTCACAGCTATTGCCCTGCCTATGCGTTCCGGGCTTGTCACAAGCAAATCATCCCCTACTACCTGAAATTTAGTGCCCAATCCATGGGTAAGCGTAACAAAGGAATCCCAGTCGTCCTGTGAAAAAGGGTCCTCTATTGAAAAGATGGGGTAGTCAGAGGAAATATCGTCATAAAAATCAAGCATCCATTCCGCCGAACGCGGCTTCCCCTCAAACATATAGCTGTTCCTCTGCTCGTCATACAATTCGGAAGCGGCAACATCCAGCGCAAACTTAACCTTCCTTGAATAGCCAAGCTCACTTACGGCATTCTCCATAAAGTCAAGCGCATTTGTTGCGCTTGAAATTGGCGGTGCGAAACCCCCCTCATCCCCGACATTTACTGCCTGTGCGCCATGCTTGTCCTTAAGGAGCATTTTCAATAGATGGTATATTTCCGAACATATCCTTACTGCCTCTGAAAAGCTTTTTGCCCTTATGGGGGCAAGCATAAACTCCTGCACATCCAAATCATTGCCTGCGTGAACCCCTCCGTTAATTATGTTCATGCACGGCACGGGCAGGGAAAAATTCCTGTTCTTTGCAAGCACACCTATCCGCTGATAGAGGGGCACGCCTAATTCCTTTGCTGCAGTGCCGGCACATGCAAGCGAAACCGCAAGGATTGCATTTGCGCCCAGTTTTGATTTGTTTTTGGTGCCGTCAAGCTCCATCATCGCCTCATCAATGGCGCGCTGTTCCGTAACATCAAAACCGTGCAGTTTTTTTGAGATTTTTTTATTTACATTTGCAACCGCCTTTTCAACGCCGTTTCCCGCAAAGGCCTTGCCCCCGTCACGCAATTCCTTTGCTTCATGCAAACCCGTGCTTGCCCCGCTGGGCACTATTGCGCTTGCGCTGTGCCTGGCGGTGCTTACGGTTGCCTCAATAGTGGGATTCCCGCGGCTGTCAAGAACCCAGCGTGCGCGGATTGATTTAATTTCATGGGACATGAATAGACAAGGGCTATCCATGTATAAAATACTTTCTCCGCACCTAACTCCCGCCCTTTGAAGCCTTCACAAGCGGCGCAAGCTTTGTGCCCTCAAGGAGGTGCAGTTTAAGGGTGTCAAAAACATGCCTGTCAAGCTCGGTGTAATCGGGCTTTGGAAAATCGGCAATTATCTTCTTAATCGCGCCCCATTTGCGCGGAACATAAACAAGGCCCTTTACGCGCTCGCCCTTTTTCTTTTTCACATGCCTCTCGCTGTACGCCTCCCCTATAAGCGCGAAATCAACCTTTGAAAAGCGCATGCTGTAAAATCCGTCGGTCCACAAATCATGCCCTATCAGGAGCATTTCAAAGCGCGGTGTGCCTGTGCACTTCTCAAACTCCATAAGCGTGTACTGCTTGAAATACTCGTCCCTGAAGTGCGGGTCTTCCCCAAGGTTTTTTTCGTGCAGTGCCCTGTCCACCTCGGGCTTTGCCTCAATATAGCTTTTTGTCACCGCATAAATGTTTTCCTTTTTGAAAAACTTCGCAATTCCGTGCTTTTCAATTATTTTCTTCGCATTCTTCTCCGGCCATGCGCTCAGGAGGAAAAGATTAAGTTCGCCTTTCTGCTCAAGCCTGTGCAGATTTTCAAGAATTTTTTTTACCTCGCCCTTATCGGCCTTTTTGTCAACGGAGCCCGGCACGAGCACATCCTCAAGGCATATAAAGACTGCGGTTTTGCGCGGCATAGGAATAACTGAAATACAAAACTATTTAAAGGTCTTTGAGGATATATATAATTGCATGTCCACCGCCAATTTAAAGGTATTCTCGGGCACGGCAAATCCCGAACTTGCCAGGGAAATTGCAAGGCACCTGAAGGTTAGCCTCGGCAAGGTGGAAATCAGGAAGTTTGCGGACGGGGAAACATACGTAAACATCGGCGAGCTTGTAAGGGGAAAGGATGTTTTTATTGTCCAGCCCACCTCATGCCCGCAGAATGAAAACCTGATGGAACTGCTTATAATGATTGATGCCGCGAAACGCGCCGTGGCACGCAGGATTACCGCTGTAATACCCTATTACGGATATTCAAAACAGGACCGCAAGAGCAAGCACCGCGAGCCAATTACGGCGAAGCTCGTGGCAAACCTTTTGGAAAAGGCGGGCGCGGACGCTGTGATTACAATTGACCTGCACGCGGAGCAGATTCAGGGCTTCTTTGACATTTCACTTAACTACCTTTATGCCTCGGATGTTATTGTCGATTATTTCAAAAAGAAAAATCTGAAGGATGTTGTTATTGTCGCGCCCGATGTCGGCGCCACAAAACGCGCACGCGCATATGCAAAACAGTTTGATGCCCCGCTCGCGATTATAGACAAGCGCAGGCCGAGACCTAACGTTGCGGAAGTGATGAATGTAATAGGGGATGTTAAGGGAATGAACGCGATTATTGTTGATGATGAGATTAACACAGGCGGGACAACTGTCAATGCCGCGGAAGCAGTGAAGAAAGCCGGGGCAAAGGATATTTATGCCACGTGCGTGCACGCAGTTCTTGCAGGCCCCGCAGTTGAAAGGCTTTCCAAAGCCCCCATAAAGGAGGTTGTTGTAACGGACACAATCCTCGTGCCCAAGGAAAAACGGTTTGCCAAACTTAAGGTTCTTTCCGTGGCGAAACTGCTCGCGGATTCCATACATTCCATCCACGAGGACAAAAGTGTAAGCGCGCTTCTGCACGTGAAATGACCTTTTTTCCCCATTATTTTTTGCCTAACCCCGCTTCGGCAACCGTCTAAAATTATTAGGAATCCAAATTCACGCCTTCACTGTGCCGGGTTTCAGAAAACTATTTAAATAAGAAAGCAGTAATACGAGTGAGGTGATTGAACCAAGAACAGGTGAATGAAAACGGGAATGGGGAAGCAGGCTCACCCGGCTTACGGGGTCTGGAGGATACGAGATAGAATTTTTTCCTCCTATATTCTGGCATTCCCCTTCCCAACCTCATAACCTGTTCTCCTCTGGTTCTCACCCTTTTTTTGCCCCTTAATGGCGGTTTCATGGACGGCAAGATAATCGGGATGTTCCTTATCGGCGCTGCGCTCGGCATTTTCATGCCCTCACTCCCCGCGCCATTGAACGGCTTCAGCCCATATATAGGGATAATTTTCCTCGCAATCGGCCTTTACTTTTTCATTAAAAAATGATTGCCGCATTGTGTTAATAGGATACCATGGACGTAAAGGATGCCATTGAAAGGCGTAAAAGTGTTCGCGCCTATTCCGAATATGAAATTAAAAAGGATGAGATTAATTCACTTATTCGCGCTGTTCAGCTCGCGCCCTCCGCAAAAAATTTACAGCCATGCAAGATTGTGATTGTGCGCGATGCACTGGTGAAGGAAAAGCTTGCGCGCGCCTGCAGGGAAAGGATGTTCATTGCGCAGGCATCCGCGGTTTTCTGTATTGTTGTTAATGAAAGCGTTTCACGCTGGACAATTGTTGATGCCGCAATTGCACTGGAGCATGTTGCACTGCAGGCTGTTGAATTGGGGCTTGGCACTTGCTGGATTGGGGATTTTGAGGAGGGCATGGTTAAGGAAATCATCAAGGTACCGGAGCACCTTAAGGTTGTTGCTCTTATGCCCATAGGGAAGCCCGCGGAGGAACCTGAACGCAGGACGCGGAAGGAAGTCAGTGAATTTGTTTATTATGAAGAATTTGGAAAAACATAATCCCGCTGTTTCTGCGAATTCCGCACGCATTTGGGTTTGTTTAAAACCCTTTGCAGGGCAGATTTTTTTATGATACGATTCCAGAAGGAAAAATGCACGGATGCGCAGATTTTCGCACTGCTTAATCCCTTAATGCGCGAATGGTTTCAGGCAAAATTCGGCGCATTTACCGAGCCGCAGCGCTATGCAATCCCGAACATACACAACTCCCTGAATACGCTTGTAAGCGCGGAAACAGGAACTGGGAAAACACTGGCAGGCTTCACGGCAATTTTAAACGAGCTTATTACCCTTAGCGAATATTCGCAACTGGAGGACAGGGTTTACTGCGTTTATATCTCGCCTTTGCGGGCATTAAGCAATGACATTGAGCGCAACCTTAATGAACCCTTAAATGAAATAACCGCGCTTGCAAAAAAGCAGGGAAAGAAGATTTCAGTGCGCGTTTCCGTGCGTACAGGGGATACATCAACAGGCGAGCGCTCAAAAATGCTCAGGAAGCCGCCGCATATTTTAATCACAACGCCTGAAAGTTTGGCAATCCTGCTGAACGCGCCGAAGTTCAGGGACAATCTGCGCAATGTGAAATGGCTTATTGTTGATGAGGTGCATGCGCTCGCGGAAAACAAGCGCGGTGTGCATTTATCACTCTCTTTGGAAAGGCTGCAGAGACTTAGCCCTGAAATGTGCAGGATAGGGCTGAGCGCAACTGTTTCCCCTCTGAGGGATGTTGCGGAATTTCTGGTTGGGATGAAAAACACAAAGGAAACCCGTGATTGCAGGATTGTTGATGTAAGTTTCATGAAGAAAATGGATTTGAAGGTTATTTCCCCGCTGAAAAGCTTCACTGATGTCACGCCCGAGCAAACCCATGAATCATTATACACAATGCTTGACAATTTAATCCAATCTCACAGAACAACACTTATTTTCACAAATACACGCGCTGCAACTGAACGCGTTGTGCATTATATGAAGGATAAGTTTCCAAAAAAATACAATGACGCAAACATCGGTGCGCACCACAGCTCCCTGAGCAGAGGCATGAGATTAAATGTTGAGGAACGCTTAAAGCGCGGCGAGTTAAAATGTGTAGTGTGCAGCACAAGCCTTGAGCTGGGGATTGATATCGGATATATTGACCTTGTTGTCCTTCTTTCTTCCCCAAAATCAGTTGCGCGCGCAATACAGAGAATGGGCAGGAGCGGGCACATGCTGCACAGCACTGTGAAAGGCCGTCTCGTGGTTATGGACAGGGATGACCTTGTGGAGTGCGCAGTCCTCCTCAAAAATGCCGTGGATAAAAAAATTGACAAACTGCAGATTCCGAAAAACTGCCTTGATGTTTTGGCACAGCATATATACGGAATTGCAATTGCGGACAAAATACATATTGATGACCTTTTCAAACTTGTGCGCGGCTCCTATAATTACAGGGAACTTTCACGCTATGATTTCAACGAGGTTATTGCCTATCTTTCGGGGGAATATGCCGCGCTTGAGGTGCGGCATGTATACGCAAAAATCTGGCATGACAAGGAAACAGGGGAAGTAGGCAGGCGCGGGAAAATGGCGCGCATAATTTACATGACAAATATAGGCACGATTCCCGATGAATCAAGGGTTAAGGTTAAAATTAAGGATTTGCAACTCGGAACGATTGACGAGGCGTTTCTTGAGCGGCTGAAACCTGGCGATGTTTTTGTTTTGGGAGGGCAAACCTACGAGTTCCGCTTTACACGAGGGATGACAGCGCAGGTTAAAACAGCAAGCCAGCGCCCTCCGACTGTTCCGTCATGGGTTAGTGAGATGCTTCCGCTTTCATTTGACCTTGCAGTTGAAATTCAGAATTTCAGGAAATTAATGGAGGAAAAGTTCCGTGCCAAGAGAACAAAAAAGGAGATTATTGATTTTCTGCACAGTTATCTGCATGTTGACAACCGCGCTGCTAACGCGATTTATGAATATTTCAGCGAGCAATTCCGCTTCTCAAAAATTCCGCACCGCGGGCGCCTATTGATTGAACAGTACAGGGAGGGAGACACAACACACCTGATATTTCATTCCCTTTTCGGCAGGCGCACGAATGATGCACTGAGCAGGGCATATGCATTTGCGCTGAGCAAAATGATGCATCGCGATATTGAAATGACAATGAATGACAATGGTTTCGTGCTGAGCAGTTCGCACAAGATGCCGCTTGACAAGGCACTCACCGCAGTTAAAAGCAGCGAACTCCGCAAAGTAATTGAGATGGCAATTGACAGGACTGAAGTTTTAAGCAGGCGTTTCAGGCATTGCGCAGTGCGCGCACTTATGATTCTGCGCAATTACAGGGGGAAAAATAAGAGCGCGGGCAGGCAGCAGATGTCCTCGCGCCTGTTATTGCTTGCAGTGAAAAGGATTGATGAGAATTTCTCAATTCTGAAGGAAGCGCGCAGGGAGGTCATGGAGGATTTAATGGACATCAGGCACGCGGAAATGGTTATTGAGGCAATTGAAAAAGGCCTGCTGAAAGTGGAAAAGGTTCAGACACCTTTGCCAAGCCCGTTTGCATTGGGCATCTTCATGGCGGGCAGGGCGGACATAATGAAAATGGAGGACAGGCTAGAATTTGTAAGGCGGATGCATGCGGAAGTTATGAAGAGGATAAATTAGGCAAGCGGCTTGCGCTTGGGGGGGCGGCGCTGTTTATGCATATCCACAAGATATTTTTGAGACTTTTTTATCGCAACATCAAGCCCTTCAGAAGGCATATTGCGGCGTTTCTGCAATTGAAGTTTCCTTGCAAGCAGAGGTTTGGTCGGGGGCCTGATGGTATAGCCTCTGTACTCATTCTGAAGATGCCTCATACAGGCAAGTTCTAGGCCTGTGGCAACCCCTCCTTTCGCCAGAAATCCGGCTTTATCCAAAGGGTAATAGAGAAAAAACTCAACGGACTTTTCCTTCTTGCGCACAAGAAACGATATAATGCCTACACTCATTCCATTAGGCAGTTTGCCTTCCTTTATAAATTCCCTTATGGAGGGGCTTGTCACGTAAGGTTCGCCTTTCACATGGCTTCCTACAAGCACCCTAAAATCATAGATAAATGCATCATGGCTACTTCTCTCAGCGCCTTCTTTTGAAGGAATTATCCTTAAGCCCATTCCCTCCATTGCAGAACCACACAAAAAATAATGCGGAGAAGTATTTAAAGTTGTTGATGCGGGTTTTTATCATGCCGTACTCAATTGCCGAAGGCATCGAAATACTCAATCTCTGCCTTTACCTACCCACAGAGAACACACTTGCGCTTGCCGATTTGCACCTCGGCTTTGAGGAGATGATGAACAAACAGGGGACATTAATGCCGCGGCTGAATTTTGCGGAGATTAAAAAAAGGCTTGAGCGGGTTTTTATTGTTCTTGAGCAGCGCGGCGCGGGGAAACTGGAGAAAATTATTATCAACGGCGATTTGAAGCACGAGTTCGGCACGATTTCCGAGCAGGAGTGGATGGAGGTGCTTGATATTATTGAGCTTCTGCAGAGGAAATGCGGGAAAATTATACTTGTGCAGGGAAACCATGACAACATCCTCGGGCCGATTGCGCACAGCAGGGAGGTTGAAATTGAAAAGTTTCATTACCTCGCAGGGAGCAAAATTATATTCACACACGGGCACCAATTCATCGGCGCGAAGGAATTTAATGAGGCGCGCACAGTTATAATTGGGCACGAGCATCCCGCCGTGAAAATAACAGAGGGCGCAAAGGGGGAAACATACAAGTGCTTTCTGAAAGGCGTTTTCGAGGGCAAGGAACTGATTGTAATGCCCTCAATGAATCAGGTTCACATAGGCACAAACATGGCGAAGGGAAAGGTGCTAAGCCCTTTTCTGCAGGGCAATCTTGCGCAGTTTGATGTGTGGGTCTGCGAAGAGGGCGAGACATATCATTTCGGAAAGTTGGGCAAACTAGAGTGAAGGGGTTTTTGCGCAAAGCAAAAACTGTTCTTTTTGCCGCCTTCCTATTTCGGCGAAGCCGAAAGGGCCCATTCGGGTTGCAACCCGAATCGGGTTTCTTTTTAAGAAAAAGGCGAGTGGGGCCGGGAGGATTTGAACCCCCGTCTACAACTCCCGAAGCTGCAATGCTACCAGGCTACACTACGGCCCCAATGCAAGATACTATTAAATACTTGAGAGGGGTTATTTTAAATGTTAGTTAGGGGTGCGGAAATGCTCAGAAAATTGCTGCCATGGAACTGGTTCGGGAGAAGTGAACGTTCGTTCATAAAGGCAGCCAAAGACAAGAACAAGAAAGAAAAACCGCTCCATGAGCGATGGGATGAAATAAGGGAGAAAACAGGCGAGGGAGTAAGACCGCCGAAACCAAAAATTATAAGGTAAATGCGCCTAAACAAAACAAATAAAAACCCCCGCGGCACATAATTAATACTGTTGAAACCCGCAGATAACTAAAAGCGGGCTTTTTCTCCAGAGGTCTTTTCCGCCCCAATTTTTCGCGTGCAGTTCTGGGAAGGTTTATATAGTAATAGTGCGATTATTAAATGTGGTTCCGCTTTGCGGAGCTGCGCATAAGAATTGCGAGTGAAAAGGTGGGGAATATGGTAAAACAGGGCGTTATTGAAAAGATTGCCGCCGCCACTACTGAGGAATTTTACACCCCCATACCCAAGGGCTACAAGCCGGGCAAAACTAAATATGTAATCACAACAGGTTCGGTAATTTCAGGGATTGGAAAGGGAATTTTTACGAGTTCACTTACAAAACTGTTTGTTGACCGCGGGATGAAGGTTGCACCGATAAAACTGGAGGCATACCTTAATGTTGATGCAGGCACTATGAACCCCTACAGGCACGGGGAAGTATTTGTTCTTGATGACGGTTTGGAATGCGATATGGATTTGGGCAGTTACGAGAGGTTCATGGATGCAAATTTAACAAAGGAGAGCTTTGTAACAAGCGGGCAGATTTACCAGAGCATAATCAAGAAGGAGCGCGCCGGCGGTTATCTGGGGAGGGATGTGCAGTTCATTCCGCATGTTACGGGGGAAATGAAACTTGTGCTGAGGAATCTTGCGATGAAAACAGGGGCGGATGTTGTTCTTGTTGAAATCGGCGGCACTGTCGGCGATTATGAGAATTTATTTGCATTTGAGGCAATAAGGCAGCTGATGTATGAGGAGGGCGAGGATAACGTTTGTGTTATTAACCTCACATACATTCTGAACCCGCCGAGTGTCGGCGAATTTAAAAGCAAGGCGGCACAGCAGGGCATAAAGAAAATGATTGAGCTGGGTTTACAGCCGGATATAATCATATGCCGCTCCGAGAAGAAAATTCCGGACAAGATAAAGGAAAAGATTTCACTGAATGTCAATGTCCCTGTTGAGCATGTGTTTGGGGGAGAGAATGTTGAAAGCATATACACCCTGCCGCTTTCACTGAGGAAAAAGGGCGTGGACGAGGCAATACTTAAAATATTGGACTGCGAAAAAAGGTTCAAGAAGAACGGGGATTCAAACCTGGAAAAGTGGACAAACGCAAACCTTGTGAAAAATCCGAAGCATAAAATCACAATCGGCATTGCGGGGAAATACACAGGCCTCATAGATTCATACATAAGCATCCTGAAGGCGCTTGAGCACTGCGAGGCGGCAACGAATTCAAAAATAGGGGTAAAATGGATTGAGACAACGGATGTTGAGAAGGGAAAGAAAAAGCCCGAGCAGGCACTGAAGGGGATTGACGGGCTTATAGTGCCCGGCGGGTTCGGCTCACGGGGAAGCGAGGGAAAGATAAAATGCATAAAGTACGCGCGCGAGAAGAAGATTCCTTACCTTGGATTGTGCTACGGAATGCAGATGGCGGTTATTGAATTTGCAAGGAATGTGTGCGGGCTTAATGGTGCGCATTCAACCGAATGTGACACAAAATCATGCGACCCTGTTATATGCATCCTGCCAGAGCAGGATGATATTGAGGGGCTTGGAGGAACATTAAGATTGGGCGGGCATGATGTTGTTGTTGAGAAGGGCACGCTTGCGCATTCGCTTTACGGGAGCGATAGGATAAGGGAAAGGTTCAGGCACAGGTTTAATGTTAACATAAAATATATAGATGCGCTCGCGGAGAAGGGGATTATCTGGAGCGGCAGGGCGCCTGAAAAAAGGATTATGCAGATTATGGAACTGCCGAAAAGCAAGCACCCGTTCTTTTTGGGCACGCAGTTCCACCCGGAATTCACAAGCAGACCGCTGAAGCCCAATCCGCTTTACCTTGGCTTCATAAGGGCGTGCGTTTCGGGGAAGAAATAATTATCCCTGCGCGGGAATTGGTTTTTTCCGGGGGATTGGTTTTCCCTGCAGAGTTATTTCCCTGCAAGATTATTTTTCCTGCGGAATTAGTCATCATCAGATTCTGCCGCTGCCCATCTGCCCTTTGATTTTGAACCCGCATTATGCAGGCCTGCGTTTTCGCCGACCAATGGCTCGGATGAGTCAAACGGGTCGCGCTCCCCGCCGAAGCCTGAAAAGTCCGGCATTGAAAGCCTGCCTGAGCGGTGCAGCGTGAAGATAACCGTTGCAACTATAATCACAATAATCCCTATCGCAAGCGGAAGTGTGTTTGCCTGCGCAAGGTTCATCAGGCCTGTAAGTCCCGAGTTTTCGCGCATCTCGGCTTCTTCAGCTGCCTTTGCCGCAAACTCGGC
>JBDRDO010000013.1:0-6610 GCA_043820655.1 Candidatus Iainarchaeum sp. | reverse complement strand
ATGATGGCATTAAGACTTGCAAGGAAAATACCTGTCCTGAACAAATTTAAGGTGTTCAGGTCATATGCGGACAATCTTGAGAAATCAGGGTTTCCTGTTGATGCCACGCTCTGGGTTTTGATTTCACTCCTTGTTGCGATTGTTTCAGGCACTGTGTTCATACTGATGATGCCGGCAATATGGCATCTGGGCCTGATAGGGTTTATTGTTGTGCTTGATCTCTTGCTTGGCTATCCTTATTTAATGGCAATGAACAGGATTGCCGCAATTGAGGAGGATCTGCCTGATGCACTTAAGCAGATGGCCGACACACTGAAGGCGGGCGGGACATATGAATATGCCCTGCGCGAGGTTGCAATGTCCGAATATGGGGCATTGAAGGTTGAAATGAACGCTGTTTTAAGGAAGCTTGAGGAGGGCGAAAACTTTGAAACCTCGCTTAACACGCTGATTGAGAACATTGATTCAGTGCTTGTCAGGAGGAGCATCACAATTATCATTGATTCCGTGCACTCGGGTGCCGGGCTTGCGGATATACTTGACCAGATTTCGGATGATGTAAGGGCAATGCACAGGATAGGGAGAGAGAGGAAGAGCAGAACAATGATGCAGGTCATGTTTATGATTGCCGCAGGGGCGATAGTTGCGCCGATGATTTTCGGGTTTGTTGCCACGATTTTGCATGTGCTTATTACGGCTTCCGCAGGCGCAGTTGCAGAGGGGGCAAGGAATGCCGCAATTAAGGCATCCGAAACAATCGCAAACCTGATACAAATTTACATATTTATTGAGGTTGTTGCAAGCAGCATTATGATTGCATTGATGCGTGACGGGAGGGTTAACAAAAGCATTATATACTTCCCCTTCCTGTTATTGCTGGCGTATGTGGTTTATATCCTCTCACAGGTTGCCTCGGGCATGCTTGTGTCGGGAATAGGCGGGATGTAAATGGATGAACAAGGCCAGACAAGCATGGAACTGCTGTTGCTTATAGGGGGGGTTGTATTGGTAGTGGTAGTTGTCGCAATGCTTGTTAAGGGAATGATAAACAGCCAGCTTGCCCCTGAGGCGGATGATTTAGTAAGTGATGTTGCCGGGCAGATGGGCACTTAACAAAAAGGTTTAAATATAACGGAAAAGTAATGTAATAATTCAAAAAACAAGGAGGATGTAAAAATGGATGAGAAAGGACAGGGTGCACTGGAATACCTGCTGCTGATCGGCGGTGCCGTTCTTGTGGCAGTGGTAGTGATAGTGCTGATAATCAGTCTTGCGGGAGACACCGGCGATACGGTAAACGAAGGCATAACTACGGGCCTCGATAAAATGCATACTGTAGCAGAAGATACAATGAACCCGTGAATTAAACAACAAACATAACAGGCAGTGATTCACAATGGACGCCAAAGGACAGGTATCGTTTGAGTATTTAATGATGGTCGCATTCGCGGTTATTATGGTTATGGCCGCGGCTGCGATTGCGCTCAATCTGTCCGTTGTTTCGGAAACTGCAAAGCTACAGATAGAGAATGAACGGGAAGCAACAATCGAAATGCTGATGTCATAGGGAGGGGATGCCTTGTTCCCTCTCATCCTTTTTCTTGTTTCCCTATCTGCACTTATTTATGCTACTTACAGCGATTTGCGCTGGCGGATTATTCCTAATAAACTTACCTATGCGCTTATTGGCGGCGGGCTTGCACTGCAGGCGGTTTATGCATACACTGCGGGCAATCCGATGCAGTTCATAATTGCGGCAGGAGTTACCGCGCTTGCATTTGCGGGTTCGTATGGATTATGGAAACTGGGGGTCTGGGCAGGAGGAGACGTAAAATTAATGACAGGGCTTGCCGCACTTAATCCAGTTAACCATGCCGCACTTGCAGGATTCCTTGGATTTACAGGCGGGCTTTTTGCGCCAGTTTCACTGCCCCTGTTTCCGCTTTCCCTTTTCCTGTTCAGTGTTCTGTCAATGGCGCCCTATGCGGTGCTGATAAGTGTTAATGCGCTTGCAAGGCGCGCGGATTTGCGTGCGGAACTCTTCGGGGTTTTCAAAACGCGCGCACTTCAGGCTCTTGGCGCGGGAATTGCGGTTTCAGGGGTTAGTGCGGTGCTTAATTACCTCAGCCTGCCGGGAATGCTTCTGCTTCCCGTGATGCTTGTGCTTGCCCTGCTTAAGGGTGCGGGAAGGTATGTTTTGCTTGCGCTTGCATTTATTTTTGCGCTTTCACAGGATGCCTTCGGGGCACTGCAGTATGCTGCAGTAGTTGCGGCGGGGCTGTTTGTTATTTACACCATATTGAAGCTTGTTTCAATAAGCAGGTCAAAGGTGCTTAAGGAAACAATGAAAATAACAAAACTTGAGGAAGGGGACATTGTTTCGGAAACCATTGTTTTGCGCGCGGGAAAGGCTATGCGCGTTCCGGGATTTGCAATGCAAAAAGTTATAAACTACATAAGGAGTAATAGGTTAGCGGAATTGCTTGCCGAACTTCGGCCTGAAGGAAAGGTGCTTGCAAGCCCGAGGAAGGCCGCGGGAATCGGCGAGGATGAGATTAAGGAGCTTCGGAGGCTTGTGAAGGAAGGGAAGCTGGAGGACAGGATTATTGTAAGCAGGAGCGCGCCGTTTGTGCCCGCCGTGCTTATTGGATATGTTGCGCTTCAGATTATCGGTGATTTGCTATGGAATGTGCTTTTTTGAACAGGAAGGGGCAGGCCTCAATTGAATTCATCCTGCTGATTATACTTATGCTGCTTTATGTGCAGACAATAATCCTCCCCGCAATAGACATGTCAAAGTCTTCGGTTAAGGGAACGATGGGGCTTGGGGAAGCCGTTTTTGCAGGAGAGAAGATTGCCAACGCGATAAATTACGTGGGTTCGGGCAGCGGCGAGGGGAAGGAGACTATTTCTGTTTACCTGCCTGCGGAGTCTACGATTAGTTGTGCGAAGTCACAACCGGGAGTTAGCCAACAGGACATAGTACGGGTAAAATACACGCTTACATTTGAGACGGATAATGCGCACTGCGATTCAGCCACAGGAGTCTGCACAAAAGATATAGGTACATTCGTAAATTTTGACTGTCCAAGTGCACTGCAATTTGTCGGAAAGGATAGGGGCGTAGATTTCATTGTGCAGAAGACCAACGGCAAAACGGAACTAAAGGCGGCATAGCATGAACCGCAAAGGGCAGATAAGTTTTGAGGTTCTTCTGCTTATAGCAGTTGTTTTCCTGCTTAGTTTCATGGTTGCGGGCAGTTACTTCAGCATACATGATGAAACATATGCTCTTGCAAAGGTCAAGACAGAGGTGCTGGGGATTCTGCATGAGAGGGGAATGCCGCGCACAATCCAGAGCGTGGTTTCGGAAGTGGACGGAACCGCAATAAGGATTGATGTAACGCTCAGCGGCGAGAATGTTGCAGTTGTAAGAGAAGTTTCAGATATTCCCGAGGATCACACCCGCAGAAAAATGTGCGGGGAAATAGCAAAAAATACAATTTATGAAACAGTGGTGGTGAACATTAACACCCGTGAATTCTGCACGGCAACATCTCCACCGGCAGTGATTTAATTGCTCCGTGAAATTCTTGCAAGGAATCTGGAGGAATTCAATTACCGCTCGTTCATAATAATCAAACTGCAGGCACTGCTTGTGCTGATGCTGCTTTTCCTTTTCCTGAGGCTTGCTGTTGATGCAATGATTGTTCTTGCTGTTGAGGCACTGCTCAGCGCGATTTACATTTTCATTTTCTTTTCCGAGGTTAAAAGGGAATTCCCCGCTGAATTAATGCAGTACGGAATTTTCTTCCTCGGCGTGCTTGCGTTTGTGCAGGCAGGCGGGATTATGCAGTTCATCGGGTTTGCGGAGGCATGGCACTTCTTCGCGCTCATTATAGGGCTTGCTGTTTTTCTGGTTATTTTCCGCATGCTGTTTGGCAGGAAATATTCCCCAGCAAAGGTGCTTCTGAGTGACGGGGAACTGGCAATTGCGGAAACGCAGTTTGACCTGCTTTCATTTACAAATGCGGGGAAACATATTGTGAATACTGAGAAGAAGTATGCAAAGGGCGCGGAAATAAGGCTTAAGAAAATCCCGCTTTCACGGAAATACAGGGTTATTGAATAAATGTGCGTTTTTCAGGGATTTTTATTATTCGTCAATTGACGAACTAATTATATTGCTTTCCAAATAACATTATTTCATGCGCATTGATGATTTTGCCGTTAGGAGGGTTTCCCTTGCTGTTTCCATTATCGGACTTATTGCGGTTATTGCGCTTTCGGAACTCACTGCGCCGATTGATGCCGCGCCATGGGAGATTGATGATTCAATGCTCGGCAATAATGTGAAAACTTCGGGAATTGTAAAGTGGACGCGCATGGTTAAGGGCGTGCTTATATTTGAGATTGGCGAAGGCAGCGGGATTAGTGCCGTTGTGCTTAGCCCTGATGAAAGGGAGCTTGCGCTAATAGTAAAGGGCGGGCGCGTTGAGATTGAGGGCAGGGTTGAGGATTATGAGGGCAAAATTGAAATTGTTGTGAATAAGGTGAGGGCGCTTGATTGAGGTGCTGGGATTCATCCTGTTCGGGTGTTTTGCGGGCGCGTTCACGGGGCTTGTGCCCGGCATTCACACAAACACAATCGCGCTGATTGCGGTTTCTTTTGCCGCTTCCGCGGGATTTGGGGTTCCGCTTGTGATGATGATTGTTTCAATGAGCGTTGTGCATTCCTTTGTTTCGTTTGTGCCGAGCATTGCGCTTGGCGCGCCCGATGAGGATTCATTTATTTCTGTTCTGCCGGGGCACAGGTTTCTGCTTAAGGGTTTGGGATTGCACGCAATAAAACTCACTGCAATAGGCGGGCTTTTTGCATGCATAATTTCAATCGCAATGCTGCCGCTGTTTGCGATGTTTGTTTTGAAAACAGTGCATGTAATTTATCCGGCAATGCCGGCAATAATAATCATTGTTTTCGCATTAATGCTGCATGATGAAAAAGGAACAACGCAACGCAAGTGGGCGCTGTATGTTATTCTGCTTTCAGGTTCGCTGGGACTTGCGGGCCTGCGTGCGGGAATTTTCGGCAATGCAATCTTCCCGCTTGTAACGGGTTTCTTCGGCGCGAGCACGCTTATTTATTCAATGAATAAAAACACCGGAATGCCTGCACAGGAATTCATGGCGAAAAAATACCGCCGGCACACTGTTCTCACAGGGAGCGCGCTTGGGGTAATTGCGGGTGCGCTGGTTTCACTGCTCCCTTCATTGGGACCGAATCAGGCGGCATTTATTTTGAGAAAAATCATCGGGAAGATGGGCACATCACAGTACCTTATTGTAATAGGGGGGATAAGCACTGTAAATGCGATATTTGCATTTTTTGTTCTGTATCTTGCGGGAAAGGCAAGGACAGGCACTGCAGCCGCTGTTGCCGAGCTTGTTGAGTTAAGCGCGGGGGATTTGATGCTTATTGTTGCCACAGTGCTGCTTGCCGCCGGCTTCGGGGTTGTTGCAACAGAAATACTCGGAAAATTCACATTAACCCATATCTCAAAACTTCCTTACAAAATAATAAACATCCTTGTGCTTGGGATGCTTGCACTGCTTGTCGCGGGATTAAGCGGTGCAATGGGATTCCTGCTTTTCCTCACATCAACAGGCATCGGCTTAACGGCATTAACAAGCGGGGTAAAAAGGACAAACTGCATGGCGTTTCTTATGGTGCCGACGCTGGCTTTCTATATCGGAATCTGATTTAATATGAACTGCAGCCATACTTATAGGATGTACTCGATAAAAAAAGACACGCTGGAATCATTACTTGAGGCTGCACGTAATGTTTACCCGCACGAATTTTTCTCTTTGCTCGGCGGGGACAGGGAAAAGAAAATAATAGATGAGTTTATTGTTGTGCCCGCGGTTTACGGGAAGACACATGCGATTTACTGGCCGCATATGGTTCCGTTTGACAAACGGATTATCGGGAGTGTGCATTCGCACCCCTCACGAAATGCAAATCCCTCGGGCGCCGACCTAAGGGGCTTCTCAAAGAAGGGCGAGGTTCACTTAATACTTTCATATCCTTTCGGGGAGCGTGATTTCAGGGTTTTTGATTCACAGGGGAAAGAGGAAGATATAAAAATAATCTAACATAATAGGTATGCGCGGTGTATGAATGGCAAAGGGGAAAGGAAAAAAGAAAAAGGCGATTCTGCTTATCATGGACGGCTTAGGGGACAGGCCTGTGCGTGCGTTTCACGGGAAGACACCGCTTGAATCTGCACGCACGCCAAATCTTGACAGGCTTGCAAAGGAGGGGGCGTGCGGCAAGATGTTAAGTGTTTCCGGAATTTATCCCGCAAGCGATGTCTCACACCTAAGCATTTTCGGCTATCCGCTTTCCAAATATTACACAGGGCGCGGGGTGTTTGAATGTGCGGGAATCGGGATGAAACTCAAAAAGGGGGATGTTGCACTGCGCACTAACTTTGGAACTGTGGACGGCAAACTTAATATTGTTGACAGGCGCGCGGGAAGGATTGAAAATACCGCGCCATTTGTGCGTGCACTTAATGGGGTGAAAATTAAGGGCGTGAAATTCATA
>JBDRDO010000012.1:0-3929 GCA_043820655.1 Candidatus Iainarchaeum sp. | reverse complement strand
GTTTTACACAATTTCCTGGACAAACTTTTCGCCCAGGCGAAAAAGCTCGACGAAGCCGGCTTGGACCACGGCCAGCTCGCGGGAAAGGGTAAGAATATACTGGTTAGGAAAAAAGGCAAAAATTACGAACCAATAATAATTGATTTTGAAAAAGCTTCAGCCGTACGCAGGGTGCACAACAGCAATCAGCTTGAAAGCTTTCTGATGAAACCCAAGCACGGCGGGTTCGCAAAAAAAGTAAATGAAATTTTGCATGATTAATTTGTAGCTTTCAGAACCGCCTTTTCCGGCCCCTTCAGCACAAACCCGATTTTGGGCAGTGAATTCTTCGGCAGATTTTCGGAAACATCAAGGATCTCAAGCCCGACAATCCTGCCGTCCTTATCATAATCAACAACAAGCCCTTCCTTAAGTTCATCACTTTCAAAGTACTTGGTCTCGCTGAACCTTATGTACATCGCATCATTTTTTTCATCATATCTTATCCTCATCTTCCATCACCTTTAATTTCATATTTCCAGATACGCGTTGTGCGGTACGCGCTTATAACAACAAACCCTCCGCTTTCAATTACATATATTACCCTTACCAGAAATTTAAACCTGCCTATTATGAATAATTTCTGCGCAATTTTGCGGTTCTTCCTAGAATCAAGAATTTGTTCGGGAGCAAGGAGGGTCTGCTCAATAAGTTCCTTGTCAAGCCCCCTCTCCCTTAACTGCTCTTCCGCATGCTTTTCATACCTTATTCTCAATTAATCACCGGTACTGCATTTAGCAGAGGCAGTACTGGTAAAGACTAACTAAAGCCTGAATTTCCTGTCAACTTCATTAATCAGCACGTCACAAGCCGCTTTTACAGATTCAAGCTGCTTTATGATGCGCACCTTTTCATTCTCAATGTCCTGCATATTCTCATACGGCTCTATTGCCTCGCGGAACATCGACCCGTCAACATATGTATAGGGGTATGAGTCCATTTTCTTTGCAATTCCCTCAACAACTTTGGCAAGCCAGATGTTCATTTCAACCTTAACCTGCCCCTTAATCTGCTTTCCCGAGGAAAGGTTCTTCCTAAGCATATTCACAATTGTGGCGCGCGGGAAGGGCAGTTTGTCATCATCAACATCATCCTCGCCTTCCTCTTCCATTGCGGCCTTCTTTTCCTCTTCCGCCTCCTTTACCGCCTCTACAATATCTTCCGCCTCTTTATCCACTTCTTTGCCTGTATTGCCGCCTGTTTTGCCATGTGTCATGTGTTCACCTCATATAAAATCCGATATCAGTGGCTTAAAAACCACATATATATCTAATACCATCACCTTTTTAATGCTCCCTCGTGGCAAAAATGCGCAGCAATTATGTATAAACCGCCGCCCGATATTCTGGGATATAATGTCATATGCTCCAAAATAAGCCAAAATTCGCCTGTTTTAATTGAGTTTAACCCCCCTGCTTTAGTAATCTTTAAATATAACTTATGATATAATTCTCCTGAAATGGACATTTCAAAATTGGCGCACCTCGCCGCGGTAGCGGCAATCATACTTCTGCTTCTGCAATTTGCATCCGCAGGAACCCTTGCGGATGTTTTCAATGCATTCGCAAATTTGGGAACGGAGAATCCCCAGTACGATTTTGACAGCAGCGGCGGTGCAATAACGGTAAACGATATCCTTGCCGCGCTTTCTAATGTCGCGGGCTTCGGTTCCGTCATTGTTCCGGAGCCACCGCCTGTTGAGGATGACTGCAATTCCGCAGGAGAATGCGGAAGCCTGACAGTAAGCGACCCATACTGTGACGGCGAAAATGTTGTGCAGGCCACCACCACTCCAATTTGCGTCGATCCCGCCACAGCGCAAAGCACATGCGCCACGGATGTTACAATAACCATTGCCGAGGAATGCCAGTACACCTGCCTCAACGGCGAGTGCCAGGCCTCTGTGCCGATTGAGTGCTATTCCTGGGATGAATGCGGTGCAATTGTATCGGGCAACCCCTACTGCGACGCCAACGCCGTAATGCAGGACACAAACACACCCTTATGCCTCAATGCCGGAACCGCGCAAAGCGCATGCGACCTGAACATTTCAACCGTCACAGTTGAGGAATGCGCATACGGCTGCCTTGACGGCAACTGCACTCTGTCCCAAGGTGAGTGCGATTCCGCGGCAGAATGCGGGACAGTCTCTGTAGGTCTGCCCTACTGCAGCGGCAGTAATGTCGTGCAGGACACAAACACGCCGACATGCACCAGCCCGGGCACGCCGCAGAGCGCATGCGATATAAGCACCTCAACAGCCACACTCGAAACCTGCCAGAACGGCTGCCTTAACGGCAACTGCCTTGAGGGGGGCGAGTGCGATTCCGCAGCGGACTGCGGAACAGTCTCAGTCGGGCAGCCCTACTGCAGCGGCGGGAATGTCGTGCAGGACACAAACTCACCCTTATGCCTGAGCCCCGGAACCCCGCAGAGCGCATGCGATATAAGCACCTCAACAGCCACACTCGAAACCTGCCAGAACGGCTGCTCCGAGGGGGCTTGCCAGGCGCAGGAGCCGCCCGCAGAGTACTGCTGCGAGGGCACCACCTGTACATTCAGCACCTGCACCCTCGGCGAACAGTCCGGCACAATAAGCTGCCTCATGAAGCAGGGCCAGACATTGACACTTTCCGCCCTGAATGGCTGCACAATTAACGCGCCTGTGGAAAACAACGGTCAAATAGCCAGGCTGAATATTTCCAATTGCTCAAACAGCACATTTACAACAGGCGACATAACCTCTGGATCGTATGGGCTGTATATTTATACCGGCTCAAGCAACAACGATGTCACTGTCGGAAACATACAGGCCAATGGCTATAGCTTTTACATGAAGGATGCCTCAAACGGCAACACAATCCATACGGGGAATGTGGCCTCAAACACAGTGTATGGGCTGATTTTAAGCGGCGCCTCCGGCAACAATATCACTGCAGGGAACATAACCTCTACCATTTACGACGGTGTTGTCCTCGCCGTCTCTTCGGTGAGCAACACGCTTTCAGTGGATGACATAACCGCTGCGAGGAGGGGCATAAATATAGTCAGCAGTTCCAGTGACAATTCAGTCAGTGCAGGCGATATATCCTCCTCGCGGGACTCAGTATACCTGGACGGGGGCTCCAACAACAACACCGTAACCGCACAGAACATCCACCTTACCCCCGCCAGCACGGGTTACTATGCAGTTACTGTCAGGGATACCGCCAATAGCAATGTGACTGTGGGAAACATCACGGTAGACTCCCTTTCAAACGGCGTCTACTTCTACGCCGCCAAGGCGGGAAACACTATACGGACGGGCAACATAACCCTGCTCTCCTCCAGTGCGGGCAGGGGAGTGTATACTTCAAACAGCACCACAAGCCCCCATGTCCTTGTGTGTGCGGGCACGGTAAGCGGCGGCCTCGCGGACTGCTATAATACCGGCTCAATCCTTATGGCATGCGAAAACGGCACGCCGATAACGGGCTGCGACAATTCAACAACAAGGACATGCGGCGAGTGCTGACCGGGTGGCGTATTTTACAATCGCGAATTTAAATTAACAGCCCCAGCTCTGGGGCGGGAAGTACTGCTCGCTCGCCTCATCAATCTTTCCGCTGCAGGTCGCTTCCTCCTTCTTGAGGAAGTTGTCCTTCTCCCTGTAATAAACCGTTATGGTTGCGCTGAAACTTTTTCCCAGTGAATTCGTGAAGAAATCACAGCCCCCCGCACCGAACTCATCGCCCCCAAATCCCGCAACCGGCCAGGGGATTATTACTTTTTTCTTGTCCGTGGCGCCCATTGCTGTTTTATAACCCTCTATAATCCCGCCCTCCGCAACAACATAATCATTGCTAAGCATCGTGTTTACCGTGCTTCCAACCTTAACACCCCCTATTTCT
>JBDRDO010000011.1:0-7401 GCA_043820655.1 Candidatus Iainarchaeum sp. | reverse complement strand
GAAATGTCGGATGAGGACATAATAAACCAGTATGTCACGATGCCGATGGGCGGCGGGAATGATGAAAAGATGCTTGAATACAAGTGCGGACAGGAATCCGGCCGCATAATTGATGAGATGAATATGTACGCACTCAACACGGCAAGGTGCAGGGCTGAAACCGCACTTGACTGCGAGGCAAAGAGGCAGGCGGTGAAAAGCTGCAATGAGGCAAAGAGCAATCCTGATGCCCTTGCAAAGGAGATTGTCAACAGCAACTGCAGGCGCTTCGGAATTCCCATAACTAAGGGTGCGGAAAAAACAGGGCTTTATGAATTGGGAAACAGAATTATAGGCACGGATGCCGCGCTGGGAAACCAGTTCATCGATACCGCGGAAAAAACAGCGGAAGACCAGCAGAACCTCGGCATAGTCAGCTATATTTTAGGCGACCAGCAGTACGGCGGCAACCTTAACGGGAGAGTTGCAAAACTGCGCGCAATAAGGGAGAGGATGGTAAGCGGCGGAGTGAACGATACGGAAACCATTTCCGCCCTTGACGAGGAAATAAATAGCCTTGAAACCGAGGCCGGCAGGTTTAACAACTTCCTTGATATTACACGATTCGGCTACCTCTTCGGGCGCTGAAGCAGCGGGGCGGCGAAAAAAATGGGCGGGAAAGCCCGCCTGCATACGCGCGTGAAAATATCGTTTCTTTTTCCAAACCAGTTAGGTTTAAATATGAGTTAAGACCATAAGTGAGTTGATGAAGAAAAAAATAACATTTCTTGTGCTAGCGCTTGCGCTCTTGATGCTTTTCGGGTGCCCAGGACAGCAGAACCCGCCTGTGGTGATTGTTGACAATCCCAACACAGGGCAGGGCACTGTTAAAGGTTGCGACCCGCACTGGACATGTTCGGACAGCATGCGCAGGGGCTATCTGGGTTCGGACTGCAAATATATTGAGGAATCATTATGCGAATTTGGGTGCGCAAACGAAAATTGCAATGCCGATCCATGCAGGGGAGTTACATGCATGGACAGCTGCGCAGGGGATACGCAATTGTATGACGGAGAGTGTGTTAACGGCACATGTAAATATGCTGAGCAGGAGTGCACATGGAGCTGTGACAGCGGAACGTGCATAGAGAATGGTTGCAAGGGCGTTGTCTGCAAGGACAGGTGCGGAGAGGAAGGCAGAGAGTACAATGGCAAGTGTGTAAAAGGAGTGTGCGAGTATGCAAGCGAGGAGTGTGCGCTCGGGTGCAAGGATGCGAAATGCCAGCTTGCGGGCAGGGTGTTTGTTACTTCTGTTGATTGGCAGGGGGATGTTTATGGAATTGATGGGGCGGACAAAAAGTGCATGGAGCGCGCTGCCGCCGCCAAACTTGACGGGACATGGCGCGCGATAATAAGCGACACCAAAAACCACGCAAAGGACTGGCTGCCAAATGTGGAGTACAGGAAAATGGACGGAATGCTTATTGCAAAGGATAAGGCTGATTTGCTTGACGGGGAAATTAACAGCCCGATAGACCTTACGGAATTCGGAAAAAAACGTACGGGCTTTAAGGTGTGGACAGGCACGCGTGGAGATGGTGTGAAATACAGCGCAAATGCAAATAGCGGATACTGCTACAACTGGTTCGGCAGGAACTGGAACTATGTGGCAGGTGCGGGCTCCTCCCTGAGGAAGGATGAGGGCTGGATAAATTACGGCACCTCTCCCTGCGATATGAGGGCAGGATTGTACTGCGTGCTGGTTTCCGCGTAAAGTGGCCGTGACAAGGATTATTAGTTTTTTTCCTAAGTAAAAAACAGCGCATTTAAATAGGAGAGTGCAATAGTGTTACAGATGGTTTTTCATGGAGAACTGGGAATATTCATTGAAGGTTATTTTTCTGGCCGCGATTATAGGCACGGGAATGCTTGGCTGTATTGAGCCGCCGATTGTCAATCCTGATTTGCCTGATGTCCCTGCGGGGGATATGGGGCAGTTGAAGAGGTTTGCAAATTATGGCGAGATGACCGCGGCATTTGAAGAGGCCGGCGGAGGCGACATGTACCGCGGCGGGGAATGGGATATCCTTAATGCAATAATGCCTGCAATGGCGGAATCAACAGGCGCGGACTCGGGAATGCAGAAAAGCGCGCCCGCTCCGGGTGCGGGAAGGTCGTATTCCGAAACAAACGTGCAGGTGCAGGGCGTTGATGAGGCGGATATTGTAAAAACAGACGGAAGGTATATTTACAATCTTTCAGGCGAATCGCTTGTTATAACTGATGCATACCCTATAATCGGCTCGAAAATAGTTTCGGAAACCGAACTGAAGGATGTGTGGCCGCAGGAGATGTTTGTCAGGGGGGACAAACTGCTTATCTTCGGACAGAAGAATGTGCGTTATGATTATTACAGCATGCCGATGATGGACATGCCCTACTATGGCGGGTCAAGAATGGTTGTGCAGCTCTATGATGTTTCTGACAGGGCAGCCCCTAAACTTGAGAAGGAGATTGAGTTTGAGGGCAGTTACGTTACCTCAAGGCTTATTGGCGGGGATGCGTACTTTGTTGTTAACAGCTCGCCGTACTACGGATATATGTATGCGGAAAAGGGCGAAGGGGAAGAGGAAAATATAATCCCGCGCATGTATGTTGACGGCGTTGAAAGCAGGGTTGCAACCCCTAATGAAATTGGCTATGTTCCGCCCATGCCGTGCAGGAGCTTTGTTACTATTGTCTCACTTAACCTTGAGAGCATGAAGATGAATAAGGACACCATAGCAGGGAGCGCGGATAATGTTTATGCATCGGAGGGAAATATTTACCTTGGCTCCACTGTGTGGAGGAGCTGGGAGCCGAGGCCGCTGCTTGATGAAATGGTTGGCGGCAGGGATTACAGCGAGAAGACAGTGATAAACAAGTTTTCGCTTGATGCAGGGAAGATAAAGTTTGAGGGGCAGGGGCGTGTTCCGGGACATGTGCTGAACCAGTTTTCAATGGATGAATTTAACGGAAATTTCAGGATTGCCGTGACAGCGGGACAGCTTTCAAGAAGCGGCTCGGAAACAACAAATAATCTGTATGTGCTTGATGGGAAAATGGAAATTATAGGAAAGCTTGAGGATTTGGCGCCTGGGGAAAGCATTTACTCCGCAAGGTTCATGGGCGAGAGGGCTTATCTTGTTACGTTCAAGAAAGTTGATCCCTTATTTGTGATTGATGTTTCAAACCCCAAGGAGCCGAAGGTGCTTGGGAAATTAAAAATACCCGGGTATTCGGATTACCTGCACCCGATGGATGCAACGCATTTGATAGGGGTGGGGAAGGATACAATGGAATCCACGTATGGCGACTTTGCATGGTATCAGGGCATGAAAATCGCGGTGTTTGATGTCAGCGATGTTGAAAACCCTAAGGAGATGCATAAGATTATTGTGGGAGACAGGGGAACTGACTCATATGCATTGAATGACCACAAGGCATTCCTGTATGATGCGGAAAAGGAACTTTTGGTTCTCCCAATAATGCTTGCGGAGATTTCAGAAGCGGAGAAGGCAAAACAGCAGGCATCGGGAAGGGATTCTCCCGCTTACGGCGAACAGGTGTTCCAGGGCGCGTTTGTGTGGAAACTAACGCTTGAAAACGGCTTTGAGGAGAAAGGGAGAATAACGCATGTAAGCAAGGAAGAGGAGATGAAGAGGGGATATTATTATGGAAGTGACTCCCAGGTTAAGAGGGCGCTTTACATAGAGGATGTGCTGTACACATTATCGGATAAAATGCTGAAGGCAAGCGATTTAGATACACTTAAGGATTTGCGGGATTTTGTTTTCACCAAGACAGAAACAACTAACTACGACTATTATGAATAGAGGCAGGGGCTTGTCTTCTACATAACGCAGAGTTGCGAACAAAGATTGCGGGCTAAACTAAAAGAGTTTTTGTTTTCCTTGCATCCGGCGGACAGGCTCTGTAGAAATCATTTATAAACCCCAAAATCCGCGGTTCGTGGAACCCTTCAAAACTGCGAATTAAAGGCTGTTAATTTTTTGTTTTTTATCATTTCTACAGCGCCCGGCGGACAGCAATCCTTAAATACAAGAAACGCTGAATTAATCACATGGCCAATGAAGCGCTGGAACAAATCATCGGGCTGGCTGAGCCCTACTTAAATCTCATTTTCCCGAACTTCATGTCCGCGCTATTCCCGCTTGTTATGCTTATGTCCAGCATTGCTGTTTATGCCGTGCTGATATATCATTTCTACAGGATGGTTGCAAAGCGCGATGTTTTTGAGCTGGATATGGAGAAGTACAAGCGCACAAAGGAGGGCTATATCACAAAAATTTTCAACACAATACTGGGCGTGTTCAAGTATGGTCTGCTTTTCCCGGGGGTTGTGTTTATGTGGTTCGCGGGCTTCTCAATCCTGCTTTCCCTGCTTGCGAAGAACATTGACGCAACGCAAATCCTCCTTATTTCCGCGACCTTTGTTGCCTCAATAAGGCTGACATCATATTACACCGAGGATTTGTCAAGGGATGTTGCAAAGATGATTCCCTTTGCGCTTTTGGGCATTGCAATTGTTGACCCCACTTTCTTTTCGCTTGACCTTTTCATGGCACGGCTTGCGAGCATTCCGCAGTTCATTCCGCAGGTTGCGGCATATTTGCTTTTCATGATTCTGCTTGAATGGGTTCTGAGGGTGCTGCTGTTTTTGAAGCACTCCATACTGGGGGTTGCCGGAAGCGGGGATGCGGGCGGGGAAAGCGCGCAGGAATAGGGTCAGGCAAATTCATTGAATGCCTTTTTGTATGATTTTGCATCCCCTATGTTGAATGCGCTGGCGCGTGCGCGGAAATGCGTGAATTCATTCTCCAAAAGGAATTGCTCCGCAAGCGCGGGCAGGGAAACGCCCTTGTTTTCCTTTTTATTGTAAAGCGCGCGGTAATTTAATGCGCGCAGGGTTCTGAAAATTTCAGGCTTGAAAACAAAGCGCGCGTAACTGAAAACATGCCTGCCGCGGAATTGCGCAATTGCCTGCCTAAGTGCGGGTACGCGCGAGCGGAATAAAGTGTCCCCGTACAGCACCGCAAAGGGCCTGCCTTTCAGCGCGCGCCTTGCGCTCAGAAGTGCGTGTGCCTCCCCCAGCGAGGTGCGCTCGGATACGAATTCAAATTTACAGAGGGTTTCAAGGCGGCTTAATTCCTCAAGGAGTTTTCTCTTTCCGCGCTTTTTGAGTGCTGAATTAAGTTCAGGGGATGGCGTGAAATGATAGCGCATTATTTCAGCGGCGCGCCTGTTTGCGGCAACAACAACAATTCTTTTTATGCCCGAGGCGCGGCACTCCTCCACAAGCAGCTGCAATGCGGGCTTCATCCCCAAAGGGAGCATTGTTTTAGGGACTGCCTTTGCCGCGGGAAGCGCGCGTGAATTAAGCCCGCCTGCAAGTATAACCGCATCTTCAATTTTCTGTTTTGCCGCCATTTTAATCTACCTGAAAACTCCCGCAACCTTTCCAGCAACAAGCCTGAAGGTTTCGCAGAGGATTATGAAATCAAGGCGCGCGGATGCGTGCGCGCAGTAGTAAACATCAAAGGAGTATATATTGTTTTCATTGCGCAAATGTTGCGCATCCCTAAGCCTGCGCAATATTGCACTGCGCCTGTGCGGAAGCAGGCGCATAACAGTGCCAAGCCCGGTCATTCCCGCCTTGCACTCAAGCCTGCCCTTAGGCATTTGCAGTTCCCACTCGCGAATTAGCGGGCGCGGCCCAATAAGGGACATTTCCCCTAAAAGCACATTCCACAATTGCGGGAACTCATCAAAGTGGGTTTCCCGCAGGGGGGCGCCTGTGCGCGTAATGAGCTTTTCAAGCGGCGTGCCCTTTTTCTGTATCTCCCGCGCGCCCTTCACCATTGTGCGGAACTTAAGCGCTGTGAACGTTTTCTCGTGAAATGTAAGGCGCTCCTGCCTGTAAAGGAGTGGCATTCCGGAGTCAAGCGCAATTGCAAATGCAATTATTGCAAAAAGCGGCCAGAGGAATGCGAATCCCAAAAGCGTGGCAATAAAATCAAACACCCGTTTCACAGGCAGGTATGCGGAATTCATCAGTAAATATCTGCGCGGTTCTTTATAAATGTTGCAGAACAGGACATAGAGAGAATAATTAATAACAGGTTAAATTATACTTAGAGGGATTGCGATGAGGGCTGAAATAACGCACAGGAATATTACAAGAAGCTTTTTTGAGATTCATAAAAAGGTTAAGGCTAAGGTAAACCAGATGTTTATTGATTCTTCCTCTCAGAAGCACGGTTCGCAGGGCGAGAATTTTGCGGGCGGCTACAACAAATTCGGATTCAAGCCCAAAGGAAAGGGCAAGAAAGGCGCGCTTATTGATGTTGAGACTTGAGTCGAGCCCTGACTTCGTCAGCAACTTCACTTCATGCGCTGAGCCATCTTTACCGCTGCTTCCACAGCGCGCGTTGCATAACCATCTATCCTCTTCATAGCCTGCATGCGCGTCATTTTCGGGCCCGATATTCCGAGTGAGACCGGCTTGCCGTGCTCAAGGGAGAGGTCCATTATTTTCCTCGCGGCGTGCTGTGCAACGATTTCATCGTGCGCAGTGTCGCCCTCAATTACCGCCCCCAAAGTTACGACAGCATCAATGCTTTCCGATTTCAGCAGCTTGTTTATTGCAAGCGGCATATCATATGTTCCGGGGACGTGAATTGTTTCCCCCGCTTCCACTCCCAAAAACTGCGCGTGCTCCTTTGCGCGCTGCAGCATTAGGCTTGTTATGTCATAGTTGAATTCCGATACCACAAAACCCAATTTCATTTTTTCACCTCGTGTTTTTTCAATTTTTAATTTTATTTTTTATAATTCAAATGTTTTAGCGTTAAGTCCGCCCTGCCTTTGGGCGGTTCCTGCAAATTTCTGCAAAGTGTTTTTGCCATTTTTGTTCCCAAGCAGGGCGAGGGCATTGCGTGAATGTTTAATCACGCGCGAGCGCATTATTTCGCGCAGTTCCTTTTCATTTTTTCCCTCATCCTCGTGAATGAAAACCTCAATTATGTGCCTGTTTGTCTGCAGTGCCGCGGAGATTAATCCCTGCGATGCCGCAAGTGCGCATTGCTTATCAATTTCTTTTGCGCCCGGCATGCCAAGTGCAATTACAATATCACAATCCCGCTCTTCAAATAATTTTTTTGCCGCAACTGGGAGGTCCTTTATACCTGGGACGGTTACGCGGACAGTACGCGCATCACCCTCCTCGCGAATTGTGCGTTCCGAGAGTTTTCCAAGGTCTGCACGGGAAAACATGGTGTCCGCAATGCCTATTTTCTTCATTATTTTGCCTCCAGAGTTATTTTTGAGCCGTCTTCCAGTGCCAATTTTGAGCGCAGTTTC
>JBDRDO010000010.1:0-3988 GCA_043820655.1 Candidatus Iainarchaeum sp. | reverse complement strand
GATATTGACCTTGCTTATTTCCCCCTCCATTTTCGCCCTTACCTGCACCTTTTTCTTCGCAAGCACTATCTGCGATGACTCGGTTATTTTCCCGCCCTGCGCCCTTATAATCTGCTTCATCTTCTTCAGCGCCTTCCCGCTATCAAGCAAATCCTTTGCCTTTGCATAGCCCCATCCTTTTTTTGCACCCCCCGCCATCTCCAGCAGTGCGCCGGCAAGCGCACAGCTCTTATCGGCAACATCATCAAACCTCTTCCCCTCAAGAATTTCCATAACCCACTTCGCCTCAAGCGCTGGCCCGAATGCCATTCCGCACGGCTCAGTGCCATCAGTCAGAATCACCTGCACCTTAATTCCCAACCCTTTCCCGACCGCAATAAATTTGTCCGCCATGCCCTTTGCCTTTTCCTTGGTTTTGACCTTAACATCCGGCCCCACAGGCAAATCAATCACAACATACTTCGCCCCCACGGATGCCTTCTTTGCCATAACAGATGCAATAACCTGCCCCTCGGGGTCAAGAGAAAGCGGGTGCTCTATCTTAATTATCAAATCATCTGCAGGCGCCAAATCAACGGCGCCGCCCCATGCAATAACTCCCCCTACTTTTTCGGTTATGCGCTTCATCTTTTTAAGCGAGAGCGAGACATTGCACAAAACTTCCATTGCATCCGCCGTGCCTGCGGATGAAGTTATGGAGCGCGAGGATGTCTTCGGAATTTTATATCCCGCTGCCGCAATAATCGGAACAACAACCATTGTAACCCTTCCGTTTGTCCCGCCCACGCTGTGCTTGTCAAGTATCTTCCCCTTAAATTTCAGCCGTTCCCCGTCCTCAACAAGCGCCTTTGTCATTGAGACGCTTTCCGAAAGGTCAAACCCGTTTATGTAAATTGCGGAAACAAAAGCAGATGCCTCAACCTCACTCAGCCTGTTTGCCGCCAAATCATCAACAATTTCCTTTATCTGCTTGTAATTGAGATTCTTCCCGTCAAGCTTCTCCCTGATGTACTCCACACTTTTCGGCCGCCCCACAACCGCAACCTCAACCTCCGCCCCTGTTTTGGCGCCAAGCGCATGGCTCACATCCTTAAACGTGCCTATCTCCCCCCTTCCCACCATTGATTCCGTGAAATCAACAACAGTCGTAGCCTTCTTCCCGTTTTTCCTGTTCTTTATTGAAATCCTGTCAAGCGGCAGTATTCCAAGTTCTCCCGCCGTGCGCCTGTCCATTACGCTTATCAGCTTGCCGGCATCAATATCAAGCGCCTTGACCTTCAGCAGTTTTGTGTACTGTTCCATTTGCTTTTCAGCCCCAAAATAGAACGGTTTTCAGGTTTTTAAGGGTTACTGCACGGGCAAAAAAACAAAAATATCAAATAGCCAAGAACCGCGCCCCGCAGGGGCGGGTTCCGGCAGCTTAACAAAACAAATAATAACAAAAACCGCACCTAGTTATTAGAGTGGTTTAAATGGCAGTATGCATAAACGGCGAGTTTTTCGAGGACTGCGAGGCAAAGGTTTCCGCCTTTGACCGCGGCTTCCTTTTCGGGGACGGCGCGTTCACTACGCTGCGCACGCGAAACGGAAAACTCTTCCGCATAGACGATTACCTTGACAGGCTTTTCGGGTCATGCGAGCTTATTGAACTCAGAATCCCGCGCACAAAAGAACAGATAATTTCCTGGACAGAGGAATGCTTCAGGCGCAGTGAACTTCAGGAGGCAAGGATACGCATACAGGTCACACGTGGCACTGGCGCGCCCGAGGTTGCGCAGCCGCTTGAGGGCGAACCAACAATCGCAATTTTTGCAGTGCCCCTGCCCGAATACAAGCCCGAACTTTACGAAAAAGGCGCGGAAGTTATAAACGTGCGGATTGAGCGCTTCCTCCCGCGCTCAAAAAACCTCGCCTTCCTGCCCAGCGTTCTCGCTGACATCCGCGCACGCGAAAAAAACGCGTTTGAACCCCTGCTTATCGACAGGCAGGACTTTGCAACCGAGGGCAAAACCTCAAATCTTTTCATTGTGAAAGACGGCGAGCTGATAACGCCGAAAGAAAATATACTTGAGGGCGTAACAAGAAAGGTTGTGCTTGAACTCGCGGAAAAAGAGGGCATCCGCACCGAGCTGCGCGCAGTAAAAATGGCCGAGCTTTTCACAGCGGATGAGGTTTTCATCACAGGCACAACAAAAGCAATAGTGCCTGTAGTTAAAATAGACGGAAAAACAATAGCCTCCGGCACGCCCGGGGAAACAACAAAACACCTTATGCGCAAATTCGGGGAGTATGTTGGGAATTATTAAGTTCTGAGCGAAAGATTTATATAACTTGCAAGGTTATATATTTATGCGAAGTTTAGGTGAATTTGGATGCAGCGATTGATAATCAAAATTGGCGGCAACATGACCGAGGACATGCGCAAGGCGTTCGAAAACCCGCGCAAGGCCGAGGCCGGCACACACACCCATTACCTCAAAGACAGCACCGAACTCTACAGGATGCTTTCCCCGAAAAGGCTCGAGCTCCTGAGGCATATAATAAAACACCAGCACGAGCGCAGGACGATTTCAGAGCTTGCAAAGGAACTCAAGCGCAAGCAGGAAGCCGTGAGCAGGGACGCCAACTTCCTCGTCCGCCACAGCCTCATTGAAAAGATAAAGGAGCACCGTGAGGTTTACCTGCGCGCACTTTACGGTTCGCTTGAGATAAGGCTTGCCGCGTGATTGCAGGCACAATGTGATGCGATATGAAGGGCAGTTTCCTGATAAAAACAGAGGAAAAAGGAGTAATAAGCGGGCGGGGCGCCAGAGTTTTCATAATGGAGCGGCTGCTTAATTCCCCGATGGAAAAAGGTGATGTCCTTAAAGTAGACGATAGAACAATAGAGGTCAGGCTGGAGGGGACGAAAGAGCAGATCTTCACGTTTAAAAATGAGCTCGAAAAAGCATTTATTGCTAAATATGGGAAATAGTAATCAGCTTCGCAATATTTTTATTCACAATTCCTTTCCCAATTCTTCAGCCGCCCTGCGCATGTCCTTTGCCCCGTAAATCCCGCGCCCGACAATTGCGTGCCACTGCTTGCCTGCGGCTTCCGCGCCCTTGCTGAGCTCGCCGCCCTGCACAACCAAACCTGGGGAATACAAAACAGGCTTCACACCCTTGCTTTCCAGAAGTTCCCTGTATTCCCTAATCTTCTCAGGCTTGTTTCCCGGAACAACAAAATCCTGCACCCCTAATTCCGCGGCAATTTCATAAATTCTTTTTGGAGCGCCTTCCGCAATGAACCCGCCGTCACTTTCCAAAAATCCCTTATGCGTCATCTCCCCGCCGACAATCACGCCCAATCCCGCGTTCATGCATGCGCGAATCCACGCCTTCTCTGTTTCAGGCCCGGCCATGGGAAATAAAATAACCGCATCCAATCCCGCGCCCTTGCAAACGCGCGCGAACTTATCTGCAACATCCGGAATATCTGTTGCCGCCTTTTGATGGTCATAAATAATAGGTTTTTGTGTGTGCTTCCGCGCGGCATCAACAAGTGCTTTCAGCCCGTAGCCCAGCCCTAATTCAAACCCGATTTTATACCCGCCGATTTTTTTCACATCCGATGTTTCGCGCACAATCTTCTCAAATTCCTCAATAGTTGCAACATCACATGCGGGAATTATGCTCCGCGGAATTGCAATTATGCCGCCCATTTTCATCCGCCCTCCCTGAAATAGTCAAGCGTAACCCTGTACTGCTCTTCGGTAATTTTCCCCTCTTCCTTCAGCACATCAAGCATCCCGCTTATTTTGATTGCGGCATGAAGCCTGTAGCCCCTCTCCGCAAGCTGGCCCTCACCGCCCTGTTCCCTGTCAACAAGCACAACAACATCCTTCACCTTCAGCCCCTCGCTTTCAAGTGCCTCAATCGCCTCAAACTTGCTTTCCGCAGTCGTAATCAGATCATCATAGACAAGCACTGTTTCCCCCTCTCTGAAA
>JBDRDO010000009.1:0-8011 GCA_043820655.1 Candidatus Iainarchaeum sp. | reverse complement strand
TCATTAATAACGCGCTTAATTCCCAGCAGTTTCGCAAGTGCCGCACCGGCCTTGCTTTTCCCTGTTCCCGGCGTGCCTGTAATTAGCAGTTTCATATTAATATCTGACACGCGAAAGAAAGTTAAAAGTAATATTCATGTTACTGCCTCAAAAACCGCAGGTTAAGGAGAATAAGGGGTGGAAGGGCGGCTTCCGTGAAAGCCGCCCTTGGTTGGGTGAAAGCGTATCACGTTCTGCAGCGTTTGCCAGGGGCAAGCGCGGAGTCAGTGACTATTTCCCCACCTTTTTCAAGGCGTTCGCAAAGCTCGGCAATCTGGGTTTTACTGGGTGTAGTAGAATACCCCCTAACGAGCCTAGAGCTAGGATTTATGCCTGCCATACAAACACCTTCTGTTTTCATTGCACTACCATTATAGCCTAACCCCTTTAAATACTTTTCGCCAAGAAAAGCCCAAATTGGGCTTTCTTTTATGTATACCTGAGTTATAGGGCTTTTTTCCGAAAACGGAGCCCGTAGCGCCCTTTTTTCTTATGTATATGTGGATTTTTTTTCATAAAAAAAAAGTTTCAAAAAAAGGCAAAAATTTCGGTTATGTATAAGTAGGTTTTACGGAAATAGTTTCTTTCCGAAGTAAAGGAAAAATTAGTGCAAATGCCTGAATAACTACCTAAGCCTTACACTATCCAAATCCCTTGGGGCGGAACAGTTAATCCTGAATTTATTTGAAATATACTTCGCAAACTCAACAGTCTTAATCCTGTCTCCGTGGTCCACAAGTATCCTTTTCGGCTTTGGCTTTAAATCCCTGACGTATGCGCTGAGCTGGTTCCTGTCGGAGTGGCCTGAAAATCCCTCCAAAGTCTCAATCCTCATCCTTATCTTAAGCCTTTTTGCCCTGCCCCCTTCCGCAGTAACCGGCACTTCCCCAATTCCTGACTGCAGTTTCCTTCCCAATGACCCTTCTCCCTGCCACCCTACAAATAACAGCGTGTTCATCGGATCCTCTGCAAGCCTGTGCAAATACCACAAAGAGGCGCCGCCTGTCAGCATTCCCGAGGAGGCAAGAATTACACATCCTTTCTCCTGCACAATTGCCTCCCTGTCCTTCCAGTCCGCTGTGTGGAACAGTTCTGTTGTAAATGGCGAGTCATTCTGCAGTATGCGCCTCTGCACATCCTTCCTCAGATATTCGGGATATGCGGTGTGTATTGCCGAAGCCTCTTTTGTCATCCCGTCAACATAGCACTTAGTGTCCTTGCTTATCAGCCCGCGCCTGTAGAAATTCTCAATCACAAGCATTATCTCCTGCCCCCTGCCCACAGCAAAAACAGGAATCAGCACATTCCCCCCTGCTTTAGTTGTTTCATTTACAATCCTCAGCAGTTCATCCTCGCTCTCCTGCCTGTTGGGCTGGATGTCATCCCTTCCTCCATAAGTGCTCTCAAGTACAAGGGTTTCAAGCCGCGGATATTTCATATCCACTGGATTAAACAGCCTTGTAAACCCGTATTTCAAATCCCCGCTGTACACAAGGTTATGCGCCCCGTTCCCTATGTTCAGATGAATTGAGGCAGACCCCAAAATATGTGCCGCATTGTGCAGTGTAAGCCTCATATCGGGCGCAATATCCGTAACCTCCCTGTAATCCCGCGGAACGCAGTGCTTAACCATCTCCTTAACATCCCTCTCGGTATAAGGGGGTTCCTTCCCTTCCTTCAAAAGCACATCAATATAATCAAAGTGAAGCAGTGTCATCAAATCCCGTGTTGGCAGGGTGCTGTACACAGGCCCGCGGTACCCAAGCTTGAAAAGATAAGGAATAAACCCGCTGTGGTCCAGATGCGCGTGCGTAACAGCAACGGCATCAAGCTCATCCATAGGGAACCTCAATGCCTCAAGATATGGGAACGGGTCATCGCTCCTTGCAACATTTATCCCGCAGTCCATAATTACCTTTGTTGCGCGTGTTTCAACCATCACACAGCTTCTCCCCACTTCCCTGAATCCGCCAAGCGCAGTCAGCCTCACCCAGCTGTCCTCATCCGCATCCTCCCCATAAATCTTCTCCGCGGTTTCCTGCAGCATCTTCTTCCTTTCTTTTGCCGTGTTGTGCAGATGGCTTCTTATCCCCTTGAGAATATCGCTGTTGCTCGTGGGCGCGCGTATTATGTTTGGCGTCCACCCTGTTTCAAGAATTATGCGCTTGCTAGTTTCCCCTCCCTTGCCAATAACCAGCCCGGGCTTTATTGACTCAATCACTACTTCACTGAAAACATCATTGAACTTAATGTCCTTTATCTGCGCATCCTCGGGCACAATTTCCTCAATCTTTCTCTTCGCCTCATCCTGTTCCGTGAGCAGTGATTTATCCGTGCGTATGTTCACGCGCTTTTTCAAATCAAACGCAATTTTGGCAACAAGGTTCTCGTTCTCAAAAAACGCCCTTGGATTGCGCGTATAAATCGCAATCTCAGGCCCCTCCATGTCTACGCTCGTAACCTGCACATCCTTTGGCAGGCTCTCCATTACCTTGTCCTTGATTTCCTTCAGATAGTCCGAACCCATTAATTACACCTGTTCATTAAAATAGCATGGCAAAACCAAAACTGCAAAGCGCAAAACAAAAATTAAAAAATGCAATGCCCTTAAATTGCAAAATTCAGCCTGTTTCCTTCAGCTTGCATTTGCCTTCTTTCCGCCGTTCTTCAGCGCGCAGACGTGCTTCTCTACTTCCTTCTCGCTCAATTTCCTTACCCCGTTCCTGTCTATAATCATCACTGTAACTGATTTTCCGCCCGAATAAATATCCCTTTTCTTTCCCGCCTCAATTGCCTTTACCGCAAGCCTTGCGCCCTCTTCCTCTGTCATCCCCTCATTGAAGCCCTGGTCAAGCGTGTTCATTGCAAATTCCGTGCCCGAACCGCTGACTGCAAAATGCTTCCTCTCAATTACCCCGCCGTAAGGCGTAAGTTCAAAAAGCTCGGGCTCATTATTAACCCCCGCAATAATCAACTGAACTATGAAAGGATAGTACCTGTTTGCATTCAGAATATTTGAAAGCAAAGTTGCCGCGCCCCTCACGCTTAACCTTTCCTCCCTCTCCATTTCATAAAGCCTTGCCTGGCTCCTCAAAAATCTCACAATTGTCAAACTATCCCCCACATTCCCCGCATTTGTAACCGCCAAACTGTCTGTTATTTTGTAAATCTTCTCGCTCTCCTCATCATACGCAATGTGCCCCATTGATGCGCGCATATCCGCGGCAAGCACTATTGCATCCGCTGTCTTAACTCCCACTGTAGTAGTGCCTGTTTTTACATCCTGTACCTTGGTTTGAGCCATAAGAATCCACCAAAAATAGAAGTGGCATTAACTATTTTAATTGCTGAAGTAAAAGCTTTTAAATGCATTGCTGTGCGCTTGGGCGCAATTATTCTTTGCCGCCAGTTGCCTTAAGCCTAACCATTTGCGGGTCCTTCAAAAAAAGCTTGTAGAACCTCTCAACCATATTGGAGTGATTGCGTGCGTTTGTTCGTGCGGTTATTTGCGAATCCGTGTACCATACTTCACCCTTTGAATAAACATCATGTATGTGCTTAAATGCCGCATTCGCCGCTTCCCCCGCTGTCCCGTATTTCATGAAATATTCCTTTGCCGACTCAAAATAGCGCTTGTCAATTCCGTGCTCGCCGCAGTATTTAATGTATCTCTCATTCAGCGGGAGCCTCATATCTATCCTGCTTAAAAACTTCTGCTTAAAAAAAGCGATGGTGCCCTTATTTCCCCAGATGTTTTTTTTCATACTGCTCTTCGGCAAATTAACCATTCAATATCACCTACACAATACGTTATCGCCGTTTAAATAGTTTTGCTTTTCAAAGGCAGCACTACTTTTTTGCCTTTGCGGCAGGCTTTTCAGTTTTCTTCGCCTCGCTCTTCCCGTTGCCCGAGAATTCCTCAACAAACCTGACTTCCTTAATTTCCTTTACATTTTCAGTCATGGTTTTGGAAAAAACTTCCTTCAGAATATCAAATTCCTTTGGCATGCCCTTTGCCTTAATCTCCAGCACGCCGCCTTCCTTCCCCCTGCCCGCAATGAACTTCCCCAAAGGTTTCTCCACGCCCGCCCCGGCCTTCAGCGGAAACAGCTTCTCCAGAAACGCATCAGCAATCTCCTGCGGCTTTGTTAAAACACGCTCAACCTTCAGCCTGTATTGAAGCTCCCTTCCCGCAAGTTCCTGATTAAAATCAATCCTAACCCTTCCCCCTGAAACAGTCTGAACGCGTCCCTGCATTCCGTTAACTTCCACAGGCATCCCCTGAAAAGGCATAATTTTCTCCTTCTTAAAATCGCGCATCGGAACAACCCTTATCAAATCCGCCCTCCTTTCCCCGAAAGCATCCTCGGGCTGAAGCGTAAAAACCTTCTCCTCGCCGCTTTTCATTCCCGCAAGCACATTATCCATTCCCTTAAGCAAATCTCCCGACCCCACTACAACGGGAATTTCCCTGTAAATCGCGCCCTCTCTGTAAATCCCTGATTTCTTTGCCTCCGCCTCATTAGTGGTGTCAAAAATCCTGCCACTCACAAGATCAGTTCCCGTGAATGAAACCACAACAATATCTCCCTTTGCCATACTCAATTCTTCCTGCGCGGGGGTTATAAATTTAACTCAGCCGCCCTGCCGAGCAACAGCGACGCTATTCGGGTTAGCCCGAATGCGCGCATTTTGCCGTAGCAAAATAGCGGGCAGTGCACATCTCCGCCGGAGTTTCGGGCTGTTGCCCGAAAATTTCCGAAACCACGTTTCGGAAACTCCTTCCGGCGTGCGCGAGGGTTATAAATTTAACTGCCCGAATTATTCATGCACGCAAAGTGCGGGTGTTTCTTATGGACGGCAGGCAGAAAATGAGCCTTTTTATTATCATCATAATGGTGGGTTCAATTGTCGGGTTTGCCATTATTTTCACAGACAATCCAAATCAGTCTCAGCCCGCGCCCGATGTTCCGATTGAAAACCCAACAACACTTTCATTCCGCGCCGAAAATGTTGATGCAACAGTTGCGCAGTTATTCTCCTCAATGCGCATCCTTGCATCAACAGATGAAACAGACATAACAATCCTTGATGCAGGCATCCGCGGGGTTCAGGGCATAAGAAAAGTAACCTCGCAATACAGGCAATTGGGTTCGGAAAGCACGCTTGGAGGGTCGCTTGTTTACATGGCTGAAGTAACTTTTGACTCAAAATATTCCGCGCCCGAACTTCTTGACGGAATAATTGAAAACACCCCCGCATTCATACAGGTTGAGGCATATCCCTACGGCCTTGTCTCCCTGCCTGAAACAGTAACTTTCAAAAATGAAACCCTTGACATTGAGAAGGAACACACCTTCCCAAATCCGATTACGCAGGCCCTGCTTTCCGTGGGCTCAATTGTGGGGGATGAAATCCTAATCACAATCGATGCAGAATTTATTGGTGCAGTGCCGGGGCGAATGGTTGCATATGAAACACAGAACAAAAGCGCATCAATGCTTTTCGTAAGCGCGCCGGGCACATACAAAATCTCGGAAATGCTTCCCGCGCTTTCCTTCTCCTCAACAGTTCCCCTTTCCTCAGCGCCTGAAAAATCCGTGCTTGAAAATGAAATCCTCGCGCTTGAGAATGTTGAGGGAATTGAACTTAACTTCCCCGAACCCGAATATTCAATAACACTTTCCCTTGACCAGAACATCCCCGCAGTACAGCCCGACCTCAATCTTGCGCTCTGGGAAGTTCCCGGAATTACTGAAATCGGCTGGCGCACCGCTGGCATGCGCATTGATTATGACGGCAATTATTCCGTGCAGGAAATGGAATCATCAATCCGCTCCGCAATAGCGGACACTAATTTCACAATAACCGAAATGCAGCTGCCCGAGATTGAAATAAGTGCGGAACTAACCCTTGCAAATGCGGATGCAAGGCAAACCGCCTCCGCGCTTTCCTCGCTCCTTGAATCCCGCAGCCTTCCCGCAGAAATTTACCAGTCCGCGCTCTTTAAGTATGAAACAATTTCAGACACCGAGGGCAATGAATACGCAGTAAAGAACGGCGAATTCACAGGATTTATTTCCCCGCAATACTCGGCAGGGGCTGAAATTGAACTTGACATTTTCTTCTTTGCAACGCGCAATTCAGCGGACAGCATTTCCGCGTATGAAAAAGAGGAAGCAGTGCCCGAAGGCGAAGCCGCGTAATCCCGCTATTTCTTAAGTGCAGTTATTGCCTTTGCAATATCCCCTTCACTTTCCTCAAGCGCGGCGCGTGCTTCATCCTCGCTTACATCAGCACTCTCACTAACCATTTTAACATCCTCTTCAGGCACGCCCGCCTGCTCCTCCCGTGCCTCCCCCATTACAGTATAGGTTTTCTGCCCCTGCATATCAATAACACTTACATTGGGGCTATCAATAACAAGATTCTTATCCGCAAGCTCAAAAACAACCCTCTTAACCGCCAATTCCTCATTCTTAATTCCCATTGAGCGCATCATCTTCCCCATCTGCGCTGGATTAAAATTCCTCATTCCCGGCATCATAGCAAACACACCCTCCTATTTTTCTTAACACATTTCAGAAAATTAATTCAAGTATTATTATATTTTCTTTTTCAAAAACTATTTTTCTCTCAAATGATTTGAAGAAGTCCTTTCTATCCTCCATACACTGTTTTATTTTGGCGGCATTGTTTGTGCCTATGCCGTGAATATTTATGAATCGTATTCCATATTTTTTCGATATTTCAATCTTTTCTGCTATTTGCTTTTGTATTTCTTCAGGTGTCATCTCCTCATAAACGAAAACTGTGAGCGCCGCTTTGCCAACTGTGAGTTCATAAAGTTCATTAAAGCGTCTTTTGCCCATTTCCCCCTCTTCAGATAGTGTATTATACATGGGGATCAAAAATCCTTCGAAGTAGCGTGCCGAGCACAACTTGGTGATATTTGCACCGCGTGACCCGAATGAGCACCTGATATCTTTTCTCATTTTGTCTATGCCCTCACGTCTTTCGAATGCCGATCGCAGATATAATGCCGCCTCAAGTGCCTCAAGGTCATTGGGCGGAATAATGTTGTGGAAGAACTCAACAATCCTGCGGCTTTCGCCTTCTTTAGCAGGCGCATATTTATCCAAATTTTCTAAGAGTTTGTCAGTTTCCACTTCCAAGAGTGGCTCGTCACTACTATCCAGATATTCCTTAATGATTGGCTTTAGTTTTTTCTTTTGTTCATCTTTCACTTGCGCCAAATCTATATAGACTGTTGCCCCTCTTTTATAAATTGCCTTGTTGTTGACCTGCCTATTACCGCTATTGGTAATCGTGATTTTTTGGTTATCTATATTAAAATTAAAAAGTCGAACATCTATCTTGGCGCCCTTGGCATTAATTTCTACTATGCCCTTAAATAAGCCACTTAAGTCCTTGAGCCATCCCACAGCGTTCATCTCTTCGAGAGTCTGATTAGAGAAACCAAGTTGTCCTTTATGAAAACCTCAGACCCCCGTTTGACGCCGCCAAACTCCTCAAGGGATATTTCCTCGCCGTCAAAGGTCAATACCTTCTGCTCTGGCTTTTCTTTTTCCACTATTAGGCCATCCTCGTCGACCGTTTTATCAAGCAGGTCAAGAATGTCTTTTCTCGCGTTTTTGTCGAAGGTTATTTGTGCAGCCATAAGTATTCCTCGCCTTTCAATTAATGCTGTTCTTATATATAAAACTTCTTGGTTGGCTTTCCAATCATAATCTACTATTCCCTCAGAGTTTTTTTAAAGGTATGGAAAGCACCCCGACTGCCCATAACAAAAACCCGACATATCCCCACACCCCGAAAACATTTAATAACCCTTTCCGCACTTAATCTTCCTAATTAAGGGGCATTAACATGGCGCTTATAATTTCATCCTTTGATAAATTCAGTGAAAAATTTCCCGATGCAGTTGCAACTGAAACAGATGCCCGCGTTT
>JBDRDO010000008.1:0-14103 GCA_043820655.1 Candidatus Iainarchaeum sp. | reverse complement strand
CCCGAACAGGTAAAAGTTAATATATGAAATAACCATTCTATTATAGGTTATAATTATGGCGAAGAAAGATGCCGAGGCAAAAGCGGAAGCCGCAGAAGGTGCGGAAGAGGGCGTGCCGGCGGCAGCGGATGTGAATGAAACCCCCGCGCTTGAGAATGAGCGCGTTAGGCATGAGAAGGCAAGCGGGACTGATTTTTTTGATGAAATGTTAGGCGCGGAAAGTTCCGGGAAAAAGGCGAAGGATGCTGCGGAAGAGCCTGTGATTGATACCGCCGTTGCGGAAGCGGAGGAAGTTGCCGAGGGGGCCGAGAAGGAAGCCGAGATTAAGGAAGATGCGAAGCCTGTCAAGGCGGCAAAAAAACCAAAAGCAAGGAAAAGAGGGAAGCGCGCAAAGAAAAATCCCGATAAGGAGAACGGGACTGTAGAGATTGGGAAAGATGAGAAGGATACTGAAGAGCAGGAGCCCGAGGCGGAAGAGGGGCCTGATGGAGAGGATGAACAGGAAGACGTGCCTGAGGAAGAGGAAGGCGGCGGGAAAAAAGAGGATGGCACAGAGGAAGATGAAGGAGGGGATGAAAAGGGCGAAGAGGAGATAGAGGAACAGATGAAGGAAAGGGCGGAGCGCAGGGAGCTTATAAAGGAAACCATAATGAAAAAGGCAGTGGATGCGGGAAACAGGGATCTGACGCCTGAGCAGATTGGCGGGGTTAGATTGAGCTTTCTGGAGGACAGGGAGCAGAATAATGTTTTTATAGGGATGAAGAAGGGCGTGTGGAAGAATTACGGGTATGACGGGGCACTGCAAATAGGGAAAATCGGGGAATTTGAATATAAGAACTCGGACGTTTTCCTTGACAGCCAGAACCCGCATGTTGTTTTTGTTTGTGGTGCCCGCGGTTCGGGAAAGAGTTATGTAATGGGTGTTATTGCCGAGGAACTTGCAAGGAAGAACAAAAATGTAGGTGTGCTGGTTGTTGATCCTGTCGGCGTGTTCTGGTCAATGAAGTTCCCGAATAAGGAGGAAAGGGAGATTAAGAAGCTTTTTGAGTGGGGGATGAAGCCCGAGGGGCTGGACAATGTGAAGGTTTTCATTCCTTCGGGAATGGTTAATGAGGTTCCGAAAAGCACGTATGACGCGGGATTCAGCATGCAGCCCTCGCTGTTAACCGCGGATGACTGGTGCCTGACTTTCGGGGTTGAGAGGTTTTCACCCTCGGGATTGTTATTGGATAAGGTGCTGAGGAAGGTTGAGAAGGGCTACAGGAAGCTTGAGACAAATAAGGAAGTGAAGGGCAGGGGGAAGAAGTATTCCCTTGATGAGGTTGTGCAATGCCTGCAGTATGATGCCGAGCTTAATTCAAGGGAAAAGGGATATAAGCAGGATTCAATCCGCGCGCTGATAAGCAGGTTTGAGGCATCCAAGACATGGGGGATTTTTGACGAGAAGGGAACTCCTTTAAGCGAACTTTCAAGGGCGGGGCAGTTGACTGTGCTTGACACAAGCTTTCTGGAGGATGTTGTCACGGCATTGGTTATTGGAATTCTTGCACGCAGATTGCTTGCCGCGAGGAAAATTTCAACAAGGAAGGAGGCTGCGCAGAAATTCAAAAAACTGGATGTTGATGAACTGCTTGAGCTTGAGGTTCCGCCCACCTGGCTGTTTATTGACGAGGCACACACCTTAATTCCGAGCGGGAATTACAAAACGCCCGCAACGGCGGGGCTTATTGAATATGTTAAGCAGGGAAGGAGGCCGGGCTGTTCATTGGTATTTGCGACACAACAGCCGAGCGCGATTGACACAAGGGTGCTGAGCCAGCTTGATGTGATTATGTCACACAAGCTTGTGTTTGATGATGACATTAAGGCGATTCACAGGAGAACTCCGACAATAATTCCGGGGCAGTATAAGAAGCCGACATTTATCAAAAGCCTGCCTGTCGGCACGGCATTGACAGGGGACAGGAGCGAAACAACAAGCAGGGCCTTCATAATGAAGATAAGGCCGAGGATGTCACAGCACGAGGGCAGGGATGCGGAAACCTCGCAGTCGGGCGAGGCGGGGCTTACGGAGAAGCAGGTTCTTAGCCTTGCTTTGGAAATGATTTCACTGGATTTGGAGAAGCAGGGGCGCTTGGACAGGGAAACAATTGAGCAGGTTGTGAGGACGCTTAATGCAAAATACAGGACAAATCTCAAGCCGGATGCACTGATGAAGGGCCTGGAGAAGGCGGGCTTTGTTGTTTCCAATTTGGGGGCGGAGATTAAGGGCTATATAGAGGATGCGGATGATGAGCCCGAGGAAGAGGATGAAGAGGGGGATGAGGAAGAAGGCGGGGACAGGGAGGATGAAGAGGAAGATAAGGATGAGGGTGAGGAGGACAAGGAAGAGGCAATGACCCACGAGGAGGTTGAGCTGCTTGCGCTGCCTCAGAGGCTTGACAAGGAGAAGGCATGGAAGGTTCTTGACACTGTCAGGAAGAAGAAGTTTTTGGGCTTTTTGGGAAGTGAGGAGAATGTAAAGGATGCGGAGATGAAGTATGTTACTGTCTGGAAGGTGAAGTATGATGTTTTCACAAAGGGCGGGGAATTCTTAACGCGCGAGGCGTTTATTGATTCGCGCTCGGGGGAGTTTTTGCACTTTGATAAGGGCAGGTTTGTGCAGTCCTCCGGTTTGGGGGAAATATTCGGAATGGAGAGGAATGATGTTGCGCTGCTTAATGAGCTTAAGCGCGGGAAGAGGGATGTGAAGGAACTTGCGGGTTTGCTTGAGCTTGGGGATTTGAAGATTAAGAGGATGCTTGCGCGCCTGGAGGAACGGGGGCTTGTTGCGCAGGAGAAGGACAAGAAGGGAGCGATAAGTTTCCTGCTTATGAAAAAGTTTGACCTGCCGCCGAACGAGAGGCATGAGAAACTTGGTTCGCTTAATAAACTGCCGTTTGTTAAGGCCGAGGTGCTGAGCAAGGAAAGGGAGGCATTCACAAGGGAGCAGGTGCCGCAGGTAATGAACAAATTATGGTCAAATATTATGGTCAAAAAAATCGAGGAACTTTACAGGCCTGTTTGGTTTGCAACATTGGAAATGAAGGGCAGGGAAAGGAAGGTTGCGGTTGATGCTGTAACGGGGGATGTTATTTAGCCCTGCCCGATAGATTGGTAAAAATCAAAACCCCTCAAGCACAAGCTCGGAAATTTCACTTGAGTGCCTTGAGATGCGGCGCAGGTTTCGCCTCATGCTGGAATAAATCACGTTAAGCTCGACATCTGTTTTCCTTGATTCTAAACGCTCTATGTTTTTCTGCTCGAACTTCCTGCTGAGCGCTGCAATTTCATGGTTGCGCTCCACAACGGAATGTGCAAGCCTGATGTCCTGACTTTTGATTACCTTAAGGGTTTTGCCGAATATGTCGGATGCCGCACGGTACATCTGCAAAATCTCGCGCTGTTCGGCCTTTGGCAGTGCGCGGCGGCTTTCCACAAGTTTTGCCTGCAGTTCGGCAAGGTTGTTTATGTGGTCGCCAATCCTTTCAAGGTCCGTAATTGCGTGCGCAATCTGCGCAAGGCGCACCCCCTCCTTATGGCTTAGCGTGCCCTCGGAAATTTCAGAAGCATAGTGCCTTATTTCAGTATTGAGCATGTCAACAACCTCCTCATTTTTGTGGATGTGGGTTGCGAGCACGGTGTCGCCGTTCCTGAAAAATTTTGAGGAGTCGGTAAGCATCTGCTTCACAATTTTTCCCATGCGCATTGCCTCGTTTTCCGCCTGCATAAGCGCAATGCTCGGAGTGTCAAGCAGGCGCCTGTCCAGATGCTTTACCCCCGAGTCAACCTGCACATCCTCGCCTGGGAGGATGCGTTTTATGAAGATAACAAACAGCCCGATAAAGGGCAGAAGGATAAGGGTTACGGTTACATTGAAAATTGTGTGCGCATTTGCAATCTGCCGCGGAATATCTTCGGCGGTTCCCGCAACCAGCGCTGCGAAAATGCCTATGAATGGCAGGAAGAGCATAACGCCCAGCACGTTGAACATTATGTGCGCCACAGCCGCGCGCTTTGCCGAAAGTGTCGAACCTATCGATGCAAGCACAACTGTAATTGTCGTACCTATGTTTGCGCCCATTATGAGCGCTATGCCTGCGGGCAGGCCGATAATTCCCTCGGCACTAAGCACAATCACAAGTGCCGTTGTTGCGGAACTGCTCTGCACTATTTCCGTGAAAATCATTCCTGCAATAATTCCGAGAATCGGAATTGCGCCGAACTGCACAAGCAGTTCCAGTATTCCCGAGTCGGAGCGCAAAGGCGAGACCGCGGAGGACATGAGGTTCATGCCGAGGAAGAGGATACCGAAGCCGAGGATTGACTGGCCAATCATGCTGTATTCGGTTTTCCTTTTCAGGAAGAATATTGCAAAACCTACCGCAATTATAGGCAGTGCAAGCGCGCCGATTTTAAATGCCACAAGCTGTGCAGTTACTGTTGTTCCGATGTTCGCGCCCATTATTACGGGCACTGCCTGCTCAAATGTGAGGATGCCTGCATTAATCAAGCCCACAAGGGTTACAGTTGTAACACTGCTGCTTTGGATTGTTGCTGTTGCGACTGCGCCTGTGGCAACGCCACGGATGCGGCTTTTTGTGAGTTTTTCAAGGATTGTACGGAGGCGCGAACCCGCGGCTTTCTGCAGCCCCTCGCTGAGAAGAACCATGCCGTAAAGGAAAAGCGCAAGTCCCCCCAAAAGACCGAGTACAATCCAGAGATAATCCATCCTTCAATCCCGAATTGAATATTGAGTAAAGGGTATTAAAACCTATCCTGCCCAATTTTAAACATGGACCTGATTCAGGCAATATTGCTCGGGGCTCTGCAGGGCATAACTGAATGGCTGCCAATCAGTTCGCAGGGGCAGTCAGTTGCGGCAATGATTGCGCTGTTTGGGATTGCACCAGCGGAGGCGCTGAGGTATTCTATCTTTTTGCACATTGGAACCCTGATTGCCGCAACTATTTATTTCAGGAATGAACTTTTGGAACTGGCAAAAACCGCAGTGCAAATATTGAGGGGGGAACAAAAAATAAAAAGCGAAAATTCAAGGCTGCTTAAGTTTTTGGCAATTGCGATTTTGGCAACCGCGATAACTGCTGTGCCCGCATATTTGCTGCTGAAGCAAACATTTGAAACCGCGGGCGCGGGATTTGTTTTGCTTCTGATTGGGGTTTTGCTTATTGTTACGGGCGTGGTTCAGCTGCTCGCGAAAAAAATACGCACCGCGGAAATCACAAACAGGAATGCTTTCTTCACGGGGCTGGGGCAGGGCTTCTCGGTTTTGCCGGGAATTTCACGGAGCGGAACAACAACTGCCGTGCTTTTGTTTGAGGGATTCAAACCTGAGGAGGCATTCCGCCTGAGCTTTTTGCTTTCAGTTCCCTCGGTTTTTGTTGCGGAAATTTTGTTTGGAATTGTTGAGCCTGAAGCGGGCGGGCTTTTGCTTGATGCAGGCGCGGTTGTTGCGCTGGCGGTTGCTGCTGTTGTCGGGTTTTTGTCAATAAAGGCGCTGCTCGGGGTTGCACGGAAGATTAACTTTGCGTATTTCTGCCTGCTGTTCGGGGCGGTTTATGTCGTGGTTGGGCTGTTGTAGGCGGCTTATAAAGCTTTATTAGAGTCACATTCTTAGAATAGGGGGCCCATGTTACTACGTTTAGCCCTTTACTTTCAAAAATTCTTCGAGTCATGTCTGTCTCGCCGGATAAAATATGGTAGCTATATCCGCCGGGCGCTGTCATGGCACTTATATTTTTCGCAATCGCGTTTAGCTTTGTTCTGTCAGTCCCTATTACCTCGTGGTTAAGAAGTTCAATGCTGTAAGTTATTTTGGCGGGCTCTGTCTTTAATTTCTTTAGTTTATTAAGTAGTTCCGGGTCTTCCGCCGATAAGCCGTGGTGTATGTTAAGTTCGTGCATTTTTGTGAATTGCGCAGGAAGATTTGACATTTCGATTCCGGAAAGTTTGTTCGGATTGAACATTCGCAGCCCCGCGAGCTCGTGGTCATGCATAAGCGCGTAAAGAACTGTCCCATAGCCGACGCCAAGGCCAAAAACACTAAGCCCGCCCATCTTCCTGGCTTTATCCGCTTTAAAGTCTTGCAAAATAGTCCTTATCAGGGCAGTAGCATATCCAGGCGCGGCCACATTCATAAATGCAGTACGGGTAAGCACCTCTTTGCTCTCATAGTACATTTTGCTTTTTTCACGGTCCGCCAATATTTTTTCAAGCTTCTCCCCCGGGATATCGAATATAGTATTCAGAGTGGCCTTTGCCATTTCCTGTTCACGTATGAGGTGTTTGCGCGCTTCATCCCAGTACATAATAACCTTGCTCCTTCGCCCCTCTTCAAAGCCCGTTTTACGCCGGGTTTTCGGCCCCCCCTTGCGCAGGTCAAATATTTTCGCAAACGGAAAATTTCTACTTCGCCTGTCCATGCCAACCAAAACAATTTAGTGCGCTTTGGTATTTAATTGTTCTGGTGGAGGCATGGAAGGGCGTATTGGGCTGGCGGCGGTTTTGCTTTTAGTTGTTCTGTCGGGCTGCACCGCGGAGCAAAAATCTGCCGAATTTTTGCCGCTTGAAACAACTATCGCGCACGTAATCGACGGCGACACAATCATAACCGCGGGCGGGGAGCATGTGAGATTGATTGGGATTAATTCAACCGAGCGCGGGAAGGAGTGTTATGAAGAGGCGGACGAGAAACTGCGCGCGCTTGTGCTCGGGAAGAATGTTCGGCTGGAGATGGGCGAGGAATTGAGGGATAAATACGGGAGAATGCTTGCGTATGTTTATGTCGGGGATGAAGGGAGCGGCACATTCATTAACATGGAAATGGTGAAGGGCGGCTGGGCTTATGCTTACCCTTACAAGCCAAACACAAAATTCGCGCATGAATTCGCCGCGGCGGAGGAAAGCGCGCGAAAGGCGGGCGCGGGGTGCTTGTGGGGCAATTAAGGAAAAGTTTATATTGTACGGGCGCCATTAATTAGCATGCCGCCACCAAACGTGAGAAGGATTAAACCAAATAGATTTGGAAAAAAATTCAAAACAGGAACCCCCAAAATGGAGAATATGAGGAAAAAAAGAAGAAAACTAAGGGGTAAAAAACGCGCAAATATGAAATAGGGACATGGCAATCTTTTTATTCTGCAGCTGCGTTATTTAAGCATGGGCAAAACATACAGGAAACCTATAAAACTAAATAAACCAAAAGTAAAACGAGTATTCGACCCCAAAAGAAAGATTATGGATGGGTTTGGCGACCTGCCCAATCTTAACAAACAAAGATATAACAGAAAAGTGAAGCACAAAAATCAGGCGGCTAGCACAAAAAAGAATTTATTTTAAGTATTATTTAAAGAGCGAATTCGGAAGGATTTTTGAGCCGTTCTTAATCTGCGCGCCGCAGTTGATGCTTGAGTTGATTCCGGTTTTTACTGTGTGCCCCAAACAGGCGCCCAGTTTGCGGCGGCCTGAACTGATTTTCTTTCCGTCAATCTCAATATCAATGTTTGCGTCATCAAAGCGCAGGTTTGCGATTTTTGTTCCCGCGCCCAAATTGCAGTTCTCGCCGATTATCGAATCCCCCACATATGAAAAGTGCGGGATGTTTGAACCGCGCAGAATAACGGAATTTTTAATTTCCGAATTTGCCACGTGATTGTCACCCTCAAGGATAACACCGTTGCGCAGGTATGCGTTCGGGCCGATTTTGCAGTTCTGCCCTATGTATGCGTTGCCCTCTATGTAAGTGCCTGAAAGGATGCGCGAACCCTTGCCGAGGAAAACCTCGCCCTTCAGGGTTACGTTGGGCTCTATTTTGCCCTCCTGCGCGCCCTCAATTGTTTCGCAGATTTTTTCGTTTTCCGAAACAAGCTCAAAGAAATTAAAGGGCGTGTTTTTGTTCAGCGCCACGCGCACCTTTACAAGGAAATCATCAACCGCACGCATCAAACACCAATCTCCCTTTTTATTTCCCCCGCGATTTGCTCCGCGTGCTTTCTGATTTGCGTTTCATCCATGCCCTCAAGCATCACGCGCGCGATGTTTTCGGTTCCTGAGTAGCGGACAAGAACCCTGCCGTCCGCACCGAGCACGGTTTCCGCAGAGGCTATTGCCTTCGCAACGGACGGCATTTCCGCAAGCGCGCGCTTCTGATTAACATGCACATTAAGCAGAACCTGCGGGGCGGTTTCCATAACAGAGGCAAGTTCGCTGATTTTTTTGCCCTTCTTTTTCATTAAATCAAGGAGCATCAGTGCTGTGATGATGCCGTCCCCTGTTGTGGAGTAATTGAAGAATATGATATGGCCGGACTGTTCCCCCCCAAAGGAAAGGTTGTGTTTGCGCAGTTCATCAATTACATAACGGTCGCCGACAGGCGCGGTTATTACATCAATCCCGTTTTCCTTCATCGCCTTGTGGAAGCCTATGTTGCTCATAACAGTTCCAACAACCGCATTGCCGTCAAGCTTGCCCTGAGCCTTAAGTTCCAAAGCGAGTATTGCGATTATGTGATCCCCATCAACAATTTTCCCATTTTCATCGCAGACTATTATCCTGTCCGCATCCCCATCCAAAGCAATGCCAATGTCTGCCTTGTATTTTGCAACTGCCTTCTGCATTGATTCAGGGTGCAGGGCGCCGCAGTTAAGGTTTATGTTCAGGCCGTCGGGATTGTCATTTAAAACAAGAACTTTTGCGCCCAGTTCCTGAAGGATTTTCGGGGCGATGTTATAGGCGGCGCCGTTTGCGCAGTCAAGCACAATAAAGAGGCCTTCAAGCGGCGTGCTTTTGATTGAATGTTTTGCGTATTCAATGTACCTGCCTTTTGCCTCATCAACGCGGTATGCCTTGCCTATGCGCGCGCCCTTTATGTGGCCGCTCTCAATAGTGCCCCCTAAAATCAGGCCCTCAATCTCAAGCTCCTGTTCATCCGAAAGCTTGAAACCGTCATTTGCGAATATTTTGATTCCGTTGTGGTCCGCGGGATTGTGCGAGGCGCTGATTACTATTCCTGCGTCGCAATTAAGGGATTTTGTTAAGTGCGCAATTGCGGGCGTGGGCAAAGGCCCGACAAGCAGGACATCACAGCCCATTGAAAGAATGCCTGCAGTGAGCGAGGTTTCAAGCATATAGCCCGAGAGGCGGGTGTCTTTTCCAATGACAATTCTGTGCGTGCGTGTTCCATTTTTCGAGAGGAAGTAGTGCGCCACTGCCTTTCCAACTGACAGGGCCATTTCCGCGGTTATCGGGTATTCATTCGCCACCCCGCGGATTCCGTCGGTTCCGAAGATTTTTTTTCCGTTGTTCTTTCCGTCCATAGTATCACAGCACGAGGAAACATCACTTAACTGTTACGCTCTTTGCAAGGTTGCGCGGGCAGTCAACGTCATTGCCTTTCAAAACCGCAAGATGATAGGAAAGCATCTGCACGGGGATTATGTTTGTGATGGGGGATGCATTGCCGAGGTCGGGCACGGGGAGATGGACATCGAAAATTTCATTCGGCTCGGGGGAAATTCCTATTATAAAACCGCCGCGTGATTTCACTTCCATTGCATTGCTAAGGATGTCGCTCTTTGTTTCATCGTTTGCGACAAGCGCAATGCAGGGCGTGCCCTTTTCAATCAGGGCAATGGGACCGTGTTTTAACTCGCCGCCGGCGAAACCCTCTGCATGGATATATGGAACTTCCTGCAGTTTAATTGCGGATTCAAGTGCCATTGGATAATTCAGCCCCCTGCCTATTATATAAATGTTTTCCTGCGATTTTATTTTTTCCGCAAGCGCGCGGACCTGCGATTCAAACTGCGGGGTGAAAATTGTCTTGTTTATTTTGCCCTGCGCATCTGCCAGTAATTTTTTTCCTTCCCCGAATTTTCCAGCACAGCCGTATGCAAGCAAAGTGAGGATTGCGAGCTGGGAGGTTGTTGCCTTTGTGCTTGCAACTGCCTTTTCGGGGCCGCAGTTTACGGGAATTGTGAAATCTGATTTACGCGAGATGCTTGAGCCGGGAACGTTTACAATGCTCAGCACCTTAACGCCGCGCGCCTTGGCTTTTTCAATTGCCTCCAAAGTGTCTGCCGTCTCCCCGCTCTGGGAAATGGGAATCATAAGGGTTTTATCCGTCAGGAAGTGCTCGTAATTCGGGAATTCGGAGCCAACTGAAAAATTCACATGCTTGTTTGCGATTTTTGAGAAGAGGTATGTTCCGCACAATGCAACCCTGCCCGCGGTGCCGCACCCCACAAGGAAAGTGCCGAATGAACCGTTTATCATTGAGGATGCCTTTGTGTATATCTCATCGCCCTGGTTCACCGCGCGCAAAATTGTTTCCTGCTGTTCGGTTATTTCCTTTATCATGAAGTGGGGGAAGTTGCCCTTCTCGGCTTCCTCTGCCGACCAGTCAACGGTTTGAACCCGCTTGTTTATGTTTTTGTTTCCCTCAATACTTAGGAATTCCGCGGGCCTTCCTTTTTGCGCGATGACCATTTCGCCGTCATCCAGAAACGCTATGCTTTTTGTGTGCTGAAGGAATGCGGGAATGTCCGAGGCGATGTATGTTGCGGCGGAACTTTCGCCCGCGGCCGTGCCATTGCCGGCGCCGATGCCCGCAACAAGCGGGGAACCATTGCGTGCCGCTATGATGCCATTAAATCCTTCCGCAAGTGCGAGGAAGGCGTAACGCCCTTCAAGTTTTTGTGCGGTTTGCCTGACGGCTTCGGGGAATTCCATTCCTGTGCCCATGAACTGCTCAATAAGGTTGGGGATTGTTTCCGTGTCTGTTTCTGAGGCGAATTTGAATCCCGCGGCGGAGAGTTCCTTTTTCAGTGCCTGGTAATTTTCAATTATTCCATTATGCACAACTGCAATCTTACCGCTGTTTGAAAGGTGCGGGTGGGCGTTTTCAATTGTTACGCCACCATGGGTTGCCCAGCGGGTGTGACCAAGAGCGGTGTTGGAAGTGAAGGGCAACTCCGCTATGGAACTGATTTTCCCAACCGCCTTCTGAAGCTCTATCTTTGCCCCTTTTTCGCCTTTGCCCTGCGCGGCAATGCCCCAGGAGTCATAGCCCCTGTATTCAAGGCTTTTAAGGCCTGAAAGCACAACATCAACGGCATTGCCTGAACCTGTGTAACCTATGATTCCGCACATTTTGAACCCAACCTTTAATTCATTATTATATATAGGAATTTTCGATGCACAACCTATATAAAGGATAATAAATAAGGGGTGCGGGCATTTAATTAGGGGTTTTGGTACATTAATAAAAAGGAATTGGGGGCTAAATTCGGTGTGTTTGCCATGAAAGTGCTATGCCTTATTTCAGGCGGGATTGACAGCCCTGTTGCCGCGGCGCTTGCCCTGCGCGGGGGGGCGGAACTGGTTTGTGTTAATTTCATAAATGCCCCTTTCGGGAGCGAGGAGAATGTTGATAAGGTTAAGGCGCTTGTTCAGAAAATAGCGGAAAATAAGGAATTGGCAAAGGGCAAAATAAAAAAAATAAAGCTTATTCTTGTTCCCTTTGGCAGTACGGTTCAGAAGGAAATTGCCGCAAAGGGGGAAAGGAAGTTTCAGTGCGTGCTGTGCAGGAGGATGATGCTGCGCACAGCGGAAATTATCGCGCGCGAGGAGGGGTGTGAAGCGCTTCTGACAGGGGAGAGTTTAGGACAAGTGGCTTCGCAGACGCTTGATAATCTGACAACATCTGCCACTGCGGTTGAAATTCCCATATTGCGGCCGCTGTTGGGGATGGATAAGCTTGAAATTGAGAAACTTTCCCGTGAATTCGGGCTTTACGCAGAGAGCACAAAGCCTGTTGCATGCTGTACGCTTGTGCCTGACCAGCCCGCGACAAAATCAACAAGGGGAGTGCTTGAAAAAGAGGAGGAAAAGATAGGCGCGAAAGGGCTGGCGAGGAAAGCAGTGAAGGGAAAGGAAGTGATTTTAATTGGCGGGGAATAAGGAAAAGGGCGGGGGGATTGAGCTAAGCGAATTTACATGCAAGCCCTGCAGGGGGCGTGCGGGGTTTGAATTTCTGCCGAAGGAAAAGGGCAGGGGCGGCGGAAAAGGGATAGATTTGCTTTCATCCGCAGGGAAATTGCATGCGGCGGGCGCGGAGATTGAGGCGGAAAGCAGGTATCTTGTTATTATGAAACTGCACGGTGCGAAAATTACTTTATTCAGGAGCGGGAAGATGATTGTAAAGGGCCTGAAGGAAGAGCAAAAGGCGCGGGAAGTTGCGGAAGAAATCGCAAAACTGCTTTAAAATTTAGGGCGGGGAATTACGCCGTTTGCAGTAATTCAGCCCCTGCAAAAGGCTTATTAAGGAGAAAACGGATTATAGTGTAACTTTCAAATGCCCGCTTGCGGGCGGAAAAAAGGAGGTAAAAATATGGTTGACTATATGGCGGCAATAAAGAAGCCGTTCGGCAATCTACAGGCTGCGGGCATCGGAACCATAGTGGGGCTTATTCCACTGGTAAATCTTTTGCTTAACGGATATGGACTGCAGACTGCAAAGAAGACATTGAACAAAGACAACAGTCTTCCGGGATGGACTAACAATATCGGCGATCTCATAGTGAAGACAATCATGGCAATAATCATAGGAATCATTTACAGCATTCCTGCAACAGTTGTCATTGTCATCGGCGCAATGGCTGCAATAACGCCTATTTTGGGCGCAATAAGCAGCGGTTCGGCAGATGCCCTGATGCCCGCAATTATGGGCGCACTGGCAGTAGGGGGGATATTCTTCCTTATAGGGGCTTTACTTGCACTGCTTGGGGCGGTTCTCACAATAATGGGGCTGATGAACTACCTTAAGGAGGGTAAATTCGGAGCTGCGTTTGCCATTGGCAAGCTGTTCAAGAAAGTGTTCACAGTGGCATTCATACTGGCATTCATTGTGTCTATCGTCTATTCACTTGTTGTGTTAGTAGTGGCAGTGTTCATTTCAGGAGTCCTGAACATAATCCCTGTTTTGGGGTTCTTCATAGGGCTGCTGGTAATGGGGCTGGCAAGCTACATGCTCACAGTGACAACAATGACAATATATGCACAGGTTTACAATGAAACGCCGTAAAACGCGTTTCATTCCTTTTTCTTTTATTTTTCTTATTTCGGATTAGCCGTTACTATTTAAATATCTCCGCGCACATATAGGGTTAGGCAGGGTTGCGGAGAAGTGAATACCAGGCCGGGTGAGCGTTAGCGAACCCGTCCGGATCACGCCCGGATCCCTCCGGGCCGAGGTGGCGGAGCGGTTAAACGCACTCGCCTCGAAAGCGAGAGCCCTTGGGCACATGAGTTCGAATCTCATCCTCGGCGTTTTTCTTTAATGTGAGATGTATGAATTACAAAAAACATCTACTGATTATTCTCCTTATTGCGATTTTATTCAGGCTTGGGCCTGTTATGCTGCACGGCATGCCTGTCGGTTATGATGCGCCGTTCCATGAACGGATGGCAGGAAGTGTGCTTGATTCAGGGTTTGTGACTGCGGAAGTCGGGGACGCAGGCACAGGAGGAAGGCCTAACAATTACCCCCCGCTTTACCATGTGCTTACTGCGGAACTTTCACTGCTTACAGGAATCGGCGTGCATGGCATCGTGATGTTCCTACTCCCATTGTTTTCCGCCCTCTGCGTGCTCTCGGTTTTTGTTTTCGTGCGCGCGGTTTCGGGAGATAAAAATGCGCTTATTTCTGCACTGCTTGTTGCGGTTGCAACCCCGCTGATAGGCGCGGCTTATGACAGCCCCGAGAATTTTGTTTTCTTTTTCCTGCCAGTCGCACTTCTGCTTATGCACAAAGGGCATGAAAAGGCGGGCGCATTGGTTTATGTTTCGGCATTTATGTGGAACTACTTTGCCCTGCTTGCAAGTGCTGTGCCATTTTTGCTTGCGTATTGGAGAAGGGGGAAGGCAATCGGAACCGCGATTGTTGGAATTATTGTAATGCTATGCCTCGGATTTTTGGCAACAGGGACAACGCCATTAACTGCTGTCAGCCTTTCAAGCGCGATGGAGTTTGTGCAGTATAATCTG
>JBDRDO010000007.1:0-2391 GCA_043820655.1 Candidatus Iainarchaeum sp. | reverse complement strand
AACTTCCTGCTATTCCAGCATGACCTCAGGGAACACCTTGAAAGTAAGGCGCACAACAACAGGGCAAACAATTAAATTCCGCGCAGGCATAATAATAACATGCCCAAAAAAGGTCTTTTGCTTGGCGCCGCGCTGAAGCTTATAGGTGCGCTTGTTTTCATGATCGTTCTGCTGTTCTGGGTTGCGGGAACATATGATTGGGTTGAGGCGTGGGTTTACATTGTCCTGATGTTTGTTGCGTTTATCCCGATGATTTTCTATTTCATGAAATACAGCCCCGAGATGCTGGAAAGGCGCGAGAAGTTAATGCCGGAGCTGGGGTGGGATATTGTTATTGTCGGGATTGCGAGTGTGCTGATGCTTTCCATCTTCCCGCTTGCCGCGCTTGATTTCAGATTTGGATGGTATCAGCTAACGCTTTTTGACAAGGCGCTGGGCTTTATTGGATTGGTGTTTTCATATATTTTGCTTTTCATTGTTATGAAGGAAAACGCGTTCCTTTTCAGGATTGTGAAAATTGCAAAGGAACATAAGGTTGTGGGCACAGGCCCGTACAAATATGTGCGGCACCCGATGTATGTTTCTGTTATAATTATGATTATCTGCACCGCGCTCCTTCTGGGTTCGGGCTGGGCGCTTATGGTTTCACTGCTTTCCTCCGCGCTTATTGTTTTGCGCACGGTAAAGGAGGATGCCGTGCTGCAGAAGGAACTGCAGGGCTACAAGGAATACGCAAAGAAAACGCGGTGGCGGCTTTTGCCGAAGATTTGGTGAACTGCGCGCCCGGGCAGTGGGGGCGGGCGAACCAACGCGGGTTATGTTCCGCCTAATCCTGCGGGGCGCTATTTCCCCTTCTTTGCGGGCTCGGGATAGTAAACCCCGAAAAGCCCTTCTTTTCCGGACATATTGAACATGAACTCGTTCGCAAGCTGTTTTGCCTTTGCCTCGCTTGCGCCTTGTGACGAGTAATATTTGAAGGCATTCACAAGCAACTGCCCCTTTGCCAGGGTTTCCATTCCCGGGATGTAAAAGGGCTGCTTCTTCAGCCTTTCCGCCTCACCCAAACTAAGGCGCCTCTTTTCAGGCGGGTGCGCGGAATGTGCGGTAAATTTAAAGCCGCCGTTTGAAGTCTCAAGGAAGGCGCTCCCCGCAGGAGGTTTCTTTTTCGGCATAATAAAACAACGCCTTCCGTGAATAAAAATTTAACCCGTGCGGATTTGTTCCGCCGGTTCGCCAAACCCGCACATGGTCCGGCGACGCGCCCCCAAAGCGGGTGGGGGGCGGGCGTTGTGGTGTATAAACGGAACATTTAAATAGATGTGGTGTATAATATATACTATGGTTTTCGTAAGGAAGATTAACGGCTATTACGTGCTTATCCACTCCGTAAGAAATGGGAAAAGGGTAAAGAAGGAATCAAAATACATAGGCAAAGCCCTGCCGCCTAAGCAGCGCCTTGAGCAGCTAAAGAAAGAGTTCCTTGAGGAGCTTAAGGGAGAGCGCTATAGGTATTTCTCCGGAAAGGAAGCCGAACTTATAGAGAAAAAGAAGGGGCGCTATGCAAAAGAGCTGAAAAAACTCAGCCCCCTTGAGAGGGACAAGCGCCTTGAGCAGTTCATGATTAGGTTCACATATGACAGCAGCAAGCTTTCAGGGGTTAATGTAACGCTCCGCCAAACTTCATTAATACTGAAGGACGGCATAGTTCCGAAAGATTTCAAGAGCCTCCGCACGGTTAAGGAGATTGAGAACCATGAGAAGGGCGTTGTTGCGATAACAAAATTCAAGGGCAAATTGGGCATCGATTTTTTGAAGAAATTGCACAAGACCCTGTTTTCGGGAGTTGATGATGAAATTGCCGGAAAATTGAGGAGCGAACTTAAAAGGGATGTGCACATTGCGGGCACGCCATATGTCCCGCCCAAATGGAATGCGCTTGGAAGGGAAATGGCGGAATTCTTTAAATGGTACAGGGCAAACAACAGGGCACTGCACCCGCTTGAACTTGCCGCGCTGATGCACCTGAAGCTTATTTCAATCCAGCCCTTTGTTGATGGGAACAGCAGGGTTTCAAGGCTGATTATGAACTGGGTGCTGTGGAAGAAAGGCTATCCGATGGTCGATATAAGGATTGAGGAGCTTGAGAATTATTATGACGTGCTGGACAAATACCAGGTTGAGGGCAAGGAAAAGCCGTTTGTCAGGTATGTGATGGAGAGGTATTTGGAAGGGGATTAAAGCCCGCCCTGCGGCAGGGGGTGGGGGGTGGGCGAAACAAAACTATTTCTTGCCCTTAAGCCTCAGCCCGTAAGTTATAGTCTTTGAATCAGAATCGTCAAAAACTTCCCAGCCCGCACTTTCATAAGATGATATCGCGGCCTTATTTGTGCG
>JBDRDO010000006.1:0-14123 GCA_043820655.1 Candidatus Iainarchaeum sp. | reverse complement strand
TCCTTCCGGGCAGGGGCAGAAAACGCGTAGGGAGTTTTAATTCCGGGCACTAGCGCACATAACTCAGCCCTTCAGCAGGGGGCTTTTCCTCGCGCTCCTCAAACTGTTTTGCAAGCGCCGTGAACGCTGCCTCAATCTGTTTGGCTTCCTTTTCCATCATGCCCATGTCAATTTTGAAATCGTACTTCTTCACAAGCAGTTTCAGGATTTCCTTTGCAGCGCCGTGGTCCCCGTAAACCAAACGCGCATTTGTCTGGCCCATTAAACATGTTCCGTGTATGCCGCGCTCCTTTGCAATGCCAAGCACTAAACCTGCCGCACCGCTTATCAAACCCTCCGGCCTGTCGGCAATTGCGCCTATCTTTTTCCACTCCGCAATAAACTCCTTTTTTGTTGCCGCGGCAACAACTTTCGGCGCGGAAGACATTCTCTTTTCGCCTATGTTTATTCCCGCAAGTGTGACAATTTCAGTAACGCCAAGCGCCGAGAGCTTATCCACAATTGCCTGCGCAAACTCATAATGCTCCTTAACCCCGCCGATACGCATATCAAGCGAGGGCTGGACAGGCCCCGCAAGGAATAAACAATCGCGCCCTTTGGAAGTGGCGTAGTAAAGTTCATCCTTTATTAAATCAATCAGACCGTGCTCGGTGTGGACACTGGGAGGGAATGAGTCGGATGTAATTTCCGCAACCTTCTGTGCCTTCAGCTGCTTGAGCATGTAATCAACGCAGATCTTCCCCACCAACCCTATGCCGGGCAGACCTGTGAATAAAACCGCATTCTTGAACTTCATTTCCTTGAAAAATTTGATTTCAGTGGACATTAAGAGGCCTCCTTTCCGCTGAACTCAAGCACACCGTGGCCTTTCATTGATGCCTCCGCGGCATCAACAAATTCCTTTACAGCGCGTTCCGCAGTGCGGTAATCGTGGGATGTAGAGCGGATTGTATACTTGCCCGAGCCTGTGTAAAAAATCTCAAGGTCCGCGCCCTTTATAGTGTCCTTTCCGCTGAGCAGGGCCTTCTTTATAATTTCAATTCCCTCGGGTTCGGTGCTTGTTGCCGTAAGCGAGCCCTTTATTGTCTTGCGCGGCGGCTCTATGCTTTTCTCGACAAGTTCAATAAGCGGCGCCACCCATTTTTTCGGCACGCCCTTTGCGGCACTTTCCCCATGGGCAAGTATTGCCTGAAATGCCTCAAGCAGGGTTTCATAATTCTCAAGCAACGGCTCGGCAATTTCTTCCCATGCCGTATCCGCATCAACCTTCTTCTGCTTTGCAAGAACCTCAATCATTTTCTGGCTGCGCTTTAACTGCTTCCAGTCGTTTATTTTTGTCCTCTGCAGGCGCGGGGTAACCTTGTTAAGCGAAAGGTCAATCTGGTTTTTGTACCTGTCAATGTTTGATACCTTCGCGGCGCGCATCTGCCCCTCCTTAACGAAGTTGCGGATGTTCTTTACCCAGCTGCTGCTGACCTGTGAAATATGCACAAAGCCCTGGATGCCCTCATACTCAAGCAGTTCCACAAATACGCCGTAATCAAGAACCTTTGTGATGCGGCATATTACAACATCACCCTGTTCAGGAAGCTCACCCATAGGGGATTTTTCACTCGTAGACTTTAACAACCTTTGCATTTTCATATTGCACTGTTGTTGCCCCTTTCATTCACTTTACGCCCTTCTTTTTGCGTGCCTGAAGGCGCTGTATTTCACATGCCATTCAATCGGCTCATTTCTTCTCCAATTCAACGGTCATAAACATCGCAAGGTATTTGTTCAGCGGGGATGCCAGCCATTCAAAGAAACTGACAAAACCGTAAGTGAAGTCAGGGGCGAGTTGTTTCATTGAAAGGCCGCCGCTTAAAATATATGCAAAGGGCGTGTGCAAACGGATTGATTTAATCCTTAGTTTCGGGAACTGCTTCTCAAAGAACTCCCTCTCGGTGAAAAAGATTGATGTAGGGGCGCTGGGGTTTGAACAGGATAGGGGCTTAAGGCCGTCCTTCACCACTTCCCCTTTATCGTCAAGGAGTTTCCATGTATGGTATGAACTGGTTTTCTCGTGATGAATAAACATATAGATAAACAAGCCGAGCAAAGTTTGCGCAGGCTCAACCATTATTATTTTCCCCCCTTTCTTCAGAACCCTGTTGGCTTCATGGAAGAACTTATCGGCATCGACAAAGTGGTGCAGGGCATCAACCATTACCAGGGCACTAACCGTGTTCTTCTCAAAGGGCATGTCCAAGGCCGAGAAGGTCAGGTCTGTGTTTGGCAATGCCATAATGTCCGAGGTTAAAAAGTCCGGGTGAACCTCTTTTATGAAGCCGCCGCCACTGCCCAACTCAACAACTAAGCCGCTGTTGCTGACGCGGTCAAATTCATGGTAGAATTTACGGTATATGTTTCTGAGGAACTTCTTCTTCATAAGTATCCTTGCATGAACCGCGGTTGCTTCCGGCGCATCAAGGTCCTTTATGTTTTTTGCCTCATTCATCCTCAGAAAATCCAATGCGCCCACGTTCCTTAACCTCCAGCCAGACTGAAACCATAAATACAATAAGCCCTATCAAAAAGAACCAGCCTACAAGAACATCCCTTGTGTAGGAAATGCATCTTATGTCGTGGCAAATCATAAAGTTTGACAGCAAACCAAGCCCGAAAATAAATACGCCGGCCGCCTGATACTTGTGCAGTAGTTTTTGTTTTGGTGTCATCCATATTCACTCTCCCGCGCATTTCACTGCGCCCTTTCCGCTGAGCGGTGCATTCTTGCCCATTGAGGATTTTTTCACTCGTAGACTTTAACAACCTTTGCATTTAGCGAAATTTTGGAAGGACCGCTCTTCGCAAGCCCCTGGTTGCACGCAAGGCACTTCACGTCGCTTGAGGCGGCGCTGAAAATGACCTGTTCGTTCCCGCATGACGGGCACTTCACACGAATGAATTTTGTCCTTATTTTCGGGGAGGTTTTTGTCTTCTGCATAATCATCCACTCACAATGCTTCCCATTTTTCTTGTGCTTAAAAGTTTCGCAATATTGTAGGGCAGTTCAACGGTTTCATTCGCGGAATACGGGCCGTACTCCTTCATGTCGGTCCCCACAAATGAGGGGATGTCAACGCTTACCTTTAGTTTTGCAAGGTTCAGGTCAGTTGACTTTGCCTTGGCTTTCTTTGCGCCCTTTGTGGTGAACAGGCTTGTAAGCATTTCATTGTGCTTTGTAAGCACCGCAAGAATTGCGTTGAATGTTGCCTTCTCGGGCAGTGCCATGTTCGTGTCAGAGGATTCGTTTGTCCTGCTTGCCACAAGCGCAAGGGAAACAATTTTCTTTTCGCGCAGGGAGAATATTTCCTCAATCATCTTCTTCAGGTTTGTGAAATTGCGCGTTTTTGAAATTGAAAAGTCCTTAAGGGAATCAAGGTATTCCGTTTTCTCGTGCTGCATGAACACATTAAGGTCGTTGTAAAAATCCTGGTTCAGCTCCACAAGGCGGGAGGAGCTTTTTTCCAAGCGATGAATCCTGCGAATCTCATCATAGTCCATTTCCAATTGCATCGCCCCTTGCGAGGAGGTATATTGCAGCAAACTCAGGAAGTTCGTGCTCCCCCTTTTCAAGCGGACCGAATTCACGCCCGCCTATTGTGAATTTAGGCAGGGAATCTGTTTTAACCTTAACCATTGCGTCCCCGAAAATAACCGCATCCCTTAACGGCCTGAAATTGTGAAGTTCCCCGAGGCCTATGCTGTTTGCAAGCAGGCCCGTGCCCCCGTGAATTGTGTCGGGCACGCGCACGATTTTTGCCACATCCACTGAGGTCTGCCTGTCTATGTCAAGCCGTGTTTTTTCCGTGCAGTATTCAAGCGCGGAGCGCCAGAACTTTTCGGTTTTTCTGCCGGGTAATTGATGGAGTGTGCCGTTGTTTATTCCCGCAATAATTTCATCCTTCCTTTCAGCAAGCCCCTTTGCAAGCGTTCCCGCGGGCAGGTTTCCGGCAACGGCTATCTCCTGCCAGTCCCCGCGCCTGAACAGTTCCAGCAGCGCATCAACAAGCTTTTTTCCCCAGCCCGATGCATCCTCGGGAATCGGACAGTGCATTTTTTTGTCCTCAATGTAAAAGCCCGCGGAGGCGAAGTCAATTCCGTTGCCTGTTATGTAATCCACAAGTTCAATGCGTGCCACGGGGGTCAGTTCGCGCACGGCTTCCGCGCGGACATGGAGATGATACCCTTTATGCCCGGAGAAATTAACCGAGATTCCCTCTGAAAAATTGAAGTCATCCTGCAGAACCTTAAGGAGGGAAAATGTCTGTGCCTTAACCGCGGAAAGGCATTCATCACACACCCATTGTTTAACGCTTACCGCACTCCCGCACCCTGTGCAGTGCGCGGGATTCCCTTTCCCCTTTGCGCCGCATTTGCATTGCCAGGAATCGTGCCGCTGTTTGCATTCGGTTTTCAAATCATCCGCATCAAACTCATAAATCAAATCCCCGCCAAGAAATTCCTTTGCCTGCATCGGCCTGCCTGCGGGTTTTTTGTAATAGGCAGCGGAATATGAAAAGTAAAACGGCACTTCCTCGCGCAGGAATTTGTTCATGGATGCGTGGCTTTCAAAGGAGAGGTGCCTGTCCGCGATTTTTCTCCCGAAAGTTCCGAAGCCGAACTCACGGCTTTCGGGGGATGGGGGCTGTGCAACACTATTGCCTTTGTAATACTCCTGAAATCTTGCGCGCAGGAATTCCTCGGGGTTCATATAAAGGGCATATGCGGAAATTATTAATAAACAATAATGACTAATATAGGGTTGATGCAGGGCATAAATGGAGAGTTTGTTTGGAATGGCTAAAAACTGGCACGCGCTTTCCTTTGAAAGGGCAATGGAGGAATTGAATGCCGGGACATCCGGGCTCGGCAATGAGGATGCGCAAAAAAGGCTTGAGAAGCACGGCAGGAATATGATTGAAAGGCAGCACGGGTTTCGCGCAATAAAACTCCTGCTAAACCAGTTCAGGAGCATGCTTGTTTTCATTCTTGTGATTGCGGGCGCGGTTGCATTTGCCTTCGGGGAGGCACTTGATGCAATTGCCATATTTGCGATTGTGTTAATAAACGCGGGGCTTGGCTTTTTCCAGGAGTATAAGGCGGAGAAGGCAATGGAGGCACTGCGGAAGATGACCGCACTGCGCGCGGTTGTGCTCAGGGAGGGCAGGCATGTTCTTATTGATGCGGAGGAGCTTGTCCCGGGGGATATTGTCCTGCTTGAGGAAGGGAGCAAGGTTCCCGCCGACCTGCGCCTGATTGAGGCGGTTAATCTCAGGATTGACGAGGCACTGCTTACTGGGGAGAGCACGCCGATGAGGAAGGAAACCGCCGCGGTAAGTGATAAGGCGACTGTTGCGGAGCGGAGGTGCATTGCATTTGCAAACACAATAGTCACATACGGGCGCGGGAAAGGGGTTGTTGTTTCAACAGGCATGCACACAGAATTCGGCAAGGTTGCGGAAATGGTGCGGGGGATAAAGGAGGAGGACACGCCACTAAAGCAGAGGCTCGGGGCTCTTGCAAGCCAGCTTGGAATTGCGGTGCTGTTTGTTGTTGTGCTGATTTTTGCCGCGGGGATGTGGGCGGGGCGGGGCATGCTTGAGATGTTTATGGTTGCGGTAAGCCTTGGGGTTGCCGCAATGCCTGAGGGACTGCCTGCGGTTATTACGATTACGCTTGGCATAGGCATACTTGCAATGGCGAGGAGGAATGCGCTTGTGAGGAAGATGCCGAGCATTGAGGCATTGGGAAGCGCAACTGTGATATGCACTGACAAAACAGGCACGCTCACAAGGAACGAAATGATTGTTGAGAAGGTTTACGCAAACAGGCTTGTTGTTGAGGTTAGCGGGGAGGGTTATGCCCCCAAGGGGGATTTCAGCATAGGCAAGGCAAGGATAGATCCCAAAAAGGACAGTGCGCTCAATATGCTGCTTAAGATTGCGGTGCACTGCAACAATGCAACACTGCAAAAGGAAGGGAAGGCATACGGAATTATAGGCGACCCCACGGAAGGTGCGCTTGCCTGTGCCGCGGAAAAGGCCGGAATAAAGGCGGATGAGGAAAGGGTTGATGAACTGCCCTTCAGCTCCAAGAGGAAGATGATGACCACTGTGCATGTTTCACACGGGGAAAGGATTGCGTACACAAAGGGCGCGCTGGACAGGGTGCTTGAAGGATGCACACACATATTTGAGGAAGGGGAGGAGAAAAGGCTGCTCGGCAAAAGGAAAACAGAACTTAAGGCCGAGGCAGGGGAATTCGGAAGGGACGCATACAGGGTGCTTGGCTTTTCCTACAGGAAACTTGATGACGGAAAAATAGAGGAGAGCGGGATGGTTTTTGCGGGAATGACCGCAATGCGCGACCCTCCCCGCGAGGGGGTTGCCGAGGCAATAGAGACATGTAAGGGTGCTGGAATAAAGGTCAAGATTATTACAGGGGATGATGTAATAACGGCTTCCGCAATTGCAGCGCGCGTTGGCCTGGACGGCGGGGCAATAACAGGCAGGGAGCTTGACGCAATGGGGAAAAGGGAGTTTGCACATGCTGTGCGGAAGCACACTGTTTTCGCGCGTGTTGAGCCCGAGCACAAATACAGGATTGTTGAGGCACTTATGGAAAGCGGGGAGATTGTCGCTGTTACAGGGGACGGGGTTAATGACGCACCCGCACTGAAGAAGGCGGATGTAGGGGTTGCAATGGGGATAAAGGGTACGGATGTCGCAAAGGAGGCATCGGACATAATACTTAAGGACGATGATTTCAGCACTATTGTTGTTGCTGTAAGGGAGGGCAGGCGTGTTTACTCAAATATACGGGGATTTATAAAGTACCTGTTAAGCGCAAATGTGAATGAGATTGCGGTTGTCGCCGCAACTACACTGGCGCACCTGCCGCTTGCGCTGCTGCCACTGCAGATACTGTGGATGAATATTGCGACAGATTCACTGCCCGCGCTTGCACTTGGCACTGAAAAGGCTGAACGCGGGGCAATGAAAAGACCGCCCCACAATCCAAAAGAGGGAATAATCAGGCCCATGCTTCCGTTCCTTGCGGTTGCGACACTGCTTGCATTCGGGGTTACAATGGCGGCCTATTTTTACGGGCTGGGGGTTGATGAGGCAATGGGTATTGATGCGCATGATCTGGGCGCGGGCAGTTATGCAAGGACAATGCTTTTTTCTGCCGCGATAATTTTTGAGATGGTTCTTGTTTTTGGGTGCAGGTTTGAGGGGCGCGGGGTGTTTGATGAAAACCCGTTCTCAAACAGGTATCTGGTTGCCGCGGTGCTTGTTTCAATTGCAATGCAGTTTGCGGTTGTTTATGTTGCGCCTTTGCAGGCGGTTTTCAGGACAGTGCCGCTTGCGCCCTTTGACTGGGTTTTAATCTTTGCGCTGTGTTCAAGTGCGCTTGCCGTGCCCTACATAAATAATTTCCTGCTCAGGATTTTTTCATGGGCAAACGCTTTGCGTTCGCACGCATAAGGCCCTGCCTGTAAACCTGCAGAGGATGCTTGACCCCGCAGTCTGCTTTGCATAATTTGTGCGATTTTATTTTAATGCAGCCGGGCGAGGAATATTTGCTTTTTGAAATCCTTTCAATCTGATAACGAGTAATGCGCTCGCTGAAATTCGGGAGGGTTTTGAAAAGCTCAATTATCTGCTCCTTCCCCATGCCGACTGCAACAAGGAATGTCGCAATGTCAAACCTTTCAAAGTGCGTCAGGTTTCCACTTTCCACAAGCGCGGAGTAAAGCTCCGCCATGCATGGCGGGAAAGCATCGGGCTCAACCTTTCCCGTGGGCTTGAAATCATACTTTTTCTGGATTGGTTTCCACTGCCCCTCCAGTTCGGAGGCAATTGTTTTCAAATGCCGCGGGACGTTTTGCGTTGGCACGGGAAGGGAGGAAAGGATTGCATTGTAAGCGGACATTGAAAGAAAATCCGCAAAGCCCGCCTTTGTGAGTTCAACACTGCCCGCGCGCACGCGCTGGTTTACAAGCTTCATATGCTCGCGGCTGAAATCCGCGGAGAGGTAATTCACAAGCGGAATTTTCACGGGGAATGAGACAGTGCTGTCGCCTTTGCCGCTGCCTGTTTCAATATTAAGCCCGCGTGCGAGGGCAAGCATTTCCTCGGCGCCCTCTGTTTTTAGGCCTGAGAATGTGCTGTCCGAGATTAACTTTGCAAACCTGCGGTGGAACTCGGAATTGTGCATGCACGAAACCAGCACCTTTGCAAGGGGATATGCAAGCACCTCATTCCTGAGCATTTCCGGGGAGCGCATTTCAGGCGAGTATGGCTTGCGCTTCATTGCACTCAAAACCATTGCCTTTGCACGGGATAAAACTTCCTCAGGCACCTCATCAAGGTTAAAGTCATGCTGAGTTATAATTGCCTTTGCCTCCGCACTGAATGGATAGCGCTGTGCCTGCCTGAGCTCTTTATTTGCGGAAGGGAGCATAAATAACACATTATGCAAAAACAATTAAAAGACGGGGCGGCAACTGGCTTCCACAGACTCAAAGTATCATATGCGCCAGATAATACTGGATTTCGCTGTTCCCGATTTTATATGACACGCGCATCGGCGCGTCTGTTTTCAATTGCATCGTGATTTTCTGCTCGGGCGCGGCCTCCTTCACTATGTTTGCGAGGAAGTTAAGGGAGTATTTGCTTGTCACGTCCTTCGTTGCCTGCACATCAACTGATTTTGTTTTTTCAGCGTCTGTGTTAAGCGTTCCTGCAGAGCCGCGTGCCTCAACGCTGAACTTTCCGCCCTTTACATTCAGTATTACCGCGCTCCCGAAAAGGGATGCATCCTTCAGAACCTCCTTAAGGAGGCGGGCATTGATAATTACCGTGGCATCAAACTTATGGGAGGGAAGTGTTACTTCCTCGTCACTTACATCAATCAAAGGGAGTTTGAACGCGCGCTTAAGGTCGCCGTGGAGGTTCACCTTTATTTCCGAATCCGAAAGGTCCATTGACATCCTGTCGCCGGGCAAGGCGCGGGACATGATTTTGCTGAGCTCGACTATATCAACCCCGGCAAATGTGGGCTCTACAATAAACCCGTCAAAGGCGCTTTTGTCCATTGTGAAATCAACAAGGACAATTTGCGAGGGGTCTGTTGCGCGGAAATGAACCCCCTTGTCATTGAAGCGGAAGTTGCCCTCGGATATAAAGGATGAGATGGCGTCAACCCCCCTTTTCCAGGGCTCAACGTTTTTGAGTTCTATCATGCCTGCCAAACCCCCAAATCTCAAATCATGCGCTATACTGAATAGCATGAATATGTTATTAAAATTGTTTTGCGCCTAATTCTGTCGGTTTTTATGGCTGCTGCATTCAAAAGGGCGCTTATTGCAAGCGACCACGGCGGGTTCATGCTTAAGGGCGGGATAAAGAGGCGCCTTGAGGGGAAGGGATTTGAGTACGAGGACCTTGGCACAGATAGTGAAGAGGCATGCGATTATCCTGATTATGCCCTTAAGGTTGCAAAGAGGGTTGCAATTGAGCAGGGCGCTGCTGGAATTTTGGTTTGCGGCACAGGAATAGGGATGTGCATTACGGCAAATAAGGTTAAGGGCATTCGCGCCGCGCTATGCTGGAATGAGGAAACCGCGAAACTTGCAAGGGAGCACAACAATGCAAATGTGTTATGCCTTGGCGGGCGCGTTATTGAAACCGCGGAGGCGGAAAAGATTGTTGATGTTTTTCTTGAAACAGAATTCAGCAGGGAAGAAAGGCACGCAAGGCGCGTGGAAAAGATGGATGCACTGCCGTAACTGCGCGGCGCAATGAAATTAACTAACTACGAAGGGCGGCAGCCTCAATAACTTTCTTTGTTTCGCCGGAGAAAATTCTCTTTGCGTTTGCTATTTCCATTCCCAGAACTTTGCCGTCCTTGGATATATCAATAACTATGCCGTTAGGGAGCTCGATGCTTTTCCAATAGTCGCCATTGAACAGCTGGATTCCCATTATGTCCTCTTCCTTATCATACCATGTTACTTTTTTCATCAAATCACTAATCTAAATAATACGCTGTTATCAATTTAATGCTATCCTTTCCAAGCCGCCTGAAGACAACCTTCAGTATTTTGCCTGTCTGTGGAATCCTGCAAACTGCATCCAGTGCGTTCTTGTGATGCTTGTCAGTTTGCGGATTTTTGCAGTTAGACACAGCATAACTCAACATGTAATTTTCAATATCTTTTCGGAACGGGCGCTTTAGTTTCCAGTGGTGCGATTCGATTATTTCCATAATTTAACGCCTAATCTCCTTCTATGCGCGGTGCGAGGAAGTAAACAAGCTCAGCCCCCGCGATGCTGTATTCAAGCATCACAGGCGCGTCCTTCTTTATGAAAAGCTTAACTTCCGCATCCGCGGGCGCGCCCTTCAGCATGTTTGCCAAATAATCCAAAGGAAACATGCTCCGTGCCTCGGTCTTTGCCTTAAGCTCAAGCAGTGCGCCCTCTTTTTTTGTGAGTTCATGGGAAAATGTTCCGCGCGAAGAATTTGCGCGCATGAAGAACTTTTCCGCATCAACCCCTATTGAAAGGTGCGAGCTTATCAATCCCGCGTCCTTAATTCCCTGCTGTAATTCCGAGGCGATTGCCTTAACCTCCGCATCAAATTCAATATTTGGGGTCGGGACAGCGGCACCCGTGATTTCAACAAGCGGAATTGAGAAACTGCGCGTTGCGTTTCCCTCAAAAATTACGGCAAGGTGCGCCTTGTCCTTTGTTATTTCCATTTTCAATGAGTCTTTCGCGCGTGCGCGTGCCATTACCTGTGAAAGGTATGACAAATCAATGCCGAATTTCTCGGTGCCCTCAACATTGAATTCCTTGAATTGTTTTGCGGGCAATTTAAAATCAACCATTGAAATCTGCGAGGGGTCCGTGGCCTTGAGTGAAAGCCCTTCGCTATTGGCAATGAATTCGCCCTCATCTATCAAAACAGAAAGCGCCTCAATGCACTTTTTGAAAGAAACCGCATCCTCAAGAACCATGCTGAGCATATTATGAATTAGGGGAGGTATTGTTTTTAACCCTGATGCATATGAAAGCGCGCTTCAGCAAAATCCCGAGAAATTCTCGGGCAGTTTTCCGGTTGTTGCCAGACTTCCGAGATTGTCAAAAATCCAGAGCTTTGCGCACCCTATAAGCGGGATTTTGAAAAGCATCCTGCCGTCAATGTTCTGCACCGGCAGGGGGTAAAGTGTTATGCAGCTCTGCTGTGGCACGCCGTCGCTTACGGTGCCGCAGTCCTGGTCAAGAGTTGTGTTTTTGAGCACATTATCCCCCTTTGTCAGGAGGTAATAGCCATCCTGCGCATGGAGCTTTGCCGCAATGCGGTGTATTACGGGCTCGTCACGCAGTGCGGAGTAATAAACAACAATATCCCCTGTTTTTTCAATGGGCAGAACCTTTGGCGTGCCGTTAAGGAATTCGACCTGCTGTGCAACAAGCGCGCCGTCCTCGCGCAGAAGATATGCAATGCGCGCAAACTCATTCAGGCCGCGCCTGTTGAGGGTTGGTTCGTTCAATTCTACCTCAGGTGCGTTCAGGTTTTCAGGGGAAACACCCTGCAGGAAAACAACATCCCCGCGGTAAAGCACGGGCTCCATTGAGGCGGAAACAACAATAACCATCGGGCTTGCAGTGCCCATCAAAAGCCCCAATCCTGTGTAAAAAACATAGGCGAAAATAAAGGCAAAGACAATGTAAACCGCCCATGCGAGATATTCATTCTCTTTGGGATTGACGCGCGGCATTACGTAAAGGTCAACATATGTAAAGGGGTCAAGCCATTTAAGTTTCTCGCGCAGTTCGCGGAGCATTGGCTTCACTTCACTGCCGTCTTAATAGCATTCTGGAATTCCGCAAGGTCCTTTTCAATTTTCCCGCACGCGGAAGCCAGAACTATTTTCGGGGTTTTTCCCTTTGTGCGCAGGATGAATTTTGCCTTGCTGTCAAGGGGATGGTCAAGCACGTATGAAACAAACTCGACTCCCGGTTCCTTAAGAAGGGCGCTTTTCAGCAGGTTCGGAAAAGTATGCCTCTCACCCTTGATGAAAAACTCCAAAAGGTTTCCCTGCTTGTTAAGTACCTCAATCTCCATAAACACACCTCTCAATTTTCATATTAAATCCAAATTTCAGATGCAATTTCACTACCTAATCTTCACTATCTAATCCAGTAATCCTTTGCAATCTTTCTTTCTTCGGTTCTGCCGCAGGGGCATTTTAATACCCTGTCGTAAAGGCGCATAGGCTGCCTGCACTTGGTGCAGAATGCCTTAACAACTCCCAAATCCTGGCCTTTTGTTGAAACATCGGTTATAAGGGGGGTTGCCTTTGAAACCTCGGCCTTCACAATATCGCCTATCCTGAAAAGGTCACTTACCTGTTCAACATATCCCTCGGCAATATCAAACACAGGCAGGCTTGCTGAAGCCATAAGAATAACCCTTTTAGCCCCGTTCTTCTCCGCGTTGCGGATTTCAATTACTGCCGCCTTTTCCTTTATCTTAACAACAATGCCGTAAATTGTAGTGCCCACGTCTATCGGCTCGACTGTGCCCATTATTCCGTTTACGCTGACCTCGCGCGAGGCGTTATCGAAGTGGCTCTGCCCCACACATGCGGAATGCACCTCTCCATTTTCCTCAAATGCGTTCTTACCGGGGCTGAATTCCTCCTCAGTACTGAGGAATGTTCCCGGAAAAACTAGTTCTTTGTCTTTAGCCATTTGGGCTCACAGTCAGAATTTATCAAGGAAATGTATATAAATCATCGCATCGTATTCATAATAAATGGTTCTAGAAAGCATATTCAGTGCCGCCATGGCAAAAAAGCACAGTGTGCTGATGTTCATTCTCGGGGCGCTGCTTTCAACAGCGGGCATCTGGACAAGCTATTATATTTTCCCCCAGTACACCGGCGTGCTTGCGATTGCATTTGTGACAATAGGGGCAACCCCGATAATACACAAAATAATACTGCTTGAGACAGAGGTTGAGTCATGCACCCCGGGCTGGGCGATAGGATTTCTTGCAAGGCACTTCTGCATAGTCAAGGTTTACGCATGGCTTACAATAGGGCTCATAGCAAGCTTCAGTTTTTGGTATGCTGTTTTGCCTATTGCGGTGCCTGCGCACTGCCCCAATGGGGGGATTGAATGCATGGTGCCTGTGCGAGGGACGGTTTTCCTTGAGCAGGAAAAAACCTTTTCCGCGATAACGGGGCAGGCAACTGGCGGCATAGGGATGGCGGAATGCAAAAATCCAGAGACACGGGATTTCGGCAAATGCTTTACGCTTATATTTGAGAACAATGCAATTGTTTTGGGGCTTGCAATATTATTCTCATTCATATATGGTGCTGGGGCGATATTTCTGATTGGCTGGAATGCCTCGGTCATAGGCGTGTTCATAGGGAAGGAAGTATTGGATGTGCACATCCTTGCGGGAATAATGCGCGGCATAGGGTATTTGCCGCACGGGATATTTGAACTGGGGGGGTATTTCGTGGGGGCAATTGCCGGCGGGATAATTTCAGTTGCCGCAACAAGGGGCGGCTTCACTTCGGCAGGCTTCAGAAGGATTGCAAAGGACACATTGTTCCTGCTTTTGATTGCATATGGGCTGCTTTTAATAGGGGCTGCGGTAGAGGTCTGGCTTATAATGGGCTGATAAAAAACAGCGGGCATTTATTTTTGCCGTGTTATTTATTCTTGCGCTTGTCCTTTTCCTTTTTCAGGTATTCCGCAAGCAAAGGCGCGTATTTCTTTATTGCCGCGGGATTCACTTCCAGCCCGCGCTCGGTTTCGTGCACCGCCTGCCGCCCCGCAATCGCGCCGAGAAGGTTTGTGAACTCTAACGGGAAGATTATTTTTGTTGCCCTGCCATCCCCCATCTTCTCAAGCGTGCGGATGTAATAGTATGACAGCGCCTTGTCGCTCAACTCCTCTGCCGCGCTCTTAACCGCGGCAATCTCTATTTTATGCGCCTCCGCCCCTTCCATGCGCGCAAGCTTCTTCTGGACCGCGGCTTTTTGTTCG
>JBDRDO010000005.1:0-8548 GCA_043820655.1 Candidatus Iainarchaeum sp. | reverse complement strand
CATTTCCGCAAAATGCCGAAGCATAATGAGATGGAAGTTTCCATTGTGCGTGTTTTATACCCCCAGCGCGGGGAGATAAATGAGGGAGACACAAATTACCTTATTCCGCTTGAGATAATATTCAGGAATTCACTGCCCGCGGGCAGTTCCGTGTTCAAGCGCCTTGCCGCAGGGGATTTGGAACTGGAAAGCCTGGGGCTTGAGAAGATGCCCGAGGCAAACGAGCCTTTGCCAAATCCAATTGTTGATGTAAGCACAAAACTTGAGCCAAGTGACAGGTATCTTTCATGGAAAGAGGCGCAGGAGATGTCAAAATTGAGCGATGAGGAACTTGAGGGGCTGAAAAACAAAACTTTGCAGATTAATGATTACTTAAACAAAAAGGCCGGCTCAATTGGGCTGGAGCACGCGGATGGAAAGGTTGAATTTGCGCTGAATGAAAGGCGCGAACTTATGCTTGTTGATGTCTGCGGCACGCCCGATGAAAACAGGTTTTTGTACAACGGCGTGAATTTAAGCAAGCAGGTTGCGCGTGATTATTATATGAAGGAGCACGCGGACTGGGTTGAAAATCTGGAACTGGCTAAAAAAGAGAAAAAACAAAAAACAGAATACCCGATTCCGCCTTCGCTGCCTGCAGAATTAGTCGATGTGATAAGCGTTATTTACAGTTCGGTTGCCGCTGCATGGACTGGCGTGGAAATTGCAGGCGCGAAAACAATAAAGGACGCAGTGGCGGATTATCTGGCGTTTGTTGAGTGATTAATATGCCTGAGATGAAGCCAAGTGATATAAATGCGCTCAGGAAAGCGCCTCCGCTTTTTTGGGCTATCTGCATCGGGGGTTCAATTCTGTTCCTTTTCTCTTTCATGTATTACAATGCCGGCTGGGAAAACACGGTTTCATTTTTCGGGGGCCTGCTGGATACACAGAGAATATGGTTCCCATTCATAAGCTGGTTTTTTACATTCTTTGCCGCAGGCCTGACTGTTGCGGTTACTGTTGAAAAAAGGCTTGATAAGTTCGGGGAAAATAGCATCATTCATTATGCGCTGGCAGAGCTTGTTTCAAAAAGGTTGTTGGTTGTGCTGGGGCTTATCTCATTCATATTTGCATTGGTACTTACGCGCCTTGTGTACACAGGCTATGAATGGATTATTATGCTTTTGAGCATTGCCACCTTTGTGGCATCATTTTATCGGAAGCGCGCGCAGATTTAAATAAACTTAGTATTAAATACATCTACTTTCATTATTATATATGGTGCGTGGCATGGCAAAAAATGATTCTTTCTCCAATATTTCTCCGCTGGATTACCGTTACGGGATAGGCGGCGGGCTTGGTGCGCGGATTGAGGAATTCCTTAGTGAGAATGCGCGCATAAAATATCAGGCAAGGGTTGAGGCCGCGTTCGTGCGCGTGCTTGCAAAAAACAAAATCTGCAAGCCTGCGATTGCAAAGGCTGTTGAAACTGCCGCGGAAAAGGTCCGCGCGGATGAGGTTTATGAGGAGGAGCGCAAGGTTACAAAGCATGATGTGCGCGCGCTTGTCAATGTTCTGAAAAGGAAAACCCCGAAGGCAGCGCATCCCTACATCCACTTCGGGGCAACAAGTTATGATATTGTAGATACCGCAAACGCGCTGAGGTATAAGCATGCAATGGAAAATCTGGTTATGCCTGAATTGATTGCGCTTGAGAAAACGCTGATTAATCTTGCGCTGAAGCACAGGGGAACTGTGCAGATAGGCAGGACGCACGGTCAGTATGCCGAACCCATAACATTCGGCTTTGCAATGGCGGGGTATGTTGACAGGCTGGGAAGCAGGATTAGGGGCATATACTGGACGAAGGAGCAATTGGCAGGAAAATGTTCAGGGGCAGTGGGGGCTTATAATGCGCTTTCGCTTATTGTTCCAAATCCCGTTAAATTTGAGAAGCAATTAATGGATGAATTAGGCCTGGAACAGGGAATGCACTCAACGCAGATTGTTTCACCCGAACCTGTTGCGGATTTGATGCACAAGGCAGTTTCGGCATTTACAGTGCTTGCAAACCTTGCGGATGATATGCGGAATTTACAGCGCTCGGAAATTTCAGAGGTTGCCGAGGAATTCTCGGGGAAGCAAGTCGGGAGCAGCACAATGCCGCACAAGAGAAATCCGATTTCATTTGAAAATGTTAAAAGCCTGTGGAAGGAATTTATGCCGCGCATGCAGACTGTTTACATGGATTCAATTTCAGAGCACCAGCGTGATTTGACAAACAGCGCGAGCGCAAGGTTCCTGCCGGAGCTTATTGCGGGGCTTGCAATTGCCGCAAACCGCATGAACAGCGCAATGTCAAGGCTGGATGTTGATAAGGATGCGATGATGTTTAACCTTGGCAATGCCGCGGGGGAAACCTCCGCGGAACCATTATACATTCTCCTTGCAAAGCACGGGCACACAGATGCACATGAACATGTGCGCAGGCTTTCAATGAAAGCCGCGAAGAGCGGCAGGACTGTTGTTGATGAAGCGGTGCTTGACGAAAAAACCGCGGAAATGCTGCGCAAATTCACCGCAAAGGAGGCGGAATTCCTTGTGAACCCCGCCGCATACATAGGGGCGAGCGTGCAGAAAACAGAGCAAATCTGCAATTACTGGAAAAAGGAAATAACAGGCATGAGGTGAGCAAATGGCTGGGGCAAGCTACAAAAGTGCGGGTGTTGATATTCCAAAGGCGGAGCGCACGCTGCGCGGAATTAAAAGTGCAGTGAAAAGCACTTACAATAAAAACGTTGTTTCAAGCATCGGCCTGTTTGGCGGGGTGTTTGACGCCTCCGCGCTGAAGAAATACAAAAATCCCGTGCTTGTGTCAAGCATTGATGGGGTTGGGACAAAATTAATGGTTGCCGCGCAGATGAAAAAGTGGGACACTGTTGGAATTGATTTAGTGAATCATTCCGCAAATGACATCGCAACATTGGGTGCGGAACCGCTTTTCTTTTTGGATTATGTTGCGGGCGCAAATTTAAAGCCAAAGGTGATTTCGGATATTGTAAGGGGGATGGCAAAGGCATGCAGGGCGCATAACATGGCATTAATTGGCGGGGAAACCGCGGAAATGCCGGGCGTGTATTGCAAGGGCGAGTACGATTTGGCAGGGTGTGTTGTGGGGGTTGCGGAAAAGGGGAAACTGCTTGATGGCAGGAAGATTAAATCAGGGGATGTCCTGTTGGCTTTGCCCTCAAACGGTTTGCATACTAATGGCTATTCACTCGCGCGTGATGTTTTATTCAAACGCGCAAGGATGAAGGTCCATAACAGGCCAAATGGGCTTGGGGAAAGCATTGGGGAGGCGCTGCTAAAGCCGCATGTAAGTTATTCGCGCGCGGTTGTTGATTTGAATAATAAGGGTTTGCTGAATGGTGCCGCACATATAACAGGCGGCGGTATAGGGGGAAACGTGCCGAGGATTCTGCCGAAAGGATTAGGAGGAGTTGGCGAACGCGGAACATGGCCTGTGCCTGCGATATTTAAACTGATTCAGGAAAGGGGCAAAATTTCAGAGAGTGAAATGTACCGTGCGTTTAACATGGGCGTGGGAATGGTTTTGGTTGTGAGCCCGAAAAACAGGGAAAGGGCCGTGCGCGAGCTGAAGAAAAGCCATAAGATAAAGGCATATGAAATCGGTTTTGTTACAGGAAAAAAGGTGTGATGCATGGCTGTCAAAGCAAAGGCAGTGAATGACATAACTGAGGAGATAAAACTAACGCTCCTTCAGGAAGAAACTTTAAAGGAAATGGGAAATGTCAGTTCCGCGCAGGCAACGGACAAGCTCTCGCATATGCTTGGCGCGCCCGCGGACATCAAGGTTCCTTTTGTGCAGTTGGTGCATCTTGAGGAAATATTCGGCGCATTCATAGGCCCGAGGGAAATGATGGTCTCATCCTCAATGAAAATGTTCAGCACAGACCCGGCAATACTCTGCGTGCTTTACAACAAAAAAACAGCACTGCACCTTGTGGACCTGCTTTTCAAGCGCGAAATAGGCACAACAACAAAACTGGAAAGCGGCGAGATAAGCGCGTTTATAGAAACCTCTAACATAATTATCAACAGCTATATGAACACAATGTCAAAGTTTTTTGATACCGAGCTTGTGCCCGAAACCCCGAAAGTGGTTATGCAGACCGAGCATCTTATGGAGGAGTTTGAGGACGCAATATCTAAGGGCGAGGCATATGCACTTGTGCTTGGCACAAGATTTGAGGTTTCCGAAATGGAAACAATGAGCGCACAGTTCATGCTTGTTGTCGGCATTAAAACGCTGAAAAAACTGCTTAAATCAATTGACAAAAAGGCTGGTGAAGCCGTAATTTATTAGGCGCCGCAATTCATCTGCCAATTAGGGAATCACTTGCCCAGAATTTGCTTCACCTTTGTGCGGATTTCCTTCGCACCCACTGGTTTCACTAAATAAGCATCCGCGCCCAAATCAGTTGCCTTTTTCAGATAGCTCTGCTGCCCCACGGCACTTATCACAATAACTTTTGTTTTTGGCTGTGTTTTCTTAACTTCGGCAAGCACTTCCATTCCGCCCTTTCCCACAAGTATCAGGTCAAGCAGGATAAGCGCGGGCTTCAGCGCCTTTGCCTTCTTTATTGCCTCCTCCCCGCTTGATGCCTCCTCAACATCCGTGTGGCCGTCAATTCCGATGGCGTCCTTTATCATCATGCGCGTATATCCCGAATCATCAACAACAAGTATCTTCGGCATAAAATCACTTTCAATATAATAAACTCTTTCAATATAATAAACTGTTACATATATATAAAAGTTTGGTTATTAGGATTACGGGATTATATGCCGAAGGGAGATAAGGAACTTCTTAATGAAATTAAGGGGCTTAAACAGCGCTACCGTGCGTTTGTTGACGATGCGCCGGACGGCATTATTGAAGTGGGAAGAAACGGAGTTGTGCTTTACGCAAACAGAAAGGCGCTGAAAATCGCGGGGCGGGCAAAGGGCAATTTTATAGGGAAAAGCCTTGCAAGTTTAATGCCGAGCGAAAGCGTTTTCAGGGAATTGCGTGATTTGCAGAAGGTATTCCGCGGGAAAACGCTTGAGGATTATTCTTTTGAAATTGCGGACAAGAAGGGCAAAATACGGGGCGTTGTTGCGAACATAAATCCCGTGAAGGATGGCACAAAAATTACTGGGGCACAGATAATCCTCAGGTGTGCGCCCGCCCTTGGCACTGCGGAGGCAAAATGCGCAGGCCTGCTTGAGAATGCGAATGATTTAATCCAGAGCGTTAATTCAGAGGGAAAATTCATTTATGTGAACAAAAAATGGAAGGAACTGCTCGGCTATTCTGATGCGGAAGTAAAGAAGCTTGGGCTGATGGACATTATACGAAAAGATCAGCGTGCGCACTGCAAGGAAATGTTCGGGAAAGTGATGCGCGGCAAAACGCTCACTGCTGTCGAGACTGTTTTTGTCGGGAAGCGCGGCAATGAGGTCCATGTTGAGGGCAATGTAACCCCGCACATGGAGAACGGGAAGTTTGTTTCAACAATGGCGATTTTCAGGGATGTTAGCGGACGCAAAACCGCGGAGAAAAACCTGCTTGAATCCGAACTGAAGTTCAGGGAAATTTTTGAGAATGCAAATGACGGCATTGCATACCTTGACAAGGAGGGAAAAATCCTTGACCTTAATCCTGTTGCAATTAGGATGTTCGGCGGCACACGGGAGAAACTTATCGGGAAGAACCTTATGCGGCTTGGCGTATTCCCTAAAAAGGATGTGCCCAAATTGCTGCGCACATTCAATGACATTGCAAGGGGCAAACTTATCTCCGGAATGAATGTGAAAATAAAAAATATGCAGGGCACGGAACTTTCACTGGAGGCGGTGCCTTACCTTATCAAAAGGGGCGGCAAAATTACAGGGATTTCAATAATCCTGCGCGACATAACCTGGCGCAGGGGTGTTGAGGAGCGTTTGAAGGAGGAAAGAGACAAGGCAAGGAAATACATAGACCTGGTGGGGGTTATGGTTGTTTCGCTTAATGAAAAGGGCGAGGCCACACTGGTAAACAAGAGGGCTGCGGAAATTCTTGGTTATCGCGAGGATGAAATAATTTACCAAAACTGGTTTGATAAGTTCCTGCCGAAGGAGACGAGGGAGACTGTGCGCAATGTTTACAGGAAGCTCATGGCGGGGAAAGTAAAGGTGGTTAAATATTATGAAAGTCCTGTGCTTACAAAAGGCGGGAATGAAAGGAAAATCCTCTGGCACAACACCGTGCTTAAGGATGACGCTGGCAAAACAATAGGCACGCTTTCCGCAGGGGATGACATGACCGAGCGCGAAGAGATGGAGCGCAAGCTGGAAGAGAGGGAGGAAAGATACAGGAAAATTTTCGAGCTTTCGCCGGAGGCGATTGTTGCGGTAAACCCGAAAGGTCATATTGTTGAAATCAACAAGCGCCTTACAGACTGGCTTGGCTATAAGCCAAATGACATAAAGGGCATGCACATGCTTAAGCTGCCGTTCATACCCGCAAAGAGCAAGGCAATAATGATAAAGAACTTTGGCAGGCGCATGCTTGGGAAGGACTTTCCGCCCTATGAACTTGAGTTCAAGGCAAAAGGCGGGAAAATAATTGTTGGCAGGATTATCGGCACGCTCATAAAGGACTCGAAGGGGAAAAAGATTGCAGACCTTATCATGATTTCGGATGTAACGGAACAGGCAAAGTACGAGGATGCGCTCAGGCAGTCAAAGCATGACCTTGAGGTTGCTATGCGCAGGCTTGGGAAAACAAACAAGGAGCTTATGCACCAGTCAAATATGCGGCAGGAATTCATAAACACCGTTGTGCACGAATTGAAAACACCCTTAACCCCTGTGCGCGGCTACCTTGAAATGCTGTTGGGCGAGGATTTGGGCGAGCTTAACCCCAAGCAGAAGGATGCGCTCGAGGTAATCTCACGGAGCATAAACCTCTCAAAGAATCTTATTGAGGACCTCTCCGGGCTTTCAAAGGCCGAGGCGGTTAAGTCAAAGGTAACAAAAAAACGCACGGATTTGCTTGACATAATCAACTTTGTTGCCAAGGAAATGAAGTCATTTGCACTGGAGAAGAAAATAACCCTTGTTGCCGAGCTCCCGAAAAGCCTGCCTGTGGTTAATGCCGACAGGGGCCAGATGGAGCAGCTGCTTACAAATCTCATCCATAACGCAATTAAGTTCACCCCCGAGCAGGGGTTTGTGGGTGTAAGTGCGGCAAGGCAGGGCAAAAATATTGTTGTTTCTATACGTGACACAGGCATAGGAATTTCAAAGGCGGACCAGAAAAAACTTTTCACAAAGTTCTTCCGCGCGAAGAGCGCACGGGACGAAGGGGAGGGCGGCACAGGCCTCGGCCTGAGCATCTGCAAAAGGATTATCGAGGTGCACAACGGAAAAATAGGCGTGAAAAGCACGCTTGGCAGGGGCACGACATTTACTTTTACGATTCCTGCGATGGGATGAGTGGTTAGATGCACATGCTTTACACAAGGAAAGGAATGGAAACTATGCTTATTACGGGCGCCATTATAGTGCCCGCGTTCTACATTATTCTTGTTTTTATCCTGGGCATCGGCGCCCATGATGCGAAGGATATAGTAATATTTCTGACGTTCCTTGGCACGCTTATATACCACATGAGCGCAATATATTTTGTCCCGACCTCCAGAAACAAGTACTGGTATTTTGTGGCGGTTGGCGCATCCATGGTTCTGGCGGGCTATGCGGCGGAATTTTATTATAAGGGATATGTCCCTGAAAACTCCGCATTTATGGGCTTTTTCGGCATTCTCTCAGTTCTTGGCATTGTATTGTTTATCGCGGGGCTCGGAACCTGGGCAGTGACACTCTCAAGGCACGAGCTTGACCGCCTCAAGCAGACCGCCCTTATTCTGCAGGAATCCGAAAAAACAAGGCACCAGTTTATTGACATGATTTCCCATCAGTTAAAGACCCCGCTAACGCCTGTGAAGGGATATTCCGAAATGCTGAAGGACGGCACGCTCGGGCCGCTTAACCCAAAGCAGGAAAGTGCGGTTAATGTGATTCATGAAAGTGTGGACCAGCTTGACGATTTGATAACAAAAATGCTGCACATCTCGCGCCTTGAGGCTGGAAAAATGAAATTCACAAAATGCGCGGTCAGCGTGGCGGATGTTGTGAAGGATGTGCTTTCTGAAACGCAGGCATTTGCGAAGACAAAGGACGTTATTCTGCTTACATCAATTCCCGAGGGCATGCCCCCCCTCTTTGCAAACAGGGACGCAATAATCTCGGTACTAAACAACCTTGTGCACAATGCAATCAAATTCACCCCCCAAACAGGGAAGGTTGTTATTGAGGCGCATGAGAATCCGCAGGAAATCGTTGTTTCCGTGAAGGATAATGGGGTTGGGATTGCGGATGATAAGATTGCGCATCTGTTTGAGAAGTTCCATTCCGTAACGCCCTCGACTGACGGCAGGGTTGTAGGCACGGGCTTCGG
>JBDRDO010000004.1:0-26110 GCA_043820655.1 Candidatus Iainarchaeum sp. | reverse complement strand
ACCATCCGCTATTTTGGCTCTAAGCCAAAATGCGCGCATTTGGGCCGCCCTATTTTGGCGGAGCCAAAATGGGTGCAGTTGGGCAACGCCCAACTAGCACTGCCCAAATAGCGTCACCTTGCGCTCGATGGGCCTGAACTTCACGTGTCAAGCCATTCCGAAACCAATAATAACCAAAACGCCTTTATTTATTGCATGGCGAAGCAATTTTACATAACGACCGCAATTGATTACCCAAGCGGAGCCCCGCACCTTGGGCATGCTTATGAAAAGGCGTGCGCTGATGCAATTGCACGCTGGCACCGCCTGCTTGGGGAGGATGTTTTCTTTCTCACAGGTACGGATGAACACGGGCTCAAGATACAGCGCGCCGCGGAAAAGGCGGGCAGGAAGCCGAAGGAATTTGTGGATATGCAGGTTAAGGCATTCGATGCGCTCTGTTCCGCGTGGAACATTTCAAACAATCGTTTCATCCGCACAACTGACAAGGATCACGAGAAAACCGCGGCTGAACTTTTCGCAAAGGTTGAGAAAAAGGGCGACATTTACAAAGGCCAGTATTCGGGACTGTACTGCGCCGAGTGCGAGAATTTTTATGTTGAGCGCGATTTGGAAAACGGCAACTGCCCTGTGCACAAAAAGAAGTGCGACACTGTGAAGGAGGAAAGCTACTTTTTCAAGATGGGAACCTATTACCCGCAATTGCTTGAGCTTTACAAAAAGAACAAAACCTTTGTTGCGCCCGCGGGAAAAAAGTTAGAAATGGAAAACCGCCTTAAACAGGGTTTGCGCGATTTGAGCGTTTCCCGCACCTCATTGAAGTGGGGCATTCCATTGCCGAATGACAAAGCACATGTGATGTATGTCTGGTTTGATGCGCTCACCAACTACGTGTCGGGAGCAAAAACAAAAACAAAAAATTACTGGCCTGCGGATATTCATTTAATCGGAAAAGATATTCTCTGGTTCCATTCCGTTATATGGCCTGCAATGCTTTTTGCAGGGGGCTTGGAACAGCCGAAACAAATATTTGTGCACGGCTTCATAAACACTGAAGCCGGGGAAAAGATGAGCAAGAGCAGGGGCACTGTTATTGACCCGATTGCGCTCGCGGAAAAATACCCTTCCGATGCATTGCGCTATTTCCTTCTGCGCGAAATTCCGTTCGGGGAGGACGGCAACTTTTCAGAGGCGGAACTAATAAAGAGAATCAACAATGAGCTTGCGAATGATTTGGGAAATTTGCTCAACAGGACAATTGTAATGGTTGACAAGTATTTCGCGGGAAAGGTTCCGAAAGGAGAAACAGACGCCGCGCTGAAAAAATCCCTCGCACTCGGGGAAATAGAACAGCACATGCAAAACCTTGAACTGCACCTTGCGCTGAATAAAATTTTCACATTTGTGAATGCCTGCAATGCATTCATTAATGAAAAGGAGCCGTGGAAATTAAAGGGCCGCGAGCTTGAAAACGTGCTTTACTCCCTTGCTGATTCACTTAGGATAATTTCAATTTTAATTTCCCCATTTATGCCTGAAGCAAACAGGGAGATTAATGCGCAGTTGGGGGTTAAGGCAGGCCTGCTAAATGACTGCAAATTCAACCTTCTCCCCGCGGGAACGAAAGTGAAAAAGGGAAAAGTCCTATTCAAGAAGATTGAGTGACTTTTCAAGCAGTTCAATTGCCGCGCGCTGTGTTTTCCCGCCGGCATCTTTCTTTGGATTAACCTCAACAATGTCAACAGCCCTTGCCTTCCCGCTTTCAAGCGCGGCTTCCAACAGTTCCATAAGCGCGCGTTTGCTTAGTCCGTCCTTTTCAAGATAGCCGGTGCCCGCGCTTTCTTCGGGGTCAAGCACATCAATGTCAATTGTTATGTATAAGTTTTCAATTCCCTTGCCCTGCAGGAATTCGCACATCTTTTGCTTTGCCTTCTCAAGGTTTGCCCTTACCGCGCGCGAGGAAATCCTCTTTATTTTGTTTTTCTCCAGCCACATCATTTCCTTTGCGTGAATTTTCCTGACCCCCATCATAAATATGTTTTCCGCCCTTACCATGCGTTCCTTCACAAGCCCCTGCACAAAATCCTCGTGGGAAAGCGGCTTAAAAAACTGCACGCAGTCGGGGTGTGCATCAAACATCAGCAGTGCCGCGCCATTTGCGCCGAACTTTTCAGAGAAGGCGCGGAAAATAGGGTATGTTATTGAATGGTCCCCGCCCAAAAAAACCGCGCGCCCCAAACCCAGGGCTTCCTTCGCGCTTTTGTAAATGTTTTCATCCGTGCGCTCTATGTCCGAGGGCACAACACATGCCTTTACAACATCCAGATCCAAATCGGCAAGCGAATCCTCAAGTTCGCGGGAGAGAATCTCGGGCGCATGCTCGCACCCTATGTTTTTTCCAAGCGAGCCCTGCGAACTCGGAACAAGAACAAGCCTCATAAAACCGCCGACCGGCACCCCTGGTGCCGCGCTTAATTACTTCTTCCTCACAATTTTTACCTTGTCGCCGTACTGATGATACTCAACCTCAACGCCCGAGGCAAGCCCGTCAATGTCCTTCGGTTTAGGCAAATTATATGTTGCATAGGAGTCCATGTCCATTATCTGCATTGTGTCCCCCATTACCGCAACAACCTGCCCCGCGCCCTTCCTTATAATCGGAACCTCAACATCCGCATCCGTGGGCTTCAAAAGCGTTTTCTTGCCCTCCCCGAAAATTCCCATTGCCGTTACCCTTACCTTTGCGGAGCCGTGCTTTCCCGGCTTTGATTTTTCAGTTGACTTAACCTGGCACACCGCACCGTCAACAAGAACATATCCGCCAGGCTTTAAATGTCCCGCACTTGCAAACTTCTTTTCCATGTCCGCCATTATTTCACATCCTTAAATATGGAAGTGGCTTGTGTTTTTATTTGTTGCGGGTACGGTTCTGCGGGGCGTTGCCTGTTTTTTCCGAACAGCCGTTCTTTTCCGCCTTCGCAAGGAGCGTATCCGCCAAATCAAGGAATTTTTCCGCATCGCCTATCGCTTCCGTTGCATCCCCTTCCGAACAGCCCGCTCCCGAGTACTGCACAGCATGCCGCGTTTTCCTGTATGAATCAAAAACTTCCAGCAGTTCCTGCAGTTCCGCGTTATCCGCGTATATTTCCTTCAGTGCCCCTATCAGTGCCGTGTGGCTCCTTTCCTTATATCCGCTTTTGAAAAGCAGTGCCCTTGCCGCATGGAACATTGACTGGTATGCAAGGCTCAAAGAAATGTCATAATATTCAATTTTTTTGTTCCCTTCCGCCCTTTCAACGAAGCGCTCCGCTATCGCAAGCGAACCCTGAACCTCTTCCTTGTTTGAGGCGCTTTTCGCCAGCAGCCCTTTCCCTAAAAGTTCGCTTATTTTCATAACTGCGCCCCCAAAAGCACGATATTGTTCCTGATTACCGCGGACGCGAAGCTGTCCTTCTTTGCAAGCATGCCTTTCCATTCGGCAAGGGTAAAGCTCTGCAGTTTCGCCTCCCTGCCTGTTTTTTCCTCAATTTTTTTCAGTGAACCGAGCCTTAATTTCTTCTCCTGGCTTATTGCAAGCAGGTCTATGTCGCTCTTTTCATCGTAGGTTCCCTTTGCATGGCTGCCGTAAAGTGCCAGCGTTGCGACATAGGGGTTCTCCTTTTCAAATTCGCCCCCAAAGTCCGCGAGGAGTGAAACAAAATACGCCTTCTTCAGTTCAAGCGTGAGCGGTGTTTCCGCAAGCATGTAGTTTATGGCGTTCGCCGCGCGCTCCCTTTCAAGGACACCCTGCCTTTCATAGCCCGTAAGGTATTCCTGCGCAGTGCCCGGGCTTATCCCGAGTTTTGCGGCAAGGCCGTTTACGTGAATCCTGCCGCCGCCCGCAAGGAAGAATTCCAGCACCTTCCAGCCCTTAAATTTTTGCCATCCGTGTAACATATGATGTATAATATAATCATTCAATATATAAAATAATCGTTTTATGCGGTGTGCCGATGCGGCACCGCAGGCCGGATGAAGCAGGTTTATTAAGCGCGGGGAGAAAACCCTCCTTAATGCGAAATGCCTTGCGGGAGAAATTCATGAGGACATATTAACGCCTGAAAAATTTAAGTTTGTAAAGGATTGGCTGGAAGAGCATTTTGATGTTGAAATCCGCACAGGCCCGCCCCTGGTTAATTTCGTCGCCTACAACAAAGACCCGAAAGTAATGGCAAGGCGCTGACCAAACAGCAGGCACAACTGCCTGCAGAGATAGTTTTTTATAGTGGGCATTCGTTATATAATGTATGGCAAAGAAACTTATTCCGCGTAAAAAGCCAATCGCGAGTTTTGCAAAGTTTGGCAAAGAAATTGAAGACTATGCCGCCAAGGAAAAGCTCGGGCCCGAATCCATTGGATTTTTGGAAAAGGCAGTGCCTGTGTTTGGAAAGCAGGATTCTTTACTGCTTTTGGACAGGTATGTGAGGGCTACTTTAGGCTACCTTGTCCGCTCGGAGTCTGCACGTGAAAAATCGTCCAAGCTTAGAGAGCTTCTTGACAGGGAGGTCGGCAAAGGTCCCGAATATCTAGAAAGAATATTGGCGGACTTAAAGCGCAAGAAATGAGCCCCCCCTGAACAAGGCGAACGTGCATAACCGCGCACTAACTATATTAACCTTTTCCATATATATTGAACTATATGTTTGAGAAGGTCAAGGAACGCATTGCCCAGGCAACAAAGCCGAAGCCCAAGGGCAGCATCGCGGTTTTCATTGACGGCCCTAACATTTTGAGAAAGGAGCTTGGCGTTGACCTCGGGGAAGTTAAGCGCCTTATAGGGAAATTCGGCAAAATTAAAATCGGAAAAGTTTTCCTTAACCAGTACGCGAACAATAAACTGATTGAGGCTGTTGTTAATCAGGGGTTTGAAAGTGTTATTACAGTCGGGGACATTGATGTAAGCATGGCTGCTGATGCTGTTGAGGCGGTGTATAACCCCACAATAAACACAATTGCTTTTGTGACAAGGGACAGCGATTTCCTGCCGGCAATAGTAAAGGCAAAGCGCGCGGGTAAGGAAACAATTGTCGTGCTTGCGGAAGAGGCAAGTGCAGCCGCGTTAAAAAACAACGCGGACCAGGTTATTGTGCTTAAATAAATAATAAAAATTGGGGAATGTGAAAAAATGAACCTGCCTGTCGGAAGCGCTGTTGCCGAGGAAGTCGCCTTGAAGGATTTCGACATACAGGGCATAACCGATTCGCTCTTTGACAAGCTGTTCTCAGGGTATATTGTTGTGACAATTGACGGTTATGACGGCATGGAGGAAGGGGTAATGATTTTCAGGAAGGGCACGCTTGCGGGCGCGCTTTATGAGTACATGAATTATGACATTTTGGTTTTCGGCGAGCCCGCGCTTGTGCAGGTTTTCAATGCTTTGGCAGCGGAACACGGGGCAGTAGACATCTATAATTTAAGCAACCAGCAGATTGACCTTGTTACTGCATTCAATGACAAGATCATCCTGCCAAAGCCGCTCGGGAAAAAGGATATAAAGAGAATGTATGTGAAGGAGTTTGCGGACCAGTATGCAAAGCAGGTTTTGGCGGAGGTACTGAAGACGCATGAAAGCAGGGAATCTGTTTTCAAACGCCTGGGCCTGAGCCGCCTGGGTTGAGTGATTTGATATGGCAAAAATGAGAACTGTAAGGCGCGCGCTGCAGAGGATAGCGAACAGCATTTTGGCTGTCGATGAAACAACTGTCCCGAAGGAACAGCTTGACTTTTTGTATTCATACACTTCGCGCTTTAATTTTGAGAAGGAAGTGCAGGAACTGAATGAACTGGTGCGCGCACTAAAAAAGAGGCACATGGTTGACAGCATCTGCGTTTCATACGGGAACGGCACATGCCTTATATCAACAAACGGAAATAACCTGAGCGAATCCGTTACAGGAACCGCACTCTTCAATTACATCGCCTCGGAACTCCCGAAAAGCGAGGCAGTTACAATTAAGGGGCAGGATGATTGGTATATGCTCCTGCCATTCCGCGATAAAATTTACATCATCCGCGCAGGCGCCGGGCTTGAATCCCTTGAAATGAAGGCAATTGCAAAGGATGTTGAGAAATTCCTTTCCGCAAGGGGCAGCGCGGATGCGGAGTGAAAGTAAAGCTTATTAACATATAATGCCTAATTATAATGAATTTGCCATGATTTGTGAGTTCCCGTTTTGGTGGTTTTTTTGGGAAGGGTAATAACACTGCTTTCAGGAAAGGGGGGAGTTGGGAAAACCAGCATCACAGCCAACCTCGGGATTGCGCTTGCAAAGCGAAACCAGAAGGTCTGTGTTGTTGATGCCGATATAGCAATGGCAAACCTTTCTTTGCTTTTGAACATGCAGTCATCCCCCATTACTTTGCATGATGTTTTTCTCGGCGAGTCTACAATTCAGGACGCAATTTACGACGGCCCCGCGGGACTGAAGGTTGTGCCCTCGGGATTAAGCATTGAAACTTATCGGAGAGTTGATTCGGAGCGCATACAGAGCGTTATTGAGAGCATTTCAAACCAGTTTGATTTCGTGCTTCTTGATGCGCCCGCGGGAATCGAGAAAAATGTCCTTGCGGCAATAAGCGCGGCACAGGAAGTTCTGCTTATCACTACTCCGGATCCTCCGAGCATTGCGGATGTTCTGAAGGCAAAAATTACAGCGCAGCGCCTCGGGGTTAAGCCCATTGGAGTGGTTATCAATTTCATGCGCGGGGAGAAGGGGGAAATTTCGCAGGATGACATTATGAAGATGCTTGAACTTCCCGTGTACGGCCTTATTCCGTATGACCCTGAAATAAGGTACAGCTTTATGCAGTCAAAGATTGTTCCGGTTATGATACGCATGCCGGGCTCAAAGGGTTCGCTTGCAATCCAGAAACTTGCGGCAAAGCTGGCGGGCATACCCGTTACATTTGACAAGTCAGATGGGCAGGTGCGGAAGCAGAATTTTATTTCAAGGTTTTTCGGCGGAATTGCCGGAATCTTCAGGAAGAAGAAAACCCCGCCACTGGCAAACACAGGCGGGCAAAGAAATGGAGGTGTATGACATGGCAAACAGACCTTTCGACCTTTTGAACGAATCCATAGGCAAGGATGTGCTTGTTATCCTTAAAGGGGACACAAACATTCGCGGCACGCTCAAGGCGTTCGATGTGCATATGAACATAGTTCTTGAGAACGCGGAGCAGATGGAAAACGGCGAGCCGAAAACAAAGTACGGCAAGCTGATTTTGCGCGGGGACAATGTAATTTTGATTTCGCCTTAGCGGGATTAAACCTTTCTTATGTCGCCCCTTCTTTCTCCCTGAACCCACTTATTGCCTTTTTTGTGCAGTTTGTGCTTCACCTGTATAAGCGACCCATCCGGTCCGAGATCCATTATTGAATCGCCGTATTTTGTTTCGGATTTCCCCTGCCTCTTGTTAATCTTAAACAGTTTCCAGCGAATAAAAGTCTTTATTTTCCCAATTTTTTTCCACATGCTATCAGCCCGCATATGTTCGCCCGCAGGCGAACTGTTCTTTTTGCCGCTATTGAAGTTTTGCCGCCTTTTGGGAAGCGGGGTTGGGTGCATTATCGGGCTGCCGAAGGCAGCCCACATGCTTCGGACCGCCCCTACGAAATGGGGCAATGGACTCGGCGGGAATCGAACCCGCGGTCTCGCCCATGCCAAGGGCGTATGTTACCACTACACTACGAGCCCATTATCAAAATCTAAACCCTGAAAGGTTATTAAAGAATTGTTATTCCTGAATTCCGCCCGCCGGCGGCAGTCTTTTATATTAGGAAATGCTTTATCTTTTAGCATGATGACTAATAAAGGCAGGAAGACAAGGATTAGAGATTCAAAGCGAAAGCTCGCGAGGGAACATATTGCGCCGCTCAGCAAGAAGACTCTTACAGACCTCCTGCACGCCCTCATACGCAATAAGGGTGAGGACCCTGCCAAGGTTCTTAAGTTTGAATATGAACTGGATGCTGACATACTTAAGCGCAACGGTTTTGACGCCCAATACTTGTGGGACATGGATTATAGGGTTTTGCACCTTGCCGAACTTGGTTTTCCTATTGAGGACCTTCGTGCCGTTAAATACGCGGACGGGAACCGCGGAATAGCGGAAGGGGTCCTTGCCGATTTTTACCCCGACTATAAGCCGCCCCTAAGGAAGAAAAAATAACCGCGCCAAAACCATTATATATCAAATACGTTACTCTATTATGGCAATGGACAAGCACGATATTCTTAAGGAGTCAACCAAGAAACTCCTCGCATTGAAGGTTTCCGATGACGAGATTGTGTCTAACTTGCGGGACATCGGGGTTTCCCCAAGAGAGGCAAGGCAGATTCTGAATGAAACAAAAAAGGAAATGCCCGCCTCACAGCGCGCCAGGCTGGAGCAGCAGGGCCCCTCCGCAATGGAGGAATTAAAGAGGGCAGTCCAGAAACAGCCCGCGGGAATTGCGGCGCCAAGGCCCGTGATAGTGGTTCCGCCCAGGGTTGAGGCTCCCAAGGCGGCGCGTGCATCAACAATGCCCCTTGAGCGCGCCATGCGCCCGCAGATTCAGGAAACCGCGCCCGAGTCCTTTTCATCGCAGCCGTCATTCCAGGAGCCTGTGCGTGCCGTGCCGCAGAACACGGACATAGCAAAATTATGGGAGAAGGGAATACTTGCAACCATAGATGCAAAGCTTGATGAAATGGAAAGATTAAAGGCGGAAACAACTGCCTTTGTTGAGAAGGTCTCCCGCGATGCCGTTGATAAGGAAATAAAGAAAATGCAGGTTGTGTTTGACAGCCAGAAAACACTTATGATGGATAAGATAAACTCGCAGCTGGATGAAAAGTCCGAAAATGTCACGGAAGTTGTGAGGGACAAGATTGAGGAGCTTAAGAAGATTGATGCGCTTACAAGAGATGCGCTTTCAAGGATGGAATCGCAGAAAAAGGAGAACGCAAAGGCCATTGCTGAAATGGACACGCAGGTTTCCTCGCTTGAAAGGACAAAATCTGCATTAATCCGCGAGATGAATACTGAAGTAATAAAGTCCCGCTCCGAAATAGAGGACTTTATTCAGGAATCAAGGAAGAAGCGGGATGAAATGCAGACGCGCATAAACCGCGCAATTGAGCTTGAGTCAAAAATCAGGGAAGGTTTATTGCAGGAGGCGAAGTCCCGCATTGATAAAATGGCATTGGCAAAGAACGCGGAATTAACCGATAAGGTTGAGAGGCGCATCAATGAGCTTGAGGGTTTGGAACAGCGATTAAACCCCGATGAAATCAAGGCAATGCTTGTTGAGATGCGCTCCCTGAAAAGGGAGCTTGTTACAGGTTTGCGCAAGGAGGCCGCGGTGCAGATGCGCACCATGCTTGACCGCGAGAGGCAGGTATGGGACCGCACAATTAAGGCGAAGGCAAATGACATGGAGGAACTGATAAAGGAGCTTGACATTGACAAGCTTGTCACAACAATGGATGACTTCCACGCATTCAGGGAGCAGTTCCTTTCCGTTATCAAGAAGAATGTCGTGACATTCAACATGGCAAAGGAGGAGCTTGCAAAGGAGATGGTGGAACGGCAGAAGGTATTTAATCTTCACATTTCCCAGATAGACCTCAAGATAAAGGAGCTTGACGATTTCGAGCGCAACTTTGCGAAGGAGATGGGCCTTGCGCTTGATAAATTAACCGAAAACCGCGCCCGTGCCGCGAAGAAGTCGCGGGCAAAGCCCGCCAAAAATTCGGGAAAAAAGCGGAAATAAGAAACATTAAAATACCTTTCAGGCACGAGTTCTTATTGTTTTCAAGGGCCCGTGGTCTAGCGGCTATGACGCCACCTTGACATGGTGGAAATCGGCGGTTCGATCCCGCCCGGGCCCACCACAACCTTTTCTTAAAAAGAAAAGGTTGGCGAAAAGAACAGCGCGCTTTTGCAGCGCGCAGATGCGGTTTCTATTTCATCTTCTCCAACTGCAAACAAACCTTGCATTCCTTTCCGCTTGTGGGACTGCCGCACTTTTTACAAGCCTGCAGTTTTGCTTTTCCGCCTTTGCCCCCGCCTTCTGGCGCGGGCTTTAACTGCGAAAATGATTTCAGAATCTTAAACTTCGTTCCGGGAAACTTTTCCTCCGCATCCTCAATCATTGTGCGGAAAAAATTCCTCTTTGCCTGCCACCTGTACGGGCAGCATTTCTCATGTGAATAATGCTCAATGTTATTGTACGCGGCAAACAGCTCAACTTCATTCTCCGGGCATTCATACAACGGCTTAATCCGCGGCACCAGCTTTCCGTGCGCTGTTGCGTTCACAGGTCCGAGGCGCGAGAGCCTTGCCATGTCGGATTCAAAAATATTCATAATAATGCTCTGTGTTTCATCATCCAGATTATGCCCTGTGGCAATCTTTCCCGCGCCCGCCGAGCGCGCAAGCCTGTCCATCAGATTTCTCCTCAGCACGCCGCAGAATGCGCAAGTGCTTCCAAGCAATTTCTTCGCCCCTGTCTTCCTTGCAACATCGACCATTGTGAAACCATACTCATCTGAAAATTTCGCCTCGGCAAATTCCACCCCCAATTCTTCGCAATTTTTCTTAGCAATTTCAAGTGCCTTATCACGATAGCCCTTAATGCCCTCGTCAACAAGCACTGCAACAATCGGATTGCGCCCCGCAAGAATTTTGTTCATTAAAAAAAGCGCAACAGCGGAATCCTTCCCCCCAGAATACGCAACGGCAACCTTCTCCCCTTTCTTCACCATTTCATTAACGCGCATTGTCCTGCGCACCCTGTGCTCAAAGAAATAATTGAAATGTTCCCTGCAATATGCGTCAGGCCCGTAAGGAACATTGAAAACCGCGCGCTTCGTGCATTTGGTGCAGTTCATAAAAAGAGCAGGGTGCAAAAAACATTAAATATGCAGCCATAAGATTTTTCATCCTGCCTATGAAGTCCCCTTAATTTCAACGAATTTTTTTATGCCAAGAGCCTTTGCCATGGGTTTTGTCATTACCGCATAATACTTTGTCTGCTTTTCAATCACGCCCCAGTTCTTTTTGTAATTCTCGTTGCCTACCTCCAGGTCATAGTATTTCTTCCCGTTCTGGATTGCCCTTTCAATATCCTTTTTGAGCAGGTAGGTTGGAACTGACCTGTTTTTGTGTTTCCTGTTCCACCAGCACCCCAGATAATAAATGCTGCCCTTTTCCTCCATTGCAATGTGCACCCCCAGCAGCTCTTCCCCGCAGTAAAGGCTTAATGTATAGGCCTTTTCCTTCCAAAGGAAGAGGCGCCTTTCAAAATCCCCCTTTTCTTCCCCCCAAAGTTCGAGAAACCAGTGCCTGCTTTTCTCCAGTGCATTTTCCTCATTGAAAACAATTCTTGTGTCTGCGTTCTTTTTTTCAATCCTTCTTAAGTCTTTTCTCAGGTCAGGTTTCAGGTTCAGCCGCTCAAAACTTTTGGGCAGTTTTATTATGTTTGTGGCTGCTTCATCCCCCTCTGATTCAAAGCCTATTCTGCATTTTGGATCGATTTCTTCCAGAAAGAAAGGCCTTGGCAGTGTTTCCAAATCTTTTTTTTCAAGCCAAGCATACGGCATAAATGGGAGGTCTCTCCATGTCCAGAAAAAGGCCCCCTTCCCGATAAAAATTTTATCAAGTTCCATTTTCAGCACTCTCTAGTGCTCGCCCTGCCTGTGCCAGTCCCAGTAAACGGTAAGTTCATGGCTCCGCCAGTTTCCGCCGAGTTTTTCCAACAGCTCCTTTTCTTTTCTGGTTGCAACCACATGCGCTTCCTCATCAAGCTTCAAACCATATTTTTCTACCAGAAACTTTTCAACTGCCTCGTGCAGCGCAAGGGCCTTGAAAGATCTGCCCATTTCTCTTTTCCCGAATTTTCTGTCAATGAATACTTCCCTGTGCCTTCTGCTCCATTCTGCCACATGGTCTTCTTTTTTAATCACTATTTTATCGCCTATTTTATGCCCAAAAAAGTCGAATGAGATTTTTCCGCCAAAAAACCTAATGCATTTAACAGGCATTTTCAGGAGCTTGTTGACGAGTTTTTTCCTCTCCCTGTTTTGCCCTGCCTTTTCTTTGCCCATTTTTACGCCCTTAATTTTTTTGCCCATGCAGATTGCAGGATCCCCGCTGAAAGGGCATACTTTAATTTCATATGCTACGAATTAATGATTTCCCATATTTATAAACTTTCTCCCCCCGTATTCCCCGCACCCCTGCCCTGCAATAGTTTTAAAACCCTTGCATGGGATAAATTCTAATGAAAATGCCGATATTCGGCTTTTGGTGAGCAAATGACTACGGCTTCAGTTCATGTGAAAAAAACGTTCCAGAGCGAATTTGCCGGGGAGAAAAGCGGGGATTATGATTATGCCGCGCTGTACAGGCAGCGCATGATAGAGTTCCGCAGGAATAAGGACTCAATTGTCCGCGTTGATAAGCCGCTGAATCTGCCCCGTGCGCGCGAGCTTGGCTACCGCGCGAAAGAGGGTTTTGTTGTTGTTCGCGTTCGTGTTAGAAAGGGTTCGGGAATGCACCTCAGGCCCACTGCAGGAAGAAGGCCCAAGCGCATGGGTGTGAAAAAGCTCACAAGGAGAATTTCAATACAGGCAATGGCGGAACAGCGCGCCTCAAAGAAACACAAAAACTGCGAAGTTCTGAACTCATACCTTGTCGGAGAGGACGGGCAGACAAAGTATTATGAGGTTATTATGGTTGATACTTCACACCCCGTAATTGTGAAGGACAAGAAGCTTAAGTGGATTACTGGCGAGAAGGGGAAGAAGCACCGCGGAAGGGCTGACCGCGGTCTGACAAGTGCCGGCAGTAAAATGCGCGGGCTCAGGAAGCGCGGCATAGGCGCGGAAAAGGTCCGCCCAAGCCTGCGTGCTCACGACAGAAAGGCGAAATAGAACTATTTCTTTTTATAGCCGAACAATTTATTGTATCTGTCGTGGTCCATATATTCCAGGAGGATTGCGAGTATTTCCAGCCTGCCCGTATTTAGCGTATAGCAAAGCCTCCAGTCTCCAGGCAGGTTGACCTTCCAGAGGTTGTTAATTTCATATTTTATTATGAACCCCTTAGGAATACGGTTTTTTGGAACATGTATGCCGCAGTCAGGCTGTATTTTGAGCAGGTCAATTTTTCTCCCTATCGCTTTCAGAAGCTGGTTGTTGAATGAATTTTCCACGCCCTTTTTCTTTTCTGCGCTGACGACTTCAACCAATTCGCTGTATTCTTTATCGAATTCAGACGAATGTGAAACCTTTATTTCTTTCTTTTGTTTTTCCTTTGCCAACTATCTCACCTGAACGCTTTTTTCAGCCAACTTCCTGAATTTCGGGCTTTCATTGTGTGTCCAGAGTATTCCTTTGCTCCCTATGAATATCTTTCCGCTCTCCTCCAGATATTCAAGGATTATGTTCAGGGTCTGGTGCTGAATTTTTGTAGGAAGCCTCTCCTTTATCTGCTCCCTGTTAAGCAGGGTGTTTGCTTCCTGCAGGACACTTTCGACAGCAAGTACGGTCCTCAGGGTGGGATAGTGCAGTACATTTCCCTGCCCGATTTTTTTCTGCAAAGTTACTGTCTGCGATGGCATCAGATAAACCTCGGTCAATTTGTATAAATTTATATATATACAAACTTATATAAATATATTTCCCCTTATGATTGACAATGAAAAGCAAAATTTCGTTTGTTAAAACCTGCAGCGGTATTTTGAGGGAGACTGTAAATGCCGTTGATTTGTTGCACAAAAAATCGCCTTTTAGATAAACCTTTCCCAGGAGTATTTATATATGGCTGAAATATCCGACATTATTCTGTTTTCCGATTTTGCAGGGATAGAAAAAACAGCAAAAGCGCTGGGTTTTGATTCCTCCGCCATTGCAGTTGCAGCCAATTCGCGCGAGGATGCCGAGCGCGTGCGCAATGCAGGATTTAAGGTTTGCAAAATTATTGAAAAGCGCGACAGCCGTGAACTTAAGCGCTGGCGCAACTGGGCCGATATTGTTGCGGTAAGGGGCGGCTCGCCCGAAATGAACAAGTTCGGGGTTTCAAAGGGCGTTGATTTTCTGCTTGCGCCCTGCGGAACGGCGCGCTCGCCGTTTGACACGCAGACAGCGCAAAGCGCAAAGGATGCGGGGGTTTCCGTTGCCCTTCCATTTTCAGAACTGCTGAATATGGATAAATACCGCAGGGCAATGCTCCTGAAAAATTATTTCATGGCAGTGAAAATCTGCAAAAAGAAGAAATTGCCATTTGCTGTTTTCTCGTGCGCCCTGCGTGCGGATGAGATGCGTATGCCTGAAAATATGCGTGCAATTGCGCGCCTGCTGGGATATGCTTAAAAACAGGCATCAGCACTTTTTACCTATGGAACTTCCAACCAAAGAGGAAAGCCTTGAAATGCTCAGGGACAGCGGCAATCCCGCGAACATCATAGAGCACTGCATGAAGGTGAATGATGTGGCAAATTACGTTGCCTCAATGCTCAGGGATTCCGGCGTTGACATAGACCTTGAGGTTGTTGACCGCGCCTCATTATTGCATGATGTGGCAAAGTACAAAGCAATCGAGGCAAACGGGGATGTTAAGCACGGGAACGAGGGCTACAAAATCCTGAAGGAGGCGGGCTACCCCGCACTTGGAAAGATAATTAAGAAGCACGCGCTTGATGAAATTTTAGTCGGAGGGATAAAAACCTGGGAGGAGAAGGTTGTTTATTACGCTGACAAACGCGTTAATGGCGATAAGGTTGTTTCCCTTGCCGAGCGCTTTAATTACTTGCGGGGAAAATACGGAAAAGTCAGTATGGGAATTCTCATGCTCATCAATACCTGCGAGCCCGCGGTTTACAGGCTTGAAAGGGAGATTTTTAAGCAGATTGGGACTAACGTTAGGCTTGAGGGCATCTGATGCCGGCGATTAAAAAAAGGGTTAAGCCGATTCCGCTTAGCATGCGCGGAAAAAAGAGGTATATTTCTTTTGAACTTCACGCGGAGCGCGCGCTCAGGGAGAGTGACGTTTCAAAGGCATTGTGGGATGCGATGCTTTCACTTTATGGTTCTGTAGGAACCGCGCGCAACAAATTCTGGCTTATGAAGTGGGATGCCAGGGGGAATTTTGGCATTGTAAGGTGCGCGCTCGGGCACGAGGATGAGATAAAAACAGGCATTCTTTTTGTGAAGGAAGTTACAGGCGTAAGCGTACTGCCAAAAACACTTAAAACAAGCGGAAGCATCTCGCAATTGGGCTGATTTTAATCGTCAAGGTATTTTTCGTAGACGTCGTCCTCTTTATTATCCCAAACCTGCATCAGTGCTTTTTCGGAAAGCGCAGCCAACGGGAATTTCTTCTTTTTCGCCTTTTTTGTTTTTTTCATAAAGTCCCCCCCGCAGATAACCGTTTCCTTTTCCTGCCCTCAGGCTCCTCAAGATAATTTTCAGGTGTTGCGACATTTTCCCCCTGATTCAATTTCAAGTTGTTTCCGTGCATTCCCCGCAATTTTCCCGCCTTTTTTTGCAGCCCCCTTGTTCTGCACAAAGCCCTGCGCATCCTTTCCCCGTGCTATTTTTGTTGTTGACGCCTCCCCAAGCATTGTGAAAATAAGTTCCAAATCATTCATATGGTCCCTGAGGTTTTGCCTTTTGAGTTTCTTAAATTCCTTATATCCTTCAGTTGTTTTCCCGAATGTTGCCTTGCTTATCTCATTCGTTAATATTCCATATTCTTTATTTTCCCGCACTCCGCGATTTTTCCATTCATCCGTAAGTTCCTGCCTTACCGCAATGCCCCTGGCACGCTTCTCAATCCATTCGTCCGAGTATCCCTTTGCCCTGTAAATCTCCTTCATGCGCTTCTGCGCAAGCTCGGGATTTTCTATTTCCTGCACTCTTTCATAACCAACCTTTGCCAGCCAAAGTTTGAACGGTTCCGCTTTGGGGGATGGGATGGATTGGATTATCCTAAATGCGCCTTCGGTATTTGCACAGTTCATGTTTTGGTGCCCGCCCGAAGTTGAAACAGGAAGGGTATGTACAAATTGTACCCACCCTTTTGAAAGTTCATTATCCCTCTTCCTGAGCTTGTTGATATATTGTTTAGGGTCTGATGAATCGGTAAGTGCAGTCACCATGTCTTCAATTGCAAACCACCACTCATTGTTATGCCAGATTTTCCTTATTTTTCTGCCCTGAAATACTGCCAGTGCCCTGCCTTCATCCACCTTAATCGCCTCTGCATAAATAACCGCTTTTTCATTTATAAACGCTTTCAGACCGCATTTCCGGTGCGGCGGACACAGTTCCGAACTGTTGTTCGGAAATTTTCGGGCATAGCCCGAAACCATCCGCGCGTGATGTGGACTGCCTCGCTATTTTGCCTGCCCTATTTTGGCTTGCGCCAAAATGGGTGCAATTGGGCTCGTGCCCAATTAGCACGGCAAAATGCGCGCATTCGGGCTTGTGCCCGAATAGCGTCGGCAGGCCGGATATTCCTGCATATTGCTAACCCCGAACCCCCAACTATCCCTTTATATAAGTTACTATAATTAAGAATAATAATAGCAAATCAGAGGGGAATTCGAAACTTTAGAGGAAAAATCATGTATCCCGGATCCCAGACTTCGGCATATGACCGCGTTGCGACGATGTTCAGCCCTGACGGCAGGCTGTATCAAGTGGAATACGCAAGCAAAATTGTAAGCCAGGGAACTTTAGGCGCCGCGTTAAAGTACGCGGACGGCGTTCTTTTTGCCGCGGACAAAAAAGTAGGGTCAAAGCTGATGATTCCGGATTCAGTGGAGAAAATGTTTAAGGTTGACGGCCACATTGCGGCGGTTTCGGCAGGCCTTGTCGGGGATGCAAGAAGGCTTGTGCAGATTGCAAGGCAAAAAGCGCAGGAAAATGTAATGTATTATGACGAATCAATCCTTGTTGAAACTTTGGTAAAGGAAGTAAGCAATGTAAAGCAGATTTTCACGCAGTACGGCGGGATGCGCCCGTTCGGTGTTTCATTTATTTTGGGAGGAGTTGACAACACAGGCAAGCGCCTGTTTGAGACCGAACCTTCCGGGGCACTTGCGGAATACAGCGCAATCGCAATAGGGAAAAACCGCAGCAAGGCAATGCAGTTGTTTGAGAAGGAATGGAAGGAGGGCATGACCCAGGATGAGGGAATTGTGCTGCTCATGAAGGCGCTGAAGAAGGGCCTGGATGATAAGGAGAAAATGGACTACAAAAGGGTAGAGGTTGCGTTTATTGACAGGAGCAGGGAATTCAGGAAAATCCCGAATGAGAAGCTGAAGGCTTTTGTGGCAAAGGCATGATTTTTTAATCCTGTTATAAATGCGAATGGGAATGGGGGCGGAGCGAGCCCCGTAAAAGGGTGTATTGAAATGGTAAAGATGGAAGATGCGGTCATAGCAAGGTTCGAGCACGCAGGGGAAAAATTCGAGATTTTAGTTGACCCTGACCTTGCAATGGACATGAAAAACGGAAAGGAAATTGCGTTTGACGATTTGCTCGCAATTGACACGGTTTTCAAGGACGCGAACAAGGGCGATGTAAAGGGGGATGACAGTGTTAAGAGCGCCTTCGGCACGGCCAACATAGCCGAAATCGCCACCAAAATAATCATGGAGGGCGAGGTTCAGTTAACTACCCAGCAGAGGCGCGCAATTGCCGAGCGCAAGAGGAAGGAAGTGATTGAATTTATTGTGCGCAACGGAATAAATCCGCAGACAAATTCCCCGCACCCTCCCCAAAGAATTGAGAACGCAATGGAGGAGGCAAAAATTACAATTGATCTGCACAGGCCTGTGAGGGAGCAGATTCCGATTGTGCTTAAGGAGCTCAAAAAGTTGCTGCCGATTTCACTTGAGAAGCTTGAAATTGCGGTTAAGATTCCGGGGGAATTCGCGGGAAAGGGTTCGGGAATTGTGCGGAAGTATGACATTAAAAAAGAGGAGTGGCAGAACGACGGTTCGCTTGTTGTTTTGCTTGAGGTTCCCGCGGGCGTTAAGAATGATTTATTCAACGAGCTGAACACCCTGACACACGGCGCTGTGGAAACAAAAATTGTGGAAAAGTAATTTGCGGTTATAGGAAAGAAAAGGAGAAATAGGAGAGTGATTTGATGGGAAAGAAAATAGTTGTGCCCGGCGAGGTTGTTACGGAACAAAGGAAGCGCCTCGGGCATAATGTCTATCTGCACGATGGCAAGATACATTCGGATGTGCTGGGATTTGTGAATGAGAGTGATGATGTCGCATCAGTGGTTCCTTTGGAGGGAGCATACGCCCCTGTTGAGGGTGATTTGGTAATAGGCATTGTAACCGCGGAAAGGTTCGCGGGATATTCAGTCGACATAAATTCATTTTACCCATCCTTCCTGAACAGGAAGGATTTGCGCGACAGCCTTAAGGGCGGGAATGTTGTTTCCGCAAAGGTTGACAGGGTCAACGAGCTTAACGAGGCAGACCTTGCGCAGTCGCGTGTTTTCTATGGAGGGGAGGTTATTGAAGTTTCCTCCGTGAAAATACCGCGCGTAATAGGCAGGAACGGCTCAATGCTTGATGTTCTCAAGCAGGGCACCGGCTGCTCAATCCTTGTGGGAAGGAACGGCTGGATATGGGTTAAGGGCGGGGATATTGCCCTGCTGAAAAGGGCGATTGACAAAATTTCAAAAGAGGCGCACCTGGAAAATCTCACAAACGGGATTACGGATTTCCTGAAAAAGGAAGGCAAGCCAATGAAGGCAGGCCCTGCAAAGGCCGAGTCCGCAAAGGGAAAGCATACAGTTGATGTTAAAGAAGCAAAAGAAGGTGAAAAGAAATGACAGCAAAGAAAAATGCAAAAGCAAGTGCAAAGGCAGAACCTGTTTATTTTGACAAGGCGGGAAAGCGCATTGACGGCAGGAAAGCCGATGAGGTAAGGCCAATTAAAATACAGGTAGGCGTTATTCCGCGCGCTGCGGGTTCCGCATACCTTGAGTGGGGGCAGAATAAGATTATTGCCTCAGTGCACGGCCCAAGGGAGTGCCTGCCAAAGCACAAGGCAAACCCCTACAAGGCAGTTGTGGAATTCATGTACCGCATGGCAGGTTTCTCTGTCCCTGACCACAAAAACCCGCGCCCGGGAAGGCGCGAGATAGAGATAGGGAAGGTCTGCGGAGAGGCGCTTGAAAGGGCGATTTTCGTTGAGCGTTTCCCCAACACGAAGATAGATGTGAATGTGGAAATACTCGACAGCAACGCGGGAACAAGGGTTGCCGCGCTGACAGCCGCTGCTGTTGCAGTTGCCGATGCGGGAATTCCGATGCGCGACATGGTTTCCGCATGCGGAGTGGGAAAGTTCGGCGGAAAGGTTGCCGCCGACCTAAACAAGTACGAGGAGGACGCCGATGACGCGGTTGACATTCCGATGGCAACGCTCCCCAATACGGGGGAAATTGTTCTGCTCCAGCTTGACGGCCTGCTTAAGGCAAATGAATGGCAGGAGTGCATAAAGCTCGGCACCAAGGCGTGTGCGGATGTGTATGAGATTCAGAAGGCCGCGCTCAAAAAAAGGTATGAGAGCACGGGAAAGGAGGCGATGAAATGAAGAGGGCAGTACTTGACCTGCTTTCAGAGAAGGTCGGCATGGAGCTTAAGGAAGGCCGCCGCCTTGATGGAAGAAAGCTTGACGAATACAGGAAGGTTGACATAGTAACGGGAATAAGCGAGAATGCGGAGGGCTCCGCAAGGGTAAGGCTTGGCAACACAGAGGTTGTGGCAGGGGTTAAGCTTGTGCCGGGCACACCATACCCCGACCAGCCTGACCAGGGCACTATCACTGTCGGGCTTGAGCTTTTGCCGCTCGCAAGCCCCACTTTTGAGGCAGGTCCCCCGAGGGAACAGGCAATTGAACTTTCACGCGTGATTGACCGCGGGATAAGGGAGAGCAAGTGCCTTGATTTCTCGGAGCTCTGCGTGCGCGAAGGTGAACTGGTGTGGATTGCTTACATCGACATGTACGCAATTAATGATGACGGCAACCTTTTTGATGCCGGCTCTCTTGCGGCATTGGCATCCCTGCTTGAGGCAAAGATGCCGAAGCTTGAGGATGATAAAGTTGTTAAGGGCGAGTATTCGGGCAAGCTGAAGGTTAGCTGCAAGCCCATACTGACAACCTTTGCCAAAATAGGCAACAGCGTTGTCCTTGACCCGAGCCTTGCCGAGGAGAATGCGCTCAGCGCAAGATTCGGATGCACAACACTGGATGACGAAACAATTTCCGCATTCCAGAAGGGCGGGCACGGCGGATTCACTGCCGATGAACTTAGCCAGTGCATCGAGACCTCATTCAAAAAAGGAAAGGAGATGCGCAAGCTTCTGTAGGTGTGACACGTGAGCGGGACAAAAAAGGTTGGCAGTGCAGGGCGTTTCGGTTCGCGCTACGGGCGCGGGATAAGGAAGCGCATAACTGACATTGAAAACAAGCAGAAGGAAAAGCACGCATGCCCGAAGTGCAGTTTCACCGCGGTGAAACGGCTGAACAGCGGCGTTTACATCTGCAAAAAGTGCAATAACAAATTTGCGGGCGGAGCATACTTGCCCGCAACAATGGCGGGCGGGTTAATCAAAAAGATGGTTTCCCAGAAGAAGTTCGCACCCGCACAGCTTGAGGCCGTGAAGGCGCCCGAGGAAGTGGTTAGTGCCGCCGATGCCAAAGCCAGGGCGGTTAAGGATGCGGCAGATAAAAGTAAAAAGGCCGAGAAGAAGGAGAAGCAGGATGTGAAAAGGGCAAAAAGGAAGGAAGCCGAAAAAGAAAAAGAAAGTGAAAAAGAAGTGGAAGAAGAGGAAGAAGAAACAGAAGAGGAAAACGAGGAATAATTGCATGGAGAGGTTTCAATGGGATACAGATGTACTAAGTGCGGGGCGGTGTTTGATCAGCTGCCCAAAGGAGTTATTCGCTGCCCTAAGTGCGCGTCAAAGGTGCTGACCAAGACACGCGACCAGATTACAAAGGTTGTGAAGGCGAGGTAAAGGCATGCGGGATTATTCAATGGAGGTGCATATGCACTTTCCCTCCGCAGGTTCCGCACGCATTGTGCGGAATGCAATCCTCCCCGAGATGCACGGAAAGCATGAAAAGCGCTCCACTGCAAATATGAATATTAATAAAAATGTTCTTTCGCTCATGGTTAATGCGCAGGATTTAACCGCAATGAAGGCTTCGGTGAATTCATACCTGAAGCTTGTTTTGCTTGTTACTAACCTGCAGAACCTTGAATGATCGGGCATGTTATGTTAATCAGGAGGTAATAATATGGCAGAAGACATACAGCAGACGTTTGCGGAATTTGAGAGGGGCAGGGCACAGCTGATGAATGTTTCCGCCCAGAGGCAGCAGATGCAGGTGCAGAGCACCGCGCTTGCCGCATCGCTGGAGGAACTTGGAAAGACAACTGAGAAAAAGGTCTACAAGGCAGTCGGGAATATCCTCATACTCAGCGACACGGCAAAGGTCAAGAAGGAACTGGCGGACCAGAAGGAATCCACCGAGCTGAGGCTCAAGACAGTGCAGAAGCAGGAAGATGCACTTGTTGAAAAGATGAACAAGCTCCGCGAGAGGATAGAGGCCGCCCAGAACCCGCAGGCACAGAACACTGTTTCACAGGGCATGTCAAAAAAGGAAAGCAAGGGAAAGAAGTGATTGCTCCATGAAGGGGGCATCCTTCCTTTCATCCCTTAAAAACAAAAAACTGCTTATTGTAACGCATATCGGCGCCGATGTTGACGCCTTCGGGAGCGCAGCGGCATTTTATTTCGCTTTCGCAAAAGCGTGCAAAAAACTCACAATTCTTGTCCCCGAGCACATGAATCTTAACGCAAAATCCCTCGCGCGCAGTATGCACGTGCCCTATACGCATCATGCGCCCGCACTTTCGGAATTTGACCTTATTATTGTTCTTGACCTGAACTCAGGAGACATGCTTGGCACCTTTGCCCCTGAACTGAAGAAATTTCCCGGAAAGGTTTTCCTTATAGACCATCATGAAAAATCAGGGGACAAACTCTCGCCCAAACTTGTTTCATTCATCAATGAAAAGGCGGTTTCAACAAGTGAGATTGTGCACACGCTTTTCAGGGGCGCAAAGGTGAAAATAACCCCTGAGATTGCGCGCTGCCTTGCCTCGGGAATTATAACCGATTCCGCGGGCTTTTTGGTTGCCGACCCGAACACATTCCGCATAATGGCGGAGCTCCTTGAAAAATCCGAATGCGCCTACTCCGATATCACCGCACTCTTCAATGTGAAAACAGACATTTCCGAAAAGATAGCGCGTTTAAAATCCGCAAGGCGCTGCCGCATCTTCGGCAGCGGGGATTATCTGATTGTAGCGACAGATGTCGGGGCGTTTGAGGCAAGCGCGGCAACGGCACTTGTGAAACTTGGCGCGGATGTCGCCTTTGCAGGGGATGCGGAAAACGGAAAGATAAGGATAAGCGCCCGCGCAAACAACAGGTTTGTGAATAAGGAGAAATTTGAATTTACCGCGCATGTGTTCCGTGCGCTTGAAAAGGAATTCCCGGGCAACGGAGGGGGGCATGCGGCAGCGGCAGGATTCAACGGAACAGGGAATGAGATATGGCCGGTGCTTAAGCGCTGTGTTGCATTAACGCATAATTTCATCTCGGATAAAAAAAATAAAAAGAATAAGGATAAGAGTGCGGATCCGAAAGAATATTCCTGAACCCGCCCCTGACAATAATTTATTTATTTCTTTTTCTTCCTCTTGACTGTCTTCCTCTTGACTGTCCTTTTCTTTGCAGCCTTGCGCTTCACAGTCCTTTTCTTTACTGTCTTCTTCTTCACAACTTTGTGTTTCACAGTCCTTTTCTTTGCTGTTTTCCTTTTCTTAACCATTGTTCTCACCTCCATTTTATTTTCAGTAACAAAACAAGTGCAATGCACATGAAATTATATTTCTATTACGCACTTGGTGTATTTAAATCTTTTTATTTTGCAAAACTAAAATAAAATCCGCAACAAAATTAATTTTCCGCGTATTTTTTATTTTTAATTTAATTTTTTTGATTTTATTTTTGATTTTTAAAATTAAAAATTGCAAAAGTTTTATTTTATTTTTATTTCTATTTCCCTTCCTCAAAATAAACGGTTCCGCCCGGGCGCTTTAATTTATCCCGCGCGGCGTAACGGACAAGGTAGTGCGCGGTGCTTTTCGGGATGCCCGCGCTCTCCTCTATTTCCCTGTATGTCAAATCGTCCCTGTGCATTTCAACAACATCGGTTATCTTCTCAAGCCCCATTCCCAGCGCCCGCCCGGAGTGCGCCTCAACCCCGATTGCAATTCCGCTTTCCTTAAGCATTTCCCCTGCCCTGCCGCTCAGCCTTTCCCTGCATGATTTGCTCATTGTTATCCTTTTCAGGGTTTTCCTTGCAAGCAGTGCCTTAAGCATCCTGATTCCAACAGGCCGCACCATATGCAGTGCCTCCGCATCTTTGGGTATGCTCTGCAGTTTCGTCCCGGGAGTGAGCGAATATTTCATAATATCACTATTATAATCCTTTTCACCATTAAAATCCTTGTGGTTTTGGCATGGCAAAAAGCAAGTTCAGCACGGTAAATGACGCCGCAAAGGCCCTGAAAAAGGGCGGGATGGTTGTCCTTACTGACGATGAAAGCAGGGAGAATGAGGGGGATTTGGTTCTTGCCGCTGCGCACGCAACCCCCGCGAAAATAAATTTTATCCTGCGTGAGGCGGGCGGGCTACTCTGCGTTCCGATAACAACTGAAAAGGCGGAACAGCTTTCCCTCGGGATGATGACCGCAAGCACGGACAGGTTCAACACGCCATTTACCGTTTCCGTTGATGCCGTAAGCGGCGTGCACACAGGCATGAGTGCCGCGGACCGCGCAAAAACAGTGAAGGTTATTGCATCAAAAAAATCCACTCCCGCGGATTTGCAGAGGCCTGGGCATGTGTTTCCGCTGCTTGCAAAGGACGGCGGCGTGTTAGAACGCGCGGGGCACACCGAGGGCTCAACAGATTTGCTTAAGATTGCGGGCGTTAATCCTGTTGCTGTCATATGCGAAATAATGAATTCGGACGGCACAATGGCAAAACTTCCGCAGTTAATGCGCTTTGCAAAAAAGCACAAACTCCCGATTGTCAGCATTAAGGAAATAATCAGGGAGCGCATACGCACGGAATCCTTTGTTGCGCGCGTTTCCGAATGCACGCTCCATACAGATTTTGGAAAGTTCCTTTCAATAAGCTTCCGCGACAAAATCCACGGACATGATTACATTGCGCTTGTCAAGGGAACTGTGTGCGGAAAAAAGGACGTGTTTGTGCGCGTGCACAGCGCGTGCCTGACGGGGGAGGTGTTGCTTTCAAAAAGCTGTGACTGCAGGCAGCAATTGCATGAAAGCATGGAACTGATTTCAAAAAAAGGAGGGGTTCTCCTTTACATCCCGCACCATGAGGGCAGGGGAATCGGAATCGCAAACAAATTGCGCGCATACGCGCTGCAGGAAAAGGGAAAGGACACTGTTGACGCAAACCGCGCGCTCGGTTTTGATGATGACCTGCGCGATTACGGCATCGGCGCGCAGATTCTGCGCAGCCTCGGCCTTACATCAATAAAACTTATAACAAACAATCCGCGGAAAATAGTCGGGCTTGAAGGTTACGGATTAAAAGTCAGCGGCCGCGTGCCCATAAAGATTAAGCCGAACAAACACAACAAAAAATACCTTGAAACAAAGAAATGCAGGATGGGGCACCTGCTCTGATTTTTTTATTTTTTTGCGCCCTTTCCCCTTGCCTTAACCTGCGCCTTTTTCTTCCCGCCCCTGCGCATTATTTTATCCTTTATCCTTGTCCCTATCTTTCTCCCGCCGACTGTTTTCTTTGTCGCATATTTCAGCCCCTGCACAATCTCCCTGCTTGTTAACGGGTCATCAACCTTTTCAAAAACCCCGTCCCTGATTTCATTCACAAGCGGCCCGCTCCATATCACATTTTCCTTGTGCTGAATCTCCTCAATGAAACTTTCATTGTCAAGCTCATCCCTCTGTGATTTGAGCTTTATTATTCCTGTTCCAATCCTGTCCGCACTGTGCGCATCGCTTCCTGCAGTGACAAACCTTGCCTTGTCACCCAATTCAACCGCATTCGCACACCTCTTGATTACATCCAGACTCTGCTCGTCAACGCGCCTTTTAATTCCGCCGCTCAGCTTGCTGATCCAAACCCTCCGTGCAACCCTGTTCTTCTCCAGAAAATCCAAAAAGTTCCTCGGCTTGTTTATCCAGTTTGAATCATAAATGAAATTGCTTAAATGCCCTATCATTCCGTTGTAAACCTCAACCCCGATATGCTCCCTTATCACAAGGTCCTCAATATTCTTCAGCCCGTAGCTGTAGCCCACGCTGTCATAATTGAATCCCCAAGGGTGTGCAACGCCTATAAGTATCTCCCTCTCCCTGCTGATTTCAATCAGCTTCTTTATCTTCACATCCTTCTTCAGCAGTTCCTTCTTTTTGAAAACGCCCTCATCCTTCCCGTACGCAAGCATATGCCCGTACTGTGTGTTCAGTTCAATTCCCGGAATAAGCAGCATCTCCTTCGGCTTCTTTTCAAGCACGCGGTTGTACGCATTTTCAGGGTCAAGGTTTGCGTGTTCCGTAATTGCAATTCCGTCAAGCCCCACAGCCTGCGCCCTTTTCCAGCATTTTTCAATGTCTGCCTTCTGCTCCGCTATATGCGTGTGCAGATCAAGCGTAAATATGCGGGGCATACTTATTCTAACCTCTCCAAAGTTTTGCGGCAACTTCCTTTCTGTTCCGCCTTAACGATTTCATTGTGTTGCGGAATGACGGCATCTTTTTGCCCTTCAGCGCGGTTTCCAAATCCTCCGCAATCCTGCTGTGCCTTAAAGTAGCATCCATAAAATCACCATATGCTATGCTGATGCAAAAGTATCATATATTTATGTGATACACTCCCCGTAGGCGGGAAAGGTCAAAAAATGGCGTGAAAGTGGCG
>JBDRDO010000003.1:0-10834 GCA_043820655.1 Candidatus Iainarchaeum sp. | reverse complement strand
TTATGCGCGCGTTGATGAGGTTGGAGTTCCCTTCGCAATTACAGTTGATTACGAAGCAATGAAGGGAAAAACAAAAGGCACTGTTACCTTGCGCGAGCGCAACAGCATGAAGCAGAGGCGCGTGAAAATAAAGGAACTTCCGCAAATCCTCTGGAAGATGCCCTAGGCAGGAAACTGATTCCCACATGGCAAGCAAATTCCGTGTAGCAAATGCCCTTGCCTTTACCAAGGACCTTGCCATGAGTTTTACCTGGTTCTATCTTTCACTCTACTTAATAAGCACCGGCTTTTCAGGGCTCGAGATAGGCGTGCTGCTTTCACTACTTACATTAACCGCGCTCTTTGCATCCTTCCCCGCGGGAATGCTTAACGACAGGTTCGGAACCTCAAGGCCGTTAGTTTTCGGCTTCCTCCTAACCGCGGCATTTTACACAGGCCTCTACTTATTCACCGGCTTCTGGGAACTGGTGTTTTTCTTTTTCCTTGGCGGGCTTGGTCTTAACATTGCACGGGTTTCAATAAACAACATCCTGTTCAAGAGCGACATTGAAAAGAAGGCGGGCATCTTATTCGGGAAACTGAATATGTGGGAGCATTTCGGAGTTGCGGCAGGATTCTTTGCAGGGGGATTTATGCTGATGTTCATGGAGTTCAGTGCGGTGTTCCTTCTGTCAGCAGTTGTGTTTGCGCTTATTGCGGTTCTTTCTTTCTTTGCAGGGGAAGGGAGAAGGGACAGGTTTCCTGTTATTGAATACAGAGGAGAACTCCTCAAAGGGGAGGTATTGTTTTTCCTCGTTGTTTTGTTCCTATACACTCTGCACTGGGGTGCCGAGATTACATCCTATGCCCCATTCCTTGAAACAGTGCTAAACCTTAATCTTTTCCAGACAGGGCTTTACATGTCCATACCCGTGATATTCCTTGCATTTTCAGCATATTTTACAGGGAAAGCCGCGGACTCGGGCAGAAACCTCAAAAAAATGCTTATATTCGGCCTGCTGCTCTCGGGGGCAACGCACATACTTATGACCTTTCCTGTGCTTGAGTTTTCTTTCCTTATGCGCATCCTGCATGAAATCGGGGATGCAATGGTAATAGTCCTGTCATTCGTTCTTATTTCGCGGATTTTCAGCATTGAAAGGCGCGGCGGAACCTCGGGATTTGTTATGAATACGATGATACTTGGGCAGTTTGCAGGGGCTGTTGTTTTCGGCGCGCTTGGCGCCTCAATGGGATACGCTTTCCCGCTGTATGTCTCAGGGCTGCTTGAAATACTGGCGGCTTTCCTTGCACTGCTTTTCCTCAAAAACCGATGAATTAAAATAGTTTTTATGCCCTAATTCTCCCGTACCTGGGACGCATTTTTCGTCAACCTTTTGAAAGTGAATTCAAAACTAGGGGTTTTGAAATACGCTCGAAAAGGTTGTGCCAGAGTAGCTCAATGGTAGAGCATTCGCCTCGTAATTCCTCCCCGGGTAAGCGAAAGGTTGAGGGTTCAATTCCCTCCTCTGGCTTAACCTTTTCTTAAGAAGAAAAGGTTAGCGAAAAGAACAGCCGCCTTCGGCGGTCTGTGTCATCCCCTTGAAAGAAATCCCGAATCAAGAACAAGTTTGTATATTATTTCCTGTTTGCAGTTGCCGAAGCCGTCTATTGCGGAGAGGTTTGCATTCAGGGTGCTTCTCTGTGGTTCCGGAATTTTACCCTTTTTTGTTTCCGCCCGCATGCTTTTAAGGTCTGACTCAATCTCCAGGGCTATTTCCTTCCCGGGCAGGGGGCATTTTTCCGGGAAAACCGCGAGATATGAAACAGTGTAAACCTGCCCTGATTTTTTTGAAACAGACCTTTCAATTGACGGCACGCATTTCCCTGAATCTGAAATTATTTCCCCCGCCCCGCCCAGATCAACAGGCCGAATGTCCATTCCAGTTACCGGGGAAAGCATACCCAAAACCCCGATATGCCCCTTTAATTCCGCGGCGGTGCATTTTGATTCATATGAGTAAATATCAACAAGCTTTTTTGCCACTTTCCCCTCAACAGTAATGCCTGCGATGTTTATTGCCGTGCCCTCATCGCCCCCAATATCCGCCGGCTGAACATCAAAAATATCCCCTATGTGTTCGGCAATTGTAAATGCCGGGCTTACAATAAAGAAAATCAGAACCGCAGCGGCAATCTCAGTCGGAATTGTAAGGTCCATTAATAACACATGAGGTTTTCTGATATATAAATATGCCTTAATTCTCCCCGAAAGCCCGCAAAATGGCCGAAAACCGCCAAAACGCACTTTAAAAATACTTTCCCTAGGGGTAGTTTATATGGCAAAGGAAGCAAAGGAAGAGCAGTTTGAAGGAAAGTTCCTTATGGTTCTCCTAGGAATCCTCATACTTTCAGCAATTGCGTTCATTTACACATTCTCCCTTGACAGTGAAACAGGGGCATTTACGGAGATTTGGATGGAGGACATCCCTTCCGTTGCAAAGGCGGGGGAAAACATGCCCATTGCATTCACGGTTAAAAACAGCGGCACAGCAACAGGCACATACTCTTATTCAGTTAGTGCCGAGGGCACTACTAAAGCAACAGGATTCATAAGCCTCGGCCCGATGGGGGAAAAGGAAGTTTCAGAATCAATTGCAATTGAAAGGGGCGGCACAAACAGGGTCACTGTTGAGGTTACGCCCGACAATACCAAGTCGCCAGCACCGCAGAGCCTGTGGTTCTGGATTGATGTGGAATAAGTCCGCGTTGAAAATTAGCCCTTTTTCTTTTTTGCCTTTTGCTTCACCTTATTCTGAAGCGAGGAGACCTGCAATTCCCTTTCGTGCAGGATTGCCTCCAGCCTTTTCAGCATTGCCGACTTTTCAATAAGCTCGCGCTCAAGCGATGAAACCCTTTCCGCAGATTTCTCCTTTGCATCCTCGCGCGCCCTCTGCTTCTCCCCCTCAAGCGAAAGCAGTTCCCTTGAATATGTGTTCCTTAATTTCAAAGTCTCATGCTCGGTGTCAAGCAGAACCTTCTTTGCATAATCCCGCTCCTTTTTCAGCGCAAGCGTTAATTCAGATGCCTTTACCATGTGCTGTGAATTAATCTCCTCCATTGACCTGAGCTTCTGCTCCATTTCATCGTAGCCGCGTGACAATGCATCCATCTGCTTTTTCTGCGCATCAATCCTCACGCTTATGTAACTGCCCGCACTTTCCAAACCGCGTGCAAGGTCATTCATTTCCTTTTCAATGTCCGCGCTTGTATGCTCCTCCAGTACGCCCATAAAGCTCCTGTTCCTCAGCTGTTCATAACTTTCCTTAACCTTCTGCAGTTCGGTTTCTTTTCTTTCAAGCAGTTCAAGGACATTCCTGTGCGCTGAACGCCCTGCGTAATGCTTTGCATCGCCCTTTCTCCCCGCAAGTTCCGCCCTTTCAACAAGGTGCCTTGTCTTAAGCAGCATGCCAAGGACTTTCTGTTCAAGTGAAGAGTAAAGTTCAGGCACGCCGTCCTCGCTCTTTGTGCGCTTGCCGTCCTCCAGCTCCCTGTTTCTTTTAAGCAGTGTTATAAGTGCCTTCATTTCCCCGAGGTATTCTTCAGTGTCAGGCCCCTCCCTGCCCTCGCGTTCAAAGGATGAATTCAGCATAGCAACAAGCGATTCAATTCCCTCAAGTTCGCCTATTGCCTTTTTCAGGCTGTGGACAAAAGGGGTTCTGTCATATTCGCCCCACTGCTTTTCATTCATGCCTGAATTAAGTTCCTCAATGGAATCAAGCACCTTACCGCAAAGCACCAGTGTTTCAGCCATATTAACGCCTTTCCCCAAATAATGCAGTTCCAATAACAATAGGGCTTACTTATTTATATTCCTTAGGTTCTACTCCTATAATGCAGGTTTTTGAGGATGCAGGCATCTGCCTGCGCGGGCGTTCAAGGCTTCACATTGACGCAAACGGCATAAAGCATGCAAACGCAATAGTAACGCACGCGCATTCCGACCACGCGCGCATCTGCGGGGGCAACACATACTTAATGACCCATGAAACCGCCGATTTGGTGAAAAGCCCGAAACACAAAAAAATTCCAAAAACCGCGAAAATCATCACGCGGAAATTCGGCAGGAAAACAACTCTTTCGGGGTTTGACATTTCCCTGCACCCTTCGGGGCATATACTTGGCTCTGCTCAGGTTCTCGCGCGCTCGGGCGCGGCAACCGCCGCGGTAACCTCTGACTTCAACCTTCAGCAGAGCATTTTATTCCCGCCCGCGGAAATCCTGCACGCGGATGTGCTTGTTGTTGAAAGCACATTTGGCCTGCCGCGCTATAAATTCCCCGAGCGCGAGGATGTTTACGAGGACATTATAAGATGGGTCAATCACGCAACATCACAAAAGCGCAGGCACTTTGTTGTTCTCGGAGGTTACTCAACCGGAAAATCACAGGAGCTCACAAAAATCCTAAATGAATTCTGCGGCATTTCCCCTGTTGTGCATCCGCGCATTTTTGAGCAGAATGATGTTTATCAAAAACACGGCGCGAAGTTGGGGCAATACACATCGCTCGGCGAAGGGCTTAACGGTTCGGATGTCCTGATAATGCCCCCTCACTTAATCAGCGATGACCTCATCCATGCGCTTTCCATGCAGCTGAACCGCAGGGTTGAAACCGCAATAGCAACCGGCTGGTCGGGGCGGAGGCACAAAACATTTCCGCTTAGTGACCATGCTGATTTTGAGCAATTGCTGCATTACGTCCGCGAATCCGAACCAAAACTTGTCCTCACACAGCACGGCTTTGCGCGCGAGTTTGCAAATTCAGTGCAGCGCAAACTTGGAATTCCTGCCCGCCCTCTGGAGGATGCGGGGCAGAGGACACTTGCGGAATTCGGGTTCTGATTATGCTCAAATCAGTTTCTCAAAGTCTTCTCTCGTTATCCTGAAGTCCTTTTTTATTATTTTCAGCAGCAGGCCGCCGTCAATTTTCCTGCCCGAATGCATCGGTATTACAACAATCATTCCTTCAGAATTTGCAAATGTTGAATGGCTGCCTTTCTTTCTCAGGAACCTGAAGCCGAGCCTAACTGCAATTTTTGCCAGCTTTTCAGGAGAAATAGGCTTGAGTTTAGGCATTTACCACAACTTCTTTTATTGCGACAAACCTTTTCTCGGGCTTTTCCTTAAGTTCGCGCATGGACTCGACGTAAAGCTCTATCGCTTCCTTTATGTTGGCGGTAAGCTCCCTGAGTGTTTTGCCCTGCGAGTAACAGCCGGGCAGTTCCGGCACCTCGCCTATGAAATAGCCGTCCTGCCCTTTTTCAACAACAACCTTGAATTTTTTTTCCATCAAACCACAATATACTCTTGTCCAAACTTAAATAAAAACTCTTTGGTTTGCCCCCGCTTCTTCCCGTTGCCCCTGCGGAATTCGACTTTTAATGTTTTGGGCTCATATTTTTTGCATGCAGCCGCACTCAATCTACACAAAAATGCTTTCTCATTTCGGGGCGCAAAACTGGTGGCCTGTCACGGGGAAGGGGGCGGCAGTTCCAAGTTACATTGCCCGCAAAAAATTAACCGAAAATCAAAAGTTTGAAATAATGACCGGCGCAATCTTAACGCAAAACACCGCGTGGAACAATGTGATGCGCGCGCTTGAGAATCTGAATAAGGAGGGATTGCTCGATTGCACAAAAATAACGAGAACAAATAAAAATAAAATCGCAAAATTAATCCGCCCGAGCGGGTATTTTAACATGAAGGCGGAGAAATTAAAGCGCTTTGCGCAGTGGCTTGATAAAAATTACAAAGGGAAGCCTTCGCGCTTCTTCAATTCAGGCAAACCCCTTGGGCAGTTGCGCTCGGAACTCCTTGCACAGCACGGAATTGGAAATGAAACCGCGGATTCAATGCTCCTTTACGCAGGCAACCTCCCGAGCTTCGTGGTGGATGCGTACACAATGCGTTTCATGTCCCGTTTTTACGGGCTGTCAGGGCACGGTTATGTAGAAGTCAAATCCTTCTTTGAGCGCAGCCTGCCGCAGGATGCGCAAATTTACAATGAAATGCACGCTTTGTTCGTTGAATTAGGGAAGAATTACTGCAAAAAATCAAATCCAAAATGCGGGGAATGCTGTTTGCGCAATGGATGCAAATCCGCGGGCGCGGTCCTTTAGCCATTACATTCCTTCAAGTTTCGCAATCCTGTCCTCTAGGGGAGGGTGCGTGGCAAACATGCTTTTGAACCACATCTTCTGCCCTTTCAAAGGATTGGCAATGTACATGTGCGCAGTTGCCTTATTGGCGGCCTCAAGCACCTCATTATCTCCCGAGATTTTCCTCAGCGCGCTTGCCAGCCCCTGTGGATAACGTGTTAATTTCGCGCCTGTGGCATCCGCGAGATACTCGCGCTTCCTGCTTATTGCAAACTTAATCATCTGTGCAATCAGTGGGGTTAATGCAGCAAGCACAATCCCTAATACTATAAGCGCAATCCCGAACATTCCGCTGTCGCGCCTGTTGCCCCCGATGCCGCCCCATAAAAACATCCGCAAAAGGAAATCGCTCAAAAGAACTGAAACCCCGACCATTACAGCAGCCATTGTCATCACAAGAATGTCCCTGTTCATTATGTGTGACATTTCATGCGCAACAACGCCCTGCAGTTCCTCCCTGTTCATAATCTTAAGCAAACCCGTGGTTGCGCAGATAACGCTGTTATCCGGATCCCTGCCTGTGGCAAAGGCGTTCATCGCGGTATCATCAATAACATAGGTGCGCGGAGGCTTCTTCATTCCCGATGCAATTGACATTTCCTCCACAGTATGCACAAACCGCGGAAACTCCTCAACAGTTGCGGGCCTTGCCCTTGAAATCGCAAGCACAATTTTATCGCTGTTGTAGTACGCCACTATGATGTAAACCGCGGCAATTATCCCGAATATGAGCACAAAGAGGTAGCTGTCCATTATGTATGAGAAAACAATCCCCAGAATAATCAGAAAAACAAAGAAAACCCCGAACAGGAGTATTGTCATGTTCCTGTTCGCGGCAATCTCATTGTAAAAGCTGCTTCTAGGCATCGCATCCCCATGTACACTACTTCACTTGCATTAAAGGTCGGAAAAGTCCGCCTTAACAACTTTCTTGTCCGCTTCCGCAACCTCGAAGTACTCCTTGTCCTTCTTCATCCCGAATATTGCGGCAACAACGCTTCCAGGAAACTGGGTTATTGCGGTGTTGAACTCCATTACGCTGTCATTGTAGAACTGCCTTGCGTATGAGATTTTGTTTTCAGTTGCTGAAAACTCCTCCTGCAGTTTCCCGAAGTTCTCGCTTGCCTGCAGTTTCGGATACGCTTCAGCAACAGCGAAAATGCTTTTCAACGCCCCTTCAAGCATTCCCTCCGCCTTCGCGCTCTGCTTCGGCGTCTTGGCGTTCATTATTGAGGTGCGCGCCTGCGTTACCTCTGTCAAAACCTTCTTCTCAAATTTTGCATATCCCTTAACTGTCTCAATCAGATTCGGAATCAAATCCGCGCGCCTCTTTAACTGCACGTCAATCTGCGCCCATGCATTATTTGCGCGCTTGTCTTTGGCCACAAGTGAATTATACATGCCGATGATTGCGATTCCAATCACAACAAGCACAACGCCCGCCAGCAGCACAAACCCTCCAATTAATTCAAGCATAATCAAACCTCCTTTCCTTCAGGCAAATGCCCGTTTGAATTGTATATGTATTGGTTATTATAGTTTAATAAGGGTTTTGCGCGCAGCCTTTTCTTAAAAAGAAAAGGTCGGCGAAAAGAACAGTTCGCCTGCGGCGAACAACTGTTTTTGCGAAGCAAAAACTATTTCTTTCGCTCGAAGTTTTGCAAATTTTTGGGAAGCGAGCTTGCTCGCGCTCCTAAAAGTTTTTGCAGGGGGGAGGATTCGAACCCCCGAACGCACTAAGCGACAGCGCCCTGAACGCTGCTGGTTTGACCGCTTCCATACCCCTGCCTTGCCTGATAAACTAACGATTGCGAAACTTATTTAAAGTTAGCAAACCCCCTTAAAATCAAAAATCCGCGGTTTTGAGGTATTCCCCCAATTCCTCGGCAGCCTTTGCGCGGTGTGACATTTTGTTCTTTTCCTCCCGCGGAATATCAACCATTGCCTTTTCGTAACCCTCGGGCACGAATATTTTCTCATAAGGCAGCCTGTCCTTTTCGAGGCTTACAACCTCTTCCAAAAGCCTGCCTTTGCATTCCCCCGCAAATAGTTTATGTTCGGTTTCCCCAGTGCCCCACATGAAACAAATAACTGTTTTGAAATACGCGCCCTTATCTTCCGCAGCCTTAACCAAGCCAAGAAGTCCCTTAAATCCCAATTGCAAATAAACCCGTTTCGCCATCAGTCCCGGAAAATCCTTATATTCATTGAAATAAACCCCGGTATCCTCGGCAATCACAGGCGTCTTCAGTTCCGCAAATGCCTGCCGCGCCTTTTCAATTGCAATATCCTCCAGCGTGCCTTCCGAGGGCTCAATCAAAGGAATGTCCTTCTGCACAAGGCTTACGCCGTACTTCCCGATAATTTCCGAAATCTCAATAACCTTGTGCTTGTTCGCAGTTGCAATAAAAAGTTCTTTTGCGGGAGCCATAACAAACACCTTGTCCTCATGCCTCAAGCTTGCCAATCATTTCCCTTATGCTTCCGGAAGCCGAGGAAAGTTTCTTTTTTTCATCCTCATCCAGTTCAAGCTCAATAATTTCCTCCGCCCCGCCCTTTCCGATTTTCACCGGCACGCCGATGCAAACCCCTTTCTCTCCGTACTCGCCCTCGAGCAGAACCGAGCACGGCAAAATTTTCTTTTTATCCTGCAGTACGCATGAAACCATTTCAACAATAGACATTGCGGGGGAATAATATGCGGAGCCTGTCTGCAGATGCGAAACAATTTCAGCGCCCGCATTTTTGGTGCGTTCAACAATTTCCGCAATTTTCTCGGCAGGCATAACCTCGGTAAGCGGCTTCCCCGAAACAGTGCACAATCGGGGCAAAGGCACCATTGCTTCCCCGTGCGAGCCCAGCACCATTGCCTTAACCTCCGAGTGCGGCACCCTCAATTCCCCTGAAATTAACTTAACCATTCTCGCGCTGTCAAGCACGCCCGCCATTCCCAAAACGCGTTCGCGGGGAAATTTGCTTTTTTTAAGCGAAAGCCATGTCATAACATCAAGCGGGTTTGTTGCGACAATAAAAACCGCCTTCGGGGAAACCTGTGCCGCCTTTTCCGCAATTCCGCCCACAATCGCGGCATTTTTCTCCAGAAGTTCCTCGCGCGTCATGCCAGGCTTCCTTGCCAAACCCGCAGTAATAACAACAACATCCGAACCCTTTGTTTCAGCCATGTCCGCGGTGCCGTGGATATGGCAGTGTATTTCATCTATCGGCGTTCCGTGCAGCAAATCAAGCGCCTTGCCCTTTGCAATGCCCTCCGCAATATCAACAAGCACAACATCCCCGAGATGCTTGCTCAGCAGTATATGCGCAGTAGTGGCGCCGACATTCCCCGCACCAATAACCGAAATTTTCCTGTTTGCCATGCAGATTATTGGGCTGGAAAAGCAATATAAAGCATGCGCGCCCTTAACAGCCCTTAATCTTCTCAAGCAGGATTGCGGGGCAAACCCTTGTTACTCCGATTATTGACTCAATATCCTCGGAAACAAACTTCCTCAGTTCCGCCATGTCCTTTTTCCAGACCTCTATCATTATTCCGTGGTCTCCCGAGGATGTTGCAATTGACTTAATCCCCTGAAGTGCCTTAAGCTTTTCAACTGCCTCGAGATAGCGCTCCGGCTCGACATCAATCCCTATAAGCGCGTCAACATCAAACCCTATTTTTCTGTTGTCCGCAATTGCCGCGTATTTCTTTATTACCCCGCGGTCCTCAAGCTTCTTTACCCTTTTGCGTATGAGGGATTCACTAACCCCCAATTCCTTTGCAATTTTTGTGAACGGCGTGCGCGCGTTCTCCATAAGCATTTCCACAATTTTCAAATCTTTCTCATCAGCCATAAACCTCACCATTTTTATAATTAAATTCCAATAATTTAACTTAATTATGCGTAATTCGCACTAATTAGTAAATATACCAACTAATATTTAAATATTTTGGTAAATTATTTACTTATTGACCTAAAAGGGGGCGTTTTATGGAAAAGACAAAAAAGAACCTTGCAGCGGCATTTGCGGGCGAGAGCCAGGCAAGGAACAAATATGATTACTTCGCAAAGGTGGCGCGCAGTGAGAACCTGCATTACATTGCGAATATTTTCGAGGAAACCGCGCTGAATGAAATGCAGCACGCAAAGGACGAGTTCAGGCTGCTCAATGGCCAGGGCAACACAGAGGCAAACCTTAAGACTGCGATAGAGGGGGAGCATTACGAAACAAGTGAAATGTACCCGCAGTTTGCGAAGGACGCAAAGGAGGAGGGCAATGCAGAGGCGGAAAAGCTCTTCACTGAGGTTTCCGAAGTTGAGGCGCACCACGAGGCGCGCTACAAAAAGCTCCTTGAGATGGTGCAGAACGGAACAGTATACAGGCGCGAAAAGCCAATAACCTGGAAGTGCGGCAAGTGCGGCTACATTCACAAAGGCACCGAGCCGCCGGAGGAATGCCCTTCATGCAGGCATGCCCGTGCGTATTACGAACCCGCATGTTTGTGTTTTAAGGATGACTGCGCAGAATGTTAAATTGGGAAATGTGGGGAAAAAAGGAGGCGATATTATGGCTAAACTATGGAGATGTGAAATCTGCGGTGACCCTTACATAGGGGATTCCGCACCTGCAAACTGCCC
>JBDRDO010000002.1:0-12175 GCA_043820655.1 Candidatus Iainarchaeum sp. | reverse complement strand
AGTGCCGTCATAGCATGTCTTGAGGCAGGAACCGCTCTGCTGGTCGCACGCCGGCTTGTCCGCGGGGCAGTTGCACTGCACGCAGTTGTCAATCAAGTCTCCGTCTGAGCAGTACAGCGGCTTTGAGGCCGAGCATGCGCCCCATTCCGTGCCGTCGGCGCACATGCAGGCCCCGTTGTCAATCGCGCCGTCACAATCATTGTCCTTTCCGTCGCATGTTTCCGAAACAGGTCCAACCTCGCCCATGCATGCGCCCCACGAGCCGTCGGTGCATGCCATTGTTCCGTACTCGCACTCCCCGACATCTGTTGTTCCGCACTGTTGGGTTTGCCCTGAATTGCACATCCCGCCCGCAAAGCTTTCCGCAATCTCAAAGTGCCCGCTTGCCGGCGAAATTATGTCGTGCAGCCACACGATAACCGCATAATCCTCCGCGGTGTTCACGCCCGCAATGTAATCGATGCCCTCTGTTTGCTCAATGCCGTTGTACTTCAGCAGCGGCTTCGCTGCGGCGGTGTAATTGTGTATCTCAAAATTGGGCCTGTACCTGCTTACTGCAGTGCCGCCCACTGTTGTGAAAATTATGAAATCCGATTTGTTCCCGCTTGCCGTGAATCTATATGCGCCGACATTGTACTCAAAGCCCTGCGATGTGCCTGTGTAAACCGCGGGATTGGCGGGCGTCCTGTAATCAAGGTAAACAGCGTCAAGCCAAGTCTCATCCCCCCCCGCGCCTGTTGTGCCCTCGTCACCTATTATCATCAGTGAGGCGATGGCATATGCCTGCCCCGCAACGGGATCGGGGTTCAGGTTCCCGACCCAGTATGACGAAGTCGTCTGGCTTTTCCAGCTTGAAGGGTTCCATTCGTTGTTGTACATCCCCGCATTATAATATCCGAGCGAAACCGATGTGTTCTTTTTCGGCGGGGAAATATCATCCCTCGTTATCTGGAACCACCAGTCATCCTCATCGGGCGTTGTGTCATCATTGTCCGTATATTTTCCGTACGTCGCCCCCAAAACCACGCCAAGGAAATTTATAACTGTCGTGTAATCCGCGCCGCCCGTGGTGCCCACGTTCGTGAATGCGTGCTGCATATAAATTTTCCACGGGTTCCCCGAGTTTCCGGGATAAACTGTGAATGTGGAATCCGAGTTAAGGTCGTTATAATTTCCGCTCAGGTAAAACCCGCCGCCCTGCGCAACCTTCGCCCTTGCGCCTATGCTCTCCTCAAGCACCAGCCTTGCCGCGGGGTCATTGCTGTTGTAGCTGGTTTTGCCCCCGACATTGGACGACCATTGCCCGAGGTATGCCGCAATATCCTTTGCCGGGTCGTTTCCCAAATCGTAAAGCGCGCCCAACTGCCCGCCATGGCTCCGGTAGAACACCGCCTTGAACTCGCCGTTCTGCACCGTTACGTCGCCGTTCGCCGCAACGCCTGTGGAAAGCGCATCCGCGCATGCCGCGCCCGCAAATAACAGCACCGCAAGCAAAACCGCGCCCAAAACAAAAAACTTTCCTTTTCCCGTGCAAACACCCGTGTACTATAAACGCCAAAGGGGTATATATTGGTTCCTGCCCGTGCGTTCAAATGCACGGGAACATTTCCGCTTCCGCGCCGCAACCTTAAAAAGAACTACCTGCCAACTTTTTGTAAGGTGAGCCTGATGAAGCCCAAACTTTTCATTTCACAGCCGATTCCCGCAAAGGGCACTGAAATGCTTTCCGCGCACTTTGAGGTTGAACAAAACGGGGAAAAGCGCGTGCTTTCAAAGGAAGAGCTAATTGCGCGCATTAAGGGCAAGGATGCCCTGCTTTGCATTCTTACAGACAAAATTGATGCCGATGTTTTGGCGGCAGAGCCAAACCTGAAAATTGTTTCAAATTTTGCGGTTGGCTTCAACAACATTGACATTCCCGCAGCAACTGAAAAGGGCATTGTTGTAACAAACACCCCTGGTGTTTTGGATGATACAACAGCGGACTTCACGCTTGCGCTTTTGCTCGCTGTTGCGCGCAGGGTTGCGGAGGGGGACAGGGTCTGCCGCGCGAATGAATTCAGGGGCTGGGAGCCCGAATACATGCTCGGCTATGATGTGCACGGAAAAACTTTGGGCATTGTAGGCCTCGGAAGAATCGGAAAGGAAGTTGCAAAGCGCGCGAAAAACGGATTCGGAATGAAAATAATTTACAGTGATGCCGTAAGGCAGGAAGCCGCGGAGCAGGAACTCGGTGTGGAATTTGTTGAGCTTGATGAACTCCTGAAACAGAGTGATTTTGTCTCATTGCATGTCCCGCTTATTGATGAAACAAAGCACATGATTAGCACAGCGCAATTGGAACTGATGAAAAGCACTGCCTGCCTTTTGAACATGGCGCGCGGACCTGTTGTTGATGAGCAGGCACTGATTGCCGCGCTGAAGGAAAAGAAAATTTTCGGCGCCGCCCTGGATGTTTACGAAAACGAGCCCGACATTCCCGCGGAACTGCGCGCGCTTGACAATGTTGTCATGGCGCCGCACTTAGGGAGCGCAACAGTTGAGGCGCGCGATGCAATGGCGGAACTCTCCGCGCAGAATCTGATTGATTTCTTCTCCGGAAATAAGCCGGCTGCAATTGTTAATGAGGATGCCTTTGAAAAGGCGAAAGCAAGGCTTGCTTAATTTCATTCACGCTTTGCCCTGTTGCCCACGCAAACCACAGCGCATAATACCCCGCGATTGTCAGAAACAAAAATGCGCGGAACAGAATTTCATGCCCCAGTTCCGCAATTCCCAGTCCGAAAAAAACAACCAACAGCATGCTCGCTGAGATGCGCACAAGATTAAACAGCACAGTTACAAATGCCGCGAGCACAGCACCTATAATTCTTTTCCGCGGTTCTATTCCGAATGATGCAAGCACAGCGGAAACAATAACAACAAGTTCAAGCAAACCCGTGCACAGATATGAAATTGAAATCGGCAGTTCCGCACCCTGCAAAAAAATCAAAACAGGCTCGCCCGCCTGCACGGTTCCGTGCACGCCAAAAAGGGAAACAACAAAAACAGAAAGTTGGGCAAAGAAGAATTCAATAAGTTCAAGCCCAAAAACAAAAAGCACCGCCGTGTGCAGAACAAAAAACAGAATTGCAATTCCCGCAACGAATTTAATCGCGGACTTCATCTCGGGTCCGAACCTTTCCGCAGGCGTGCCGCCGCCCTGTGCGGGCGCCGCAGCATTACTTCTGCCCTGCGGCAAACTTCCCTTTTGCCCCTTCGGCAATCTTAATCACTTTCCCGCCTTTCGCGCCGAGGAACTTCCCGAGCACATTCAGATCATAGTAGTAAAAGAAAACCCTTATCGGCAGGAGCAAAACACTTAGCACAAGCACAAGTATTAAAATCGCCACTATTGCAATCAGCACCATGGGAATCGCCAGCACAGGCACTGCCCCCACAATCGCAATTGCAATAAGCGCAAGTATTGCCAGCGGAATCAGCATTATTATGACCGCAATCGCAACCAAAATTCCTATAACAATGCCAAGCACAATCTTAATCAGAATCACGAGCAGCGACTGCACAATGTTCCCCTTCACAAGCCGTGCGCTCTCCTTAAATGCAGTCCATGCGCTCATTCCCTTTGTGTACATTAAGTACTCCGAGAACTGCTTCTTTATGAAATTAACTATTGCACCGAGCACAACTCCTGCAAAACCAAACAGCCCGGCAACAACAAGCACAGCTGGGTTTGATGCGAAAGCAAAGAAACCCGAGAGCAGTGCGCTTCCCGCAAACGCCGCCTGAAGGTTTATTCCCATTGCGGAGAAGAACATTCCCATCAGCCCGATTCCAGCAATAATCAGCGCAATACTGAAGGGCAGGAACAAAACCATGATTGCAATGTCAAACAAAGTCAGTGAAATCGCAAGCCCGAAGAACTGCCCCACATAGCCGAAAATTTTCACGTTTCCGCTTTCGATGCTTTCAAGCAGGGGAAAGAAAAACGCGTTCCTTATAAGTGTGCATATAATCCCAAGCACAAATATAATTATGATAACAACAAATGCAATTACCGCAATAAAATCCCACGGTATTGCCGCAAGCTGGTTCATCATCTCCTGCAGTGCGGGTGCCATTCCCGAGCTTCCGGTGCTGTCCGACGGCATTTGTATATTTCCGTTTCCTCCTCCGCCCTCACTTCCGAAGACAGTGACAATAAACGAAAGTATCGCAAGCTTAATCCATTTCTTAAACAGGCCGGGGCCTTTAAAGAACTCCTTAACCCTGTCAAAGGATTCCGAAATCGCGTCAATCGCATACCAGTCTGCCATGCTTTAATTATGCGGTGCTCTTTGTTTTAAACCTTTGCTTGTGCCCCTGCGGAAGGTTTAATAATTTTGGAAATTAATCTTGTTTATGCCCTTGCCTGTTCCTAAATTCAAGAACCGCTTCAGGGTCCCTAGGAAAACAAAAAGCGTGCTGAACATGCCGCTTAGAGATGTGAAGCCTAACTTCTGGCAGCACGGAAAAAAGTTCCTGAGGAATTTCAGGAGCCATTTTTACAAAATTAACGGCAGAACATATTTGGTTGACCTTAAGGGGAGTATTTGGGAGTCGCCCTACTCAATTACGGTTTCATATTATGATCCCAAAAAAAAGGAAGGGGTATATCTTTTCGACGGCAGGATTGCATTTAAGGAAAATACGGTGGTGGTAAAGGCGTTGCAAGGATGGACCGGCGTATCAAGTGATATAAGAGCTTTTGAAAAGGAGGCAAAAATGCCCATGGCAAATTTTGTTTGTTCCGTGATAGAGGCAGAGGCAAAGCGTTTGGGGTACAAGGCAGTTCACATTATGCGCCCCGAAAAAAACAGGTGGTTCCAGACCCCGACTTTATACAGGGAAGTTTCAAAAACGGCAAGGGGAAAGTCGCTGTACGAAAAATGGGAATCTGGCGAGCTGAAGGAATCTGAAGAAAAAGAACTGGCTCGATTAAAGGAAACTGCAAAAGAAAATATTCAACAAAGAATGAAAAAAATAACCAATGGCGCCGCGGAGGCAAGAGGTTACAAGCCCTTAAAAAACTTCTTCAGGAAAAAACTGGCGGAATAGCAAACCCGCACCCCATACTTCTGTTTCATTTAAAGATAAACTATAATAATAAGGTAAACCTATTTCTAACGGAACTTTTTGCGCGTTCCTTGGTAGTGATACGACATGAAAATTGGCGGCTGTTTTAAGGGGGCTTTGCGATGAAGATAGGCGGCTTTGAAGGCGCGGACAGATCCGCGCGTGATCTGTACGTCGGGCTGCTTCGCTATTTTGCCTGCGGGCAAAATGCGCGCATTCGGGCAACAGCCCGAATAGCGTCAGCAGCCCATAAATACGAGGCTGGTTCACAATGAAAATTGGCGGATTTGAAGTAGGGCCTTACGCTGTTAAGGACGAGGGCGGAAAGCGCCACTTAATTGTTGACTGCCGCGATTGTATTTACAGTTCAAGCATTTCAGATGACAAGGCATGCCGCTATCACGCAATGCGAATCCTTCAGGAGGTTGAGGCAGACATTACAGTTCTTGCCGAGGTTTACGAGCGCGTTTACGGTGAGGAACAAACCAAAATGCTTTCCGAACTCGCGCAGCTTGCGCAGAAGTTTGATGCGGAAACAGTATGGGGGAGGAAATATCTCGGGGATGTTGCAAAGGAGGGGGAAAAGCCGTTTGGGGAAAGGCACAACACAATCGTGCGCGTCACGCACGATCTGATAATGTTTGACCCCATAGCGGCATATGTTGAACTTTTACAGGCCGTGGTGCGCGAACGCTCAATCTCAAAAAGCGCGGATTCCTCAACCTATTCAGATGTATACCTGAAAACCCTGACTTACATAAAAAATGAATTTGAAAAAACAGAACTGATTACAAAGGCAAAGGTTATACTTTCAAACCTCAAGGAAATTCCCGAAACAGCGGAACTTTACAGGAGCTTTTTTGATGTTGATGTAAAGCCAAGTTTCATCGGCTCGCGATTAATGTTCAAGGAAATGGAACAGCTTGAGCTTTTGGATGAATACATGGTAAAGGATTCCCCTGTGCAGATATTCAGGCATCCTAATAAGCCCGAGGTGCTTTACTTCATAAACCCGCCGGAGTATTCACTGCCCCCTGATAAATATTTTATCCTCACAAAAACAAGGGAAATGGTTGCGTCATACCGCCCGGGCAAAACAAGTTTAAGTGAAATCGCGCACAGCCGCCGCTACTTTGAACGCGTGTATCAGTCAACAATCCGTGACATTGCGAAGGGCGCATCAATAAAGCTTGACAAGGACGAGGTAATTGAATTAAGCGAAATTGTAGCGCGCTACACAGTGGGCTACGGCATCCTTGAAATTCTCCTTTCGGACAGGAAATTAACTGACATTTACATTGACTCCCCCATAGGGCAAAAACCTTTGTATGTTGTGCACTCCGACTTCGGCCAGTGCCAGACAAATATTGTCTACACGCAGGATGAAGCCGATGCAATGTCAAGCAAGATGCGTGCAATGTCAGGCCGCCCTTTTGATGAGGCACACCCTGTGCTTGATTTTGATTTGCCTGACCTTGAAACAAGGGTTGCGGCAATCGGCAGGCCGCTCGCTCCCGACGGAACTGCATTCGCATTCCGCCTGCACAAAATAACCCCCTGGACTCTGCCGCAGTTTATTGATGTGAAGTTCCTCTCTCCCTTGGCGGCGGGACTGCTTTCATTCTTCATTGATTCGCAGACAACCATGCTTGTAACAGGCTCGCGCGGCTCGGGTAAAACATCCTTAATGGGCGCGCTGGCGCTTGAGATATTGCAGAGCGCGCGCATAATTGTGCAGGAGGACACAATGGAACTTCCCGTGCCGTATATGAAAAATATAGGCTTCAATATCCAGCGCCTCAAAACACGCTCCCCCATAGGCGGGGCAAAATCAACTTCTGAAGTTTCCCCTGAAGATTCACTCCGCACAGCACTGCGTCTGGGTGATTCGGCACTTATACTGGGAGAGGTTAGGAGCAAGGAGGCAAAGGTTTTGTATGAGGCAATGCGCATAGGTGCCGCGGGAAATATTGTAATGGGAACAATTCACGGTGACTCGGCGTACAGCGTATGGGACAGAGTTGTAAATGATTTGGGCGTGCCTAATACCTCCTTTAAGGCGACTGACGTTGTTGTTGTTGCGCGCCCCATAAGATTCCAGGGCTCGTTGGAAAGGCACAGGCGTGTTGTTCAGGTCACGGAAGTAAAGAAGCACTGGATTGAGGACCCCGAAAGGGAGGGCGGCCTTTTGGATTTAATGAACTATGACGCAAAGAAGGACAATATTGATTTGCTTGAGGACAACCTCAAGGAGTCTGACATATTTTCAAAGATAAGCAGTTTTTCAGGCCTCTCAATGGAGCATATGTGGCAGAACATAAGAATGAACGCATCCTCAAAGGAGTTCCTTGTTAAGTTAAAGAACGAGCACAACCTCCCCGTGCTTCTTGAGGCGGAAAATTCCGTGTTTGCAAACAACAAGCTGATGCTACTGAAGGAACAGCAGTTAAGGGAACACGGCAGTGTTGATTACAGCGAGGCACTTGGGGAATGGAAAAACTGGGCGCGCAACTACTTAGTTAAGCGCCTGCTTGAGAGGAAGGGTTAGGAAATGCCGCGCAGAGGGAGAAATCCTGTAAGGGAGGCCGAAGAATATGGCCCCTCCCCCGGAGAACTTTACGGGGAAATTCCCGTAAGGGAGCGCGTGTTTGAGGTTTCGGAAACAACGCTTGTCAGGAAAACGGTTAATTCATTTGTGCGCTTCTGCAGGGGCGTAAACAAGGCAATGCCCTCCCTTGGGAATGGCGGAAAGTTCAACGAGCAGAATAAGGAGGCGGTTGAGTTCCTGAACTGGGACTTAACTGCGGAGGAATTTTCAGCGGCGTCAAAATTCACGCTTCTTGTTTCACTTGTAATCGGCCTTGCAACAGGCATGCTCCTTTACTTCTCCCCTGTAAAGGGCATAGTTGACGCTGTCACAAGCGGCATGCCATTCCTTACCCCTGTTTACCTTTTTGCCCCGTTTCTAATCATTGCCCTTTACCTCACAAATTATGTGCAGACCTATCCGATAAAGGCGGCGAATGTTGAAAAGGTAAGGGCCCTTACTTACGTTCCCGAAATTCTCGGGTATATGGTTATGTCAATGAAGCTTGTCCCCAATCTGGAGAAGGCGATTGAATTTGCGGCAAAGCACGGCCGCGGGAAAATTGCGGATGATTTGCGCAATTTAATCTGGGAAGTCCAGCTCGGCGTTCATACTACACTTTCCGAGGCGCTTGATGCACTGGCATACAGGTGGGGCTCGTTCAGCGAGGAGTTCAAGCGCGCATTGATGATGGTGCGTGCATCTGTAATTGAGGACACCGAGGCAAAGCGCTACGCGCTTCTTGACAACACAATGGCGGAGGTGCTTGACAGCATAAAGGCAAAGATGGAGCAGTACGCGCGCGACTTGTCACAGCCGAGCATAATGCTTTTCTACATCGGGGTTTTGCTCCCGCTTATCCTCATAATTATTCTCCCTGTGGGTTCGTCCTTTTCAGGCGCGCCTTTGGCAAACCCGATTGTTCTTGCCCTTATTTACAATATTTTAATTCCCGCGGTAACAATCGCATTCGCAATAAACCTAATCCGCCAGCGCCCCCCGACTTACGAATCCCCGAAAATTCCCGACAGTTTCCCCGGGCTCCCCCCTAAGGGAACAATGCGCCTCGGGAAACTGAACCTTAGCATAACGCTTGTGCTTATTGTTGTGCTTATTGCCGGTGTCGGAACCTCGCTGCTCCTTTCAAATCAGGGCCTGCCGCCGCGCTTCCTCCTTGAAGAGGGTGCGCAGCAAATTCTGAGTTATGACCGCACCGAACAGGAAGTCCTCAGTTCAGATGGAAAGAACCCCAATTATTACGCTCCCGACAGCACAGGCATACGCTACAATGAACTGCGCAGCCAGGGCAGGCCTCCTGAAGAGGCGGAAACACTTGTGCTTAGCGAACGCACAACATATTTCATGAAAGCGGAGAATGACATCGCCCCGTACAATCTTGTGTTCGGCCTGCTCCTTACATTCGGCATACTTTCATTCATCGCCCTTTACTACCCTAACATAGAGAAGCGCCGCGTTCAGGAGGATGTTGCAATAATGGAAAGCGAGTTCAAGGATTCACTGTATGTTCTGGCATCGCGGATGGGCGAGAACAAGCCTGTGGAGGAGGCATTGAAGCACACCAGAACTTTTTTGCCGAAACTAAAAATCTCTGAGCGAATTTTTGGCAGGACAGTTGACAATATCTCCCTTCTGGCAATGCCTTTGGAAAGCGCGGTCTTTGACCCTAATTACGGCTCACTGCGTGACAGCCCAAGCGCAATAATCCGCGGCTCAATGCGGCTTTTAGTGGACAGCGTGCAGTTGGGGGTTAATGTTGCCGCGCGCACAATGATTTCCCTGAGCATACAGCTGAGCAATTCACAAAAGGTTTCTCAAAACCTTAAGGTGCTTGTAAGCGACATAACAGGAATGATGCGCACAATGACAATATTCATTGCCCCCGTTGTTCTGGGAATAACAACAAGCCTGCAGAAAATAGTAATAATGACGCTTTCCTCAATTGCGGCCTCAAGCTTTGTTGAATCCTCATCAGGCCCGGATTTAACCGAACTCGGCGTAAGCGGCATTGCCTCAAACTTTTCAGGGGCAAGCGTTTCCTCATTCATTGACCCTTCCGCAATAGCGACAATGGCCACCCCCACACAATTCATAATAATTGTTGCAATTTACATAATTGAGCTTGTTATAATAATGGGCTACTTCACAACAAAGATTGAGGAGGATAATGACATAATGGTGCGCATCAATATTGCGCGCTCACTCCCTGTTGCACTTGCGGTTTTCGTTGCATCAATAATAGTTTCAAACATGCTTGTGGGGGGATTCATGGGTGGCTGAAACAGCAGGGAAAAGAGCCCGCGCGCTTACCGAGCGCGGGGTGATGTTTGAGGGCTTCCGCATGCTTATCGGTGCAATTATCGCACTGCTTGTACTGATAATAATAGTGAGCGCAATCCAGTATTTTAGGGGGGAGGAAAGCAGGATAAGCATGCACCGCTTTTACGCCGGGCTTGAAACAGCGTCATCCCAGCCCAACGGCAGTACATTCGCAATAAAGGATGTTGTTTTTGAATCTGGATCGGCATTCTCCTCGGATGCACTTGAAAAAATAATGGGGCTTAAGGAGGACTGCGCATTGATTGATTCCGCAGGTTCGGCCTTCACAAGCACATCCTATCTCATTGAAGTAAATCAGCGCATAAAGGCGGATGTTTACATACAGTGCAGGACAGGCGGGGACCCGCTTTCCAAAAACAAATCCTGCCCGGTGCACTGCACTGTTTCATTCGGGAAGGACATTGAGGAATAAGCGTGTTCTTCCTCCGCGTCCGCATGTTCGCCTTCCAAAAGCACAACATTTAAATATGGGTTAAAGCAATCTATTAGTGATTGATTTTCGACAGGAATATTTGGTGAGGGTATGAGTATGAATTTCAAAAGCGAAAAAGGGCAGGCATTCAGTGTTTTCAAACTGCTGATTGCCGCTGTTGTTGCGATAGTAATTCTTACAATTCTTTTACAGGTTCTTTCAGGGATAGGGACCTTCCAGCAGGGCAAGCCCTCGGAGCAGGCCGCCACAAAAGTGAGCAGCCTTGTAAACAGCCTTGGCATTCCCGAAAAAACACAGACAGTAACCTGGGAAAACGGAGACACGCTTTTCTCAAGGAATATTGCGGACTCGACAGGAACAATCGGTGAGGATCAGGTCTGCGTTCTTATGGGGGATGTTCCCGCAAGCCGTTTTGACCTTGACAATGAGGGAACAATAATACGCTACACAGGCACTTCAGGTCTGGCGACAAAACTGCAGGTTCTCTGCGACCATGAGGAACTGATTGGGGATACAGTCGGGCTTTATCAATATGAGTGGGATCTCGACAACTGCAATTTTGACCCCAACTCGGACAGTCAGAGAACAGTGTGTGTTGTCGTGGTTGTTGAGAACGTTTAAGGCAAGCACAACAATTAAATACTTCTTTTCCTTTTTATATTGCACATGCACAAAGACATATTCGGTCTTGACGACCGCGGGCAGGGGGAGTGGAGCTCCGTTTACCTGCTTATAATTTTCGCAATCGCGGCACTGCTTTTAATCGCACTGATAAAGCCCATGTTCAAGCACTCGCAGGACATTGTTTCGCGCCTTCCCGAAACGCAGTAGCCGCGCGCTTTGCGCAGGCACTCACAAGGTTTAAATACATCATCGCAGTTTCTCCTATGATGTTTATGCCCGACTCGCGAGGACAGGAATCCGCGCCGTTTGAACTGCTGGTGGCTGTAATTGTAATGACCTTCGTAATTGCGGCAGGCCTTGGGGCAACACAGTTCCTTATGCAGGAGCAGTGCAAAGGTGAGATGGGGAGCCAGATGGAGCAGATTAAAACCGCAATAGAAACCGTTGCAAAGGGCAGGGGCAAGGCAAATGTCTCATTCACAATGCCCTCATGCTTCCGCCCTTCGGAAAGCCCGAGCTGCAGTTATGCAAGCGACCCCAATGCCTCAAGGCTGTGCATAAAGGACACTGATTCAAAGCAGACCTGCGCATATTACTGCGGCGGCTCGCAAAGGAGCTGCACTTTGCTGATTTTTACAAGCCCGGATTACAGCAATATATCCTGCCTGAGGATAAGCCCTTTAACCCAGTTCTTCACGCAATCCCCCTGTGAGGAACGCACGGGCTGGGAGCTTCAGGACTGGATGGCAAACAGCATTCAGCAGGGCCAGTATTCCCTTGTCAATGCCTTCAGCCTTGCAAATGACAACCCCTATGTATGCGCCTACAGGCGGGTGAACAGCTGAATGCTAGGCTTCATACTCAGCAAGCTCAACCTTCTCATACTTGTTGTGGCAATCTTCGCAATAGTTGCCTTCTTCACAACAAGCCTTGCCGATGTCATGAAGCAGAAGGAGGCGCAGGAAATCTCAACGCGCGTAATGTCAAAGGCAAACGCGCTTGTGAATTCCCCCACTTCCTGTGACAGCGTGCCCTATAATCTTCCGCCGCACCTTGCA
>JBDRDO010000001.1:0-2655 GCA_043820655.1 Candidatus Iainarchaeum sp. | reverse complement strand
TCTGAAAAAGGATTTGCTTGCGCGCGGGGAAGAGGTTAAGTGGCATCCCGAACATATGCGCGTGAGGTACAACCACTGGGTTAAGGGTTTGAAGTGGGACTGGTGTGTTTCAAGGCAGAGGTTTTTCGGGATTCCGATTCCTGTTTGGTACTGCAAGAAGTGCGGCACTGTGAAGGTTGCGGATGAGAAGCAATTGCCTGTTGACCCGCTTGCGCAGAAGCCTAATGGGAATTGCAAATGCGGAAGTAATGAATTTACGCCCGAGGAGGATGTGTTTGACACATGGTTTACATCCTCATTAACCCCTGAAATTGCAACAGGATGGAAAGAGGATGCGGGGAAGTTCAAGAAGCTGTTCCCAATGGGGCTGAGGCCGCAGGCACATGACATAATTAATCTGTGGGCATTTTATACGATTGTGAAGGCGCACATTCACGAGGGAAAAATACCGTGGAAGGATATGATGATTAGCGGGCATGCGCTTGACCCCAAGGGAAGGAAGATGTCAAAAAGCACGGGAAATACTGTTGAGCCTGTTGAGATGATTAACAAGTACAGCACAGATATTTTGAGGTACTGGTCCTGTGCAGGCACGCTTGGAGAGGATATTCCGTTCCAGGAGAAGGAGATGGTTGCGGGAAGGAAGTTTATGGCAAAACTGCACAATGCGGGAAGGTTTGTGCAGGGGGTTGCAAAAGGGGTTAAGGCAGGGGATGCGGGCAATGCCGCGCTGAAAAAACTTGAGCTTATGCCCTCGGATAAGTGGATTTTAAGCAGGCTGAATTCCGTAATAAAGGATGCAACAAACGCGCTTGAGAAGTATGAGTTCAGCAGGGCACAGCATGCAATAAGGAACTTCTTCTGGCTTGAATTTGCGGATTATTATATTGAGATTGCCAAATGGCGCGCGTATGAGGGCAGTGCAAATGAGAAGAAGGCATCTCAGGCAGTGCTTTACGGCACACTCATGGAAGTTGTGAAGATGCTCGCGCCTTTCATGCCGCACATTACCGAGGAGATTTACAGGGAGGTTTTTAAGGGCAAACTAAAGAGCGTGCATTTGGAGGAATGGCCTTCAGCGGATGAAAAATTGATTGATGCAAAGGCGGAGGAGATTGGCAGGCTGATGTGCAATGTTATTGCGGAAGTGAGGAAGGAAAAGTCAAGGGAGAATGTCGCGCTTAATTCGGAAGTGGGAAAGGTTTCAGTTATGGTTAAGGATGCCGCGCTGGGGAAGATGCTTGCTGATGAAAAGGTGCGCATGGAAATAATGAAGACAATGAATGTTAAGGAATTTGAAGTTTCTGTTGGAAAAGGGCAGGAAAATAAAGTTGATGTTAAGGTTGAATTTTAGCGCGACAGGAATGATTAAATAAACAAAAAGTGTTAGTTTAGCGGTGAAAACATGGGTGCAAAGAAAAAACTTGTGATTGCGGTTTTTTTACTTGCCGTGCTTGCGGGCGCGGTTTATTTGCTGTTTTTCAGCGGCGCGGGAGTGCCTGCGAAGTTTGCGGAATTTGAGGCGGTGAATTTAAAGTATGCTGCAAGCGGGGCAATGGTGCCCGGCAATGCACAGGAAATTTCAGAATACAGGGCCGCACTTAAGGAATTCCGTTCCGGCATTGATAATTCCGCGCAGGGCAATGCGCTGAAACTGCTTATTGATGCAAGGCTGATTTTTGCGGATATTGAACAGGATTTAACGGAGGCTGAGGGGCTTATGGAAAGGGTTAATTTCAGCGCGCCTGATTGTTCAGAGAGTGGAGGCCTGAAGGAGGCTGTTTCATTGTTTGAGGGTGTGAAATCAAAGTCCGCGCTTGCGCTTGAGAATTTGAACATACTTATGCGCGATTATTCAGGGGAGGCGGCAAGCTTTGGCATAGGCGAGAATAATGCATATGTTGATGCCGCCGCGGGGGCTGGAGACGGGGCGGATTACTTTATTGATACCCTTAATTCTTATTGTGCGTAATTGTGATTGCGTGCAAATTTGGGGCTGGGCATATGCAAAAGCAAATCAGTTCAAGGGGCGCGGGGTGTTTGGGATGAAAACACAAATCATTGCAAAGGGCGCGGAAGCCGAGCTTTACCGTGCGGATTACCTCGGGAAGCGCGCGCTTGTGAAGGAAAGGGTTGTGAAGGGCTACAGGAATGAACAGCTTGATTCGCGCATCAGGAGGCTGCGGACTAAAGAGGAGTGCCTGCTTCTGCACCGCGCGAAATGTCTGGGCGTTCGCACGCCAATTATTTACAAAATTGACAGGGCAGGTGCGGCAATTACAATGGAATTTGTTGAGGGCGTGAAACTGCGGGATAAGCTAAACAAAAAAAATATTTCACTGTGCAGGGAGGTTGGCAAAAACATTGCGAAGCTGCACAGCGGAGGATTGGTGCACGGGGATCTGACCACGAGCAACATCATTGTGCCGAAAGGGGAAAACAAAAAAAATGAAAAATTGGTGTTTGTTGATTTCGGGCTCGGGTTTATGAGTTCACGGGAAGAGGATTTCGCCGTGGATTTGCTTGTGTTTAAGAAGACATTCAGTGCAACACACTGGGAATTGATGCCGCACGGATGGGATTTGATTCTGCAGGGCTATGTAAAGGGCATGCCCAAGGGCAAAGGCGTTGTGAAAAAGGTCAGGGATGTTGAGG